>NZ_CP070375.1:0-284178 GCF_016917855.1 Halobacterium sp. GSL-19
GTGAGCTAACTTACTCGTCGATCACTTCGGGTGTCGCCGAGCGAACGTCGAACGCCGGGCTCTCGATGGGTTGAACGATGCTACAGACGTCGGCGTGCAGCGAGTAGGGCAGTCGGGCGACCCGCCGGCGATCGGCCGTCACGACGGGGTCGATCGGGATGTCGTACGTCTCGAGGAGGAGGTCGTTCAACACTTCGTGACTCTGCTCATCGTACCGGTGCGCCGGGTCCGTATCAAGGAGGTAGACGTGGACACCCTGCCCGCTGTACACGACCATCGTCTCCTCGGCATCGAAATCGTCTTCGAAGATATCGCGCACTTCGAACCCGTACTCGATGGCACGGTTGACGTCTTCGAAGGCGTACGGATACCCGGTTGGCTCGGCGTCGAGAATGCCGGCGGCGTCAAGAAGCGCCTCATCATCTCGATCGTCGACGTCGTCCGAGACGGCATCCGCAGCTCGTTCTCGGGCGATCTCCTTGGCGTCGATATCGACGAGGAGGACCCACGGTCGCTCCCAGTGATCCAGCGCGTAGTAAACGGCGTCGGGCCGTGGGTCCGGCTGCTCCAGTACCTCCGGATCAGCAAGCGCGAATTCACTCCGCCCCAGCGGGTCGTTGCGAGCTGGATGCCGAATGAACTCAACGACGTCCTCGAAGTCCTCGAACTCGGGCGTCGTTCGATCCTCTGACGCATCTGTCTGCCACGTATCCCGCCGGATGAAGCCCTTGTCCGGCACCTCGTCTTTGCGAACTGGGTAGGAATCCCGGAAGGCGACGGCGTACTGTTTCGGGCCGGTCGCCGTGATGAATTCCGGCAGATCATCCAGGTAGCGGGGGAACTCCTCGGCGTAGTAGGCGTGAATCTCCTTGCGGGTCGCCTGTCGCCAGGTCATTGGTTGAGGTCTTGATCGAGATTTTTGAAGCCTCGAACGGTGGTCAGGCCCGCAGCATCGAAGTCTCCAACGGCGTCTCTGATAGTCGCAAACGACCGGGCCGCCCGCCCGCTGACTCGCTCGTCGATCCGATCCACGTCGGCAAGGCTATCCAGAACGTCGAGCGCCGTTTCGCGATTGTTGAAGGCCCAGATCGCCTTGGCGTCCGCCGCGCTGAGTTTGTCGTAATCCTCGACCGGGGCGTGCCGGTTATTACTCGCGAGCTCTGCTTCGCCGGCCCAGACGAGATCGCCGTCCTCGTCGAAGCCGGCCACGTCCAGTACCGTGTCGTCGTCGGTTTCGTAGTACGGTTCCACGCGAACGACGTCGTCCCGCTGCTGGAGCCACAGCTCGAGGAGGCGGACACCCACTTTGTGTGGCGTTTTCTCGCCGAGATCGCCCGCTCCTGGGCCCGCTTTCAATTCTCTCCCAAGGAGGTCGCGGCCGTCCGGGAGGACAGTATAGTACTTGCGACCTGCTGCGGAGTCCGCTTCAACGAGGTCCTGCTCCGTGAGCCGCTCTATGTGGAGATCCTCGTATTCGTCCCGAAGCTGGCTCATCCTGTCCAGCAGCGTGTACTCGTCGTCTTCTCTGTTCACCACATCGAGGACGCGATTCAGGAACCGGACGTCGTCTCGACTGAGCCCGCGTTGTCGGAGCTCGTCATCGGGAACGGGCACGCTGCTTTCCTGAACGGGCGTTGCCCTGTTTTTCGGCTCCGCTGCTTGGTCACCAGCTGATTCCCCGTCCGTCTCGGTAGCCTGCCCGAACAGGGGGCTCATCTCTGACTCGTCTGCATCTGGGTTGCTGTCCGCCTCGGGCTGGGTGGTCGATGCGTCCTTGGTCGTCGATTCGCTGATGAACGCGGATTGCGTCGGGTCGGTTGCTGCATCGCCGTCGGCAGCCGAGCCTGCAGTGTCGGCTCCCGTACTCCCCCAGCCAGTCTCCTCCGAAGCAGTGTTCGACTCAGTCGCCTCTGCTAGCCCATACTGGGCCTGTGTCCGCTTGACCATCCGTGGCCGGGACACGGACTTGAAATGGTCTTTCTGGGGCTCTGTGAGCGGCTGGTCGCTTTCTGGATGCCCCGGCGCAATTGGGAGCGGCTGCAGCGAGAACGGCGGCGGCCCAGTCTCCCCGAACGACGGGCTCGGGAGCTGGGCGATCCACTCCCCACTCGGGAGCGTGTTGATTCGGTTACGGAGGTCGGTCGGGCTGAGGTCCTCGTGGGCAAGCGACTCTGCGAGATCACGCTCGATCGAGATGTTCCCGATGAGCTTCGTCTTGATGTTGTTCAACACCTCGTCGTAGGCCCGCTCGTTCCGATTCCGCACCTGCTCGGGGAACTGCATCACGAGCCCCATACTCAGGCCGAACGACCGGCCCTGCGGCAGGAGTTGCTCGGAGACGAGCTTCGTCGACGCCACCGGTGCAGCCTCCTCGATGATGAGGTTCGTGAGCTTCTCGTAGTCGGTCTGACCGTCGCGCCGGCGCACCTGGACGGCGTCCCAGAGGTTACTCAACAGGAGCAGGGTGATCGCTCGCTGTGCCTCCGGGCGAAGGTCGCCCAGATCGAAGATGATGGTCGCATCTTCATCGAGGAATTCGCGGAAGTCGAAGCGGTTGTCGACGTACTCGCCGGCGTCGTTCTGCTTGGGGACGTGGCTGAAGATCCGCCGGAGGTGCGCGTCCTCTTTGAGCTTGTCGAGGCGGTTCCCGACCGCGTCCATCGATACCTGGAACTGGTGGTTGTCCTTCGCGAAGTGGCGGGTCAGCGATTCCTCGATGTTCTGGTTGTCCGCAGAGACAAGGGGAATCGTCTGCTCGCGCTGCATTCGAAGCGCGGCGGCGAAGAGGTCGTCCAGCCCAAACACGTCACTCCCGTACTCCTCGTCGAACAACGCCTTGATCAGGTAGCTCAGAATCTCGTTCGCGACGAACGCCTGGCCGTACTGCTCGCGGCCCATAATCATCCGGAGGATGTCGTGGAAGTGATCGACCTTGTCCTGAATCGCGTCCTCACGGTTGCGACCGGCCTCGAGCGCGGGACGGATGTCGAAGAAGGAGAAGGCCGGAATGGTCTCCGGCACGCGGAAGTGGTAGACGTCGTCGAGGCCTTCGAACCGCTCGTAGTGGCAGCGCAGGTAGTTCTCACACATGCCGTCCCCCTTCGGATCGACGAGGACGACGGGGCCACCAGTCGACTCGCGGAGCGAGAGAGCGTCGTTGATGATGGCCTTCGACTTCCCACCACCAGTCGACGCGAACCGCCCGTAATGCGTCGGCAACAGGTCCGGCGGGATCTGGATCGGGTCCGGCCGTGGCTCACCGTTCTCGTCGAGGGCGTACCCGATCTCCATACCCTCCTGGAACTGCTGGATCAGGTCGGGATTGGGCCACGGCAGCGGATTTCGGCTCTGCTGTTCGGCACGAGTTCCCCGTGTCCCTTCGACGGTCAACTGTTCGGAGGAGGGGACGAGGACGAAGTTCGCGAGCTCCGTCCCACAGAGGACCAGTTCGGGCCGGGTCTTCCCCCGGCCAGTCGTCAACTCGCGATTGAGGAGGCGTTGAAGCGCGGCCCGTGCCTTCTTCTCCTTCGTTTTCTCACGGAAGCCGCTGTCCCGGAGGCGTTGCCCCTCGACCTCGTAGAACGGGCCATCAAGCGGGTCGAACACCGGGAGAAGCGAGTCCATCCGGCCATCGAGGTCGTCGCGGGTATCGTCGATGGGGACGCCGACGGCCCGGATGTTGACCGTGAACGACCGTTTGGCGTTCTTCGCGTCGATGTACTCGATCCGCTTCTCGACGGCCTCGCTGAGCTGCCGGTCGTCCTGATCGCTCCGCTGCTCCTCGACCTCGAACAATGATCCGACGACTTCCTCGAAAAACGTATCCCGGCCGTCGACGAGGCCCTCTTTCCGCACCTCCGCATCGGACTGCCAGCTGGCACGCCGCTGGAAGACGACCTGGAACGCGGTCGGCGCTATCGCCTCCATCAGATGGTCGATCAGCGACGCCAGCGCCGCGCCCGGTTCGTCGACGGACGAGTGGTCGCCGTTCGTTTCCTCTGCGGTGAACGGCGTCAGCAAGGTCATCCAGTCCTGCTTCCGAGATGTGGAGCCACACCACCGGACACCGAGCGGCGAGACAGCGTCTTGGGCCGGGCGAGCTAGAATCGTTCCTGCCGGTGTCATCGTTGGCTTCTCGATGGCCCGTCGCTCTTCGTTGTCGTCTGGAAGTGCATCGGGCGGCGCTAGTTCGAGGGCTGAGTCCCCGATAGTAACGTGATGATCGGGGACTCTCGTGGATGCCGTCCCGCCGTCGACGACGGGGTCTGCTTCGGCTGATTCGGCGTCCACTGATTCCTCGTCAATGGTGTCGTACTGTTCTGCCGGGCCAAACTCGTACTGCAGCCGTCCGGCCTCGTAGTGGTCGACGAATTCCTGCGGTGTGAGCTCGACTGGCTGGATGAGCCGGGCGGCAACGTCGACGTCGACGCGCTCGATGTCGAACGTGGCCGGATAGATGGAACGGAGGCGCTTTTCGAGCGTATCGAGGTGCGCATCGGCCCTGTAGATGAACTCTACTGGGTCGTCCGGGCCATCGCTGATCGCGAGGAACTCGAATCGGGGTGGTGTCTCACTGTGGAGCGGGTTCAGTTTCGCCCCGAGGCCCAACGAGCCGGGCGTGGTCAGTTTGTGGAGGCTGTCGAGGACTCGGGGGATACTCTCCGGATCGAGTCGTTCGGATGTCGGCGTGACGCGCAGGTACTCAGCCATCGTTAGTCTCTTCCATAGATCCGCCGTCTGGCTCAGCTTCGACGGCGTCTGAATCCTCGTTCAGTTCGCTCGTTTCGTCCGTTCCGTTCGTTGTTCGATGTTCGAGCTTTTCTTGGAACTCCTGCATCTCGGTATCGACGGCTTCATCTCCGGCACCGGGCAGCGAGGACCGAACTTGGGAGGTTGGGTCGAAGTCGATGACCTGCTTCTCTTTGGGCATCGCTTTGACCTGGATGCCGCGCCACTCGCCGTCGACGCCCACCAGTGCCTCGGAGAAGCCGGCGTCCTCGTTGCCGGGGACGGCGTCCTGGACGAATCGCATCTGCGCGTAGTTCAGCCCGAACTCGTCGGCCCACTCCTCGTCCATCCCGTCGAGGCGATGGAACTGCTTGACCGCACACTGGTCAAGGATCGCCTCGGATTCGGCGTGCTCGAAGAACTCGTCAACCGTCTGCGTGACCAGCCGGATCGAGAGGTCGTGATGCCGGTGGTGGCGGAACACCGTCTCGAGGAACGCCAGGCTCGCGGCGTCCTGCATGATGTAGCGGGCCTCGTCGATGTAGAACACGACCTCCTTCTCCGAGACCTTCGCCCGCTCGTACACCAGCGAGATGAGCAACTGCATCGTCAACGCCGTGCTGCTGTCGACGCTACCCTCCTGCTGGGCGAGATCGAGGTAGATGACTTTCTCGTCTCGGATGTCGAAGTCCGATTCTTGGCCGAGGTTGGCGTGGCGGCCGTCCGCCTCGAAAGGACGGAGTTGGTCAAGCAGCCACGTCGCGTCCTCCTTGATCTTCCCGGCCTCCTCATCGGACCGGACGACGAACTCCTCGGGGTTGTTGACCATATCCTCGAAGACGTCCATCATGCCCCGAATCGTCGGACTCGGGTTGTCGTGCGTCGAGATGTCGTCGGTGATCCCGTTGCGCTTGTACGCCCGCTTGAGCCCGAGTTCCAGTGTCGTCCGGCGGTCACCCAACGAGATGCCGCGAAGCGCGAAGAAGTTCGTGAGGAAGCTCATCGCGTCGTCGAGTTTCTCGTTGAACGGGCTGGCGTCTTCCCCCATCGCCCGTTGGACGTGCTCAGGCGTCTCCCGGATCTCCAAGGGATTCAGGCCGAGGGTTCCGCCGACGGTGATGCGTTTGGCGTCGAGCGCTTCGGCGACGCCGGCCCAGTTGTTCAGCGGTTCGAGGATGATGCCGATGCGGCCCTTGCTCTGCTCGACAGAGCGGATGAAGTTCTGCTTCGAACTGAACGACTTCCCCGAGCCCGTATCGCCGACGGTGAACATCGCGTACCCGTTGTCCCGGGCGAACGGGTCGATGACCACCGGGCTCTGGTTGTCCTTGTGAATCCCGAACTCGACGCCGCCCTCCTCGAGAATCGTCGCGTTGTGCGGCGAGGAGAGCAACGCGCCGACGGCGCCGCCGAGCGCAATCGACGTCCGTCCGAACTCGTTGTCGCCGATGGGCGCGGCGGACTGAAGGGCGAGGTCCTGCCGACAGATCGCCGTCTTTGGCGTGAGGTTCGCGGGGTCGTCACGGAGCGCGCTTTTGACCTTCTGGACAGCATCCTGGAGGTCGTCCTTCTCGTCGGCCCTGACCGTGATGAACATCCCCTGGTCGAAGACGTTCGCGCCGTTCTCGACGGCCTTGTACGTCGCTGCGGCCTCGTTGGCGCGCTCCTGCAGGTAGGCGCTCCGGACGCTCTGTTCGAGGTCGGCGTCGACCTGGAGGTCGTCAGCGATATCCTGCAGTTCGTTCCGGGCCCGCTCCTGGTTCTTCGGCGTGATGTGGGCCGTCAGGTCGAACTGCACGTCGGTCATCTCGAAGAGCTCGGAGAGATAGCCGTCGTTGGGGTAGTCCGGGTAGTTGGCGATGTACAGCGTCGTCGTCCACTGCTCGCCGACCTGTGCCGCACGCGTCTCCCACTCGATCGCCGCCGACGCGGTCACCGTCTTGTGTGACTCGGCGATGTCGTCGAGGAGCTGGCGTTCGGCCGCGCCCTGTTCGATGGTCTCCTCGTCGAGCAGGTCCGAGAACTCGACCTCTTCCTCGTCGTCTTCGCTGTACCAGTCCCAGAGGAATTTCCTTCCGGTTCCGACCAGTACCGCGAGCAGAATGTAGAGGGCTGTACCCTCGACTGACGTCGGATTCGTGAGCCACTCCGTGAGCTGGGCGACGGCTCCGCTGCCCGTCTGGAGGACGAGGTTACGCATCGTGGGCATCCTCCCGGCGTGAATGGCCGATGATCGGTTGTTCGCGAACGACGCGCTCGGCTTCGTCGTAGTCGTGTTCGCGGCCGTTCCAGAAGTCCATATTCAACACGAAGAGTTCGACCGTGCCGAGCCGGCGGGCGGACCACCCCGAGGCCTGCTGGATGAACTCCGACCGCACGTCGTTGACTCGGCTGTCCAGCTTCTCGAACATCTGGGCACGGCGCTCGACGTCGGTAAGGTCCTCTCGGCGGGTCACGAACGGATTGAAGAGGAATCCGATGACGGGGAACTGGGTCAGCTTCTCGGCCGGCGTGCCCTCGTCGCGGAAGCGGTCGTAGACCTCTATCGGGCTGACTTGGACGCCGATGTAGTACCGGACTTGCTGGATGCCCCGGTCACGCATCTCCTTCGGCCGTGTCTCCCGGTACTCCTCGAGGAGTTCCCGGAAGATCGGGTTCTCCGTGACGTCTTCGTCAGTGAGGCGCTCCTCGATGGTCTCGGTGATCTGCTCCACCGGAAATGAGCGGGTTGTCGCGTGGAGTTTGAGCTCGGAGTCGAGTTCCTTGTTGGCGAACTCCTCGCCGGCGTCCTGGAGCTGGGCCCAGTCGTCGGACATCGCGAAGTCCATGTTGTCCGGGTCGATCTCGATGAACGCCTCCATCGTGCCGTCGGCGCGCTGGATCGCACCAGCCCCCGGCCACGCCCGTTCGATGTTCGTGAGGTCCTGCGTTCGTTCGTCGGGCTTGAACGGCGTGTAGTTCGCGAGCCCGCCCTCGTTGCGCTCTGTCTCGTTGGTACTACTGTTGGCCTCCTCTGGGGAACTGAACGTGATCTGGGGGCGCTTGACGTAGCGATAGACGTCTTTCGTCCACGTCCACGCGTTGAGGTGGTCGGGCGAGACGTAGACGATTGCAACGCCGAACCCGAACCCCCCTGCGACGAACGGGAGAGCAAGTGATTCGATGCCGGTGAGGCCCGCGACAAACAGGCCGACGATCGGGAAGGCGATGAGGACGCCAACGTCGCCTTCCTCGATGTTGAGGGAAGGGATGCGACTCTCCTCACCGAACTGGTCCATGATGCGCCGTGCGGCTGCGTCTTGGTCGATGGACATGGATTGTTAGTAGCTTCCAGGGTCGTTCTCGGTCCGCCGGTAGGACGGCGTCCCGCTGTCTTCGTCGCTATTCGAGCCCCGAGATGCAGCTTTCTGCGCCACAGCGTGGCCCGCTGCGGCCTTCGGTCCCCATCGGGCCGCCGTCGTCGCGACGCCGGCGCCACCGATATAGGCCCCAGCGGCGACACCGCCGATGAGAGCCGCTCCCTTGGTCGCACCGCCGAGAACCTTCGCCGTGAGTGGGGTCGCGTATTTGAACGTCTTCCAAGTCAGGTAAAGTGCGATCAGTGGGAGTGATGCCGCGACTAGATACCGCAAAAACGGACTACTCGGAGCGATGGCGTTCTGAGAGTACAGCAAGTCGTATCCTTTGAACACCACTGCTGCAGGCAGAGGCAGGATCGCTAACGGGACGAATTTCTTGCTAAAGCCCATCGCGATATCCGAGAGCACGGGGATGTTTCCGTAGGCCAGCGCGAACGCAATCGGCATCCCATACACGTAGACGTAGAGCAGGACTTCGCGAATGTAGTAGAGGGCCTCCAAAGCCCACATCGAGAGTCCTCCAATAAGTGCGAATACGAGTGAAAGCCCAGGGTTTGTGATTGAGACTTCGAGCAAGTTGAGCATTGCATCGGCTAAAGAACCCAGACTCGGCATCAGGGCAATTGTGAACCCATCCACGATGTAGAGTCCAAGAATACTGACCCAGTACCAGCTGATAATCAGAAACGCGCCGACCCAAGCAGTTTTCTTGGTGCGTCTGGCCTCGTATGCACTTCCAATATTGAATATACGGATCGTGTGACGCCCCTGAACGCACATCACGAGGAGGAGCAGCGAGATCAACATGATCTCACCACCGACAAGCGCGTCCTGAATTGACGGCCACGGGGCATTACTGGGCTCTCCGAAGACGAACGCACCATCCGTCTCCGGCGTTGGTGTCCCAAACATCTCCTCGGTGAGGGTCTCATAGCCGGAACGCAGGCCGTGCATGAAGAGGCCGACAATCCAATCGACGGCCTCTTTGAACCCCTCAAGGACGACGTCGATTAGATCAACCATGGTTAGGTCTCACTGATGGAAATTTCGCAGTTATCGGTTTCTTGGGCGCCTGAATACTGGATACTGTACGTTTTGGTGACTCGGTCCCTGCTAACCCGCGTCTCGAGTATTAGTTCAAACTCACCAGTCTTCGACTCCTCCGAGCAGGACGTGCCTGCTCCAGGAACGAAAGCAAACGGGGAGCGTGAACTATAGAGCGTAATTTGCTCCCCGGGCACGATTATGATCTGCTTGACCTCGGAATCGGATTCCGGGTCGTAAGTCCCGCTTACGTCTTCATCATCGACATAGTTCGTTCCCTCTTCGTCGGACGGATAGGGGACATCACCGATGAAGAGCAATTTTGTAACCGCATCGGGCCCAGTTCCCTGGTTTTCGAGTGTGACGTAAGCCTCTTCATCGATTTCGCTTTCTGATTCATCCCACATCTCTTCGGGCTGGTTTCTACCGATGCCCATCTCGACGATCCCGAGGTTTGGCTGGACAGAAAGCGAGCTCTCACCAACTGTTTCCTCACCGCTGAGTGCTACTATTTCGTACTCACCAGGAGCGTACGTTGTGCCGATATCAAATGAGACTTGTTGGGAACCTGTGGCGACCTCCCGCTGTCCGAGCAGTTCGCCGTCCGGTTGGATGAGGTTGATCTGGTCGAACTCCGAATCCGAATCGAACTGGACTATGAGTTCTGTTCCTTCGACAGTCACCTGCCGGAACACACCGGATTCACCTTTTGGACTTGAACTACCGTTAGGGCCGGCACTTCCGTTGTCATCCATACAACCGGCCATGCTCGCCAGAGCGGTACCGGCGACTGTTCGGAGGGCGGTCCGTCTACTGATGTGGGGATTGTTTCGAGTCATGGGTTTTTCTGGAAGATCTCTTCGGGGCCGAGCATCCGCAAGAGTCGCTTGCCGGCGTAGAACATCACGAAGAACGGCAGCAGCTGCCAGCCGACCTCGAACACCAGCGTAAGCCAGCCGTCGATTGTCCCAAGTGGATGCCAGCGTGCCGTCGCGGAATCGCTTACGTACGCGGGATTATGGCCAAGCCACGAACCCGGATGGTACCGAGCCGTGTAGATCCCCGGCTCGTCGATCGTCACGATTGCAACGCCTGATTCGTTGGTCTCAACGCGCTGATCTGCGACGGTGATGTACCCGTTCCGGGTGGTTCCGCCAATCGGATACTGACGGCTATCGTCGAGCGTGATTGGGGCGTCGGTCTGATTGTCCCGTAGCTCGATTCTGAGGGTCGCCTGTGACTGATTCTGTTCGAGGACCTTGACCGTGAGGTTGCTGCGCCGGAGTTGGCGCTCGGAGCCCCCATCCGGTTCGACAATCGAGGCGTTCACACCCCGCACGATCCCCGCAACGTGGAGCGCTTCGCGGTCGATGGTCTCCGCCCGAACGGCGACGCCGTACGTCGTCGTGTACGACTGGTTGACGATGTCGATGTTGATGTTCTCGCCGATGGTGCCGACGGGGGACGGGCGGTCAGTCCCCCATGTCTCGATGAGTTCGGGGCCGTCCCGGACCGGCTCAGCACGCGGGCCGATGCGTGACGGATACGCGTGGACGTACACCGGAATCGCGTCTGACTCGACGGTGGCGCTATCCATCCGGTTCGACCGAACGAGTGTGTCCCAGTTGGTGTTCCGAGCCGTGTAGAACCGCCAGATGCCACGGACTCGTGCCTCACCGTCCTCGGTGAGCGTATATCCCTGCCACGGCCGCGACTGGAAGATGGCCACACCGCCGTCGCCGTCCGGGTACTCCGCATAGTAGGGATACGCCGAGAGGTCGTAGATCTCGACGGCGATCGAATCGGAGACGTTCCGTGATTCCGTCCGATAGGTGACGTCGGTGTCCGTCCGGTTACCACGCTCGGTCCTGACAGTCTTCTTCAGCCGAACGCGAATCTCCGCCTCCAGCGTGAGATCCGCACTCCAGTCGTCCTCGATTTGGTAGTCGAGGGCAGGCGTATGGGACCCGGCACGCTCGGCGATGGTCTCGCCGTCCTTCTTCAACCGGACTTCCTCGGTCTCGTGCTCCGTGAGCGACCACGAGATAGTCGTGTTGCCGGAGGAACTCCCGTTGGGCACGCGAACGCGGTAATCAACGAACCCCCGCATCGTCCCATTCGGCGCGATATAGAGTGGGGTTTCACCGGACTCGAGGTGCCCCCGAGTAGAGGGCTGGACCGCGAAAATCGTTGCGTGGGCGTCTTCGATGAAGACCCCGTCCTCAAGGTCCGCGTGCGGCGGATACACGGACGTATCTGCCCCGCCGGCGTCGAGGTTCTCGAAGTCGTTGCGCGTCCACGTCGCCGCGGTCGCGGGCGGCCGTTTGAACGTAACGTCCGTCCCGTTGGCGACCTGATGGACAGCGGAACGGTTCTCGCCGTAGCGCTGGCGGTACTCCTCCTGGCTGATGTAGCTGTCCGCATCACGTGACCACAGCGTTGCCGACTCGTTTTCCGAGAGTCCATTCCCTTCCGTACCTGGTCGCGGCGGGTCAGCGGCGACGAGACCCGTGACTAGGCTCGTCACGAGCAAGCCGGCCATGACCACGGCGAGCTCTCGATGGTTCATAGGGCTCGCGATGGGGACTACGGGGTGGTTACCAGGGGACGAGGTCGACACACTGCGCCAGCGGGAGGCCCATCATCGACCCAGCAACGGTGTACAGCGGGCCGAGGACGACGAGGACGACCGCGGACTTCATCGCCGAGCGCTTGTGCCGCTTCAGGCCCTTCTTCTGCTCTGGATTGAGGGTGAACATCTCGATGAGGGAGTCAGCCTGCCAGACGATGGCGAGACCGACGATCCCCAGCGCGGTGGTCAGTTGGAAGAACCCCTCAATCATGCTCGGAAGGTTGTCCGCGCTACAGACGGCGTTGCTTTGGGCGGCGACCGGCTGGACGGCGAACAGGCTCAGGAGAAAGACGGTGAGCGCTGCCTGCCGAGGGATCGTGTTGGTCAGCGGTGACTCGGTGTCGATGCTACGCTCAGGGTCGGAGGGACTCTGGTCCTGTGACATAGCGGGTCAATCATCGGTGGCGTCTCCAGCCGGTGGCTGGTTCTGCTGCTCTTCGACGAGCGACTGGAGGTCGTCGAATCGGTTGGTGTCCTCTGCGATCTCTTCGAGGGTGTACCCCTGCTCGCGGGCCCGTTCGAGGAGATCGCGGAGTTCGTCGGGATCAACATCGCGGACTTCCATTTCCTCGCGGAGGGCGCGGCGATAGAGGGCGGAGGCGTTGATGTGGTCGTTCCACATCAGGTACAGGTCATCGATGTCCTCAATGGTGACTGACCTCGTAATCATACGTGCGGGTATGGGTATGTACCGGCTGAGTCTCGGTACATATTGGTGCGGTAGCTGGATAGTGAATAAATACTTTCTGGCCATCAAGTGATACAAGTTTGTTGGGTAGATTATAACCAAATTATGAGTTGCTTCTACAGAAAACAGTCTTAACCAACAATCTGGAGGCTGGTGAGCACCTGTTGGTTAAGAAACAGCGCAAATTCACTTACTCGACCTCCACAACTTCGCCGCTGCCCTCGTCGAGGTCGTACTCGTCCGCCACTTGATCCGCGATGAGTCGGTCATCGGTGTGTCCAATCGCCGTAACCACCGGTATATTGGCTGTGAAGATCGCCTCTGCAACCCTCTCGGTGTTAAGTGCTTGGAGGTTCGAATCACTCCTGCCCCCACGACCGACGATGATCGAATCGACGTCCTCCAAGCGGCCGAGATGGTGAATGCCGTTCACGATGGACGTCGGCGCGTCCGACCCCTAGACGGTTGTGTCCTTCACCAAGATGTCGACGGTGGGGTCCTGCTCGCGAATCGCTTTCTGAATGTCGTACCGGGCGTCCCCTCGGAGGGAAGTGACAACGCCGACGCGATCCGGTCGTTGAGCTGGGACACGCTGAGGACCGCTCTCGAATCGGGGTTGACCGCCTGCCGTTCGGTATCCGGTGCGTCCGCCATCTCCGTTTCCTGACTTCTGAACAGGACCCTCAAAAAGCTACGTTCGAGTGCTGGGGTTGGCTGCGTTACGCAGGCCTACAGATCGCGGGGCTGGACCGTCTTCCGGTCGTTGGCTTCGGCACGCTCAATGACGTTATCAAGCAGTTCTCTGACTCTTCGATGAAAGTCTCGCTCGTGAACTTGATTAAGAAGCATAGATGAGTAGTAATACACACGCAGATGGGCCACGTCTACTACCACCACCTTGGTGACAAGCAGTTCTCTCTTGACTTCGTCCATCCAGATCCTGACGAAATCGTCTCGCAGATCGTCGGCTACGGCGATGACGTCGCAGTGAAGGTCCAGAAATACGATATTGACAAAACGTTCTACGTTATCTACACATCCCGCGTCGGCGGTGGACCTGTCCAAGAGATTGATTTTAACCTGAACGAGTCGCTCTCAGAGATGAGTGCCGACAACAGTACCATCGTCGTTCGTCTCCTCGAGATTTACCGCGCACTTATCGCTCAGAACGAAGAAGAAGAGGGAACTCCCGTTGAGGCGTACAAGAATATCGACGTCGATGCACTGCCGGACGTTCTCGACCGGACGTCGTGGGAAGGATCAGCAACAGATGTAGCGGGCCGACTCGCCTCGAATCTGATCCTCAAACACGCGCTTCCGAATGCCAACCATCGAACCGCTGTTGCATTGGTTCAGTTCTACCTCCGGCGTCTAAATCCGGATTTCGCTATGCCAGAAACCTCCGTAGAGACCGATCCAAAATCCTACGACTGGCGGGAATGGGTGAACCAGTACATCAACGAATCGAAGCGACTGTTGACCGTTCGACGGAAGAACGTCCTCTTCAAGCACCTGTATAGCTTCGGTGCGCGAACGCTTGAGCGAAAACACGCAGTTGAGATCGACCTGACTGAATACGAGCTGGATATGTACCCAACTGAGGCGAAAATCGTCTACGCGGAGAAGCACGAGGATCTCTGGGTCACGTTCGTTGAGGAGGCTGTCGACCGTGCCGGCTATCCGGAGCTAAAAGACACGTCTGGCCTCTCGAAAGCAGAATTCGCGGAAAAGATCCGGAATCTCGACTAAGCGGCTCTACTAGTCTTGAAGCGTGGCGACTGTTCGGCCCGTTTCCTCGGCCTCTTCGCTGCGCGACATATTGTGTGTCGCGAGCGCTTCGTCAACCGCTTGGTCAAGACTCATTGGTCAACCGAATCTTAGTTCTTCTACTGTATAAACGCTTGCCTCGCTCTGGAGAACAGAGATAGAGCCCCTCCCCAAGCCCTAGTCAACCAGTTCATAGTGATTGACAAGCGTATTATGAGCTATTTGTCTGGGTCGTATTTCAATTGTCTTGGGTAATGAATGGTGGCCTGGCAAAGATATCATAAGGAGTAGGCGAGAAGTGGCGACATATGGGTAATGGCCGGGTGTTACCGGTGCTCGCTGTAGAGGATCAGCATCTACTGGTCAATGAAAACGGTTCTATCATTCAAGTACAGAGTAATATTCAGCGCCAGGTGACCCCCGGAGACTACGTCAACGTTGAAAATACTCTTGGACAGGACAAAGCGGTCGGCGTGGCGAGAGAAGATGATCCGTCGGGCCAACATGCACGAGTAGAGAAAGTCACCGATGACTACATCTTAGTCCAGACGAACAGCAGATCACGGATACTCGCAAATCCGGCTGAGGATGTCTCACCGGGGGATGGCGTGTTGCTTACGGAACTAGGTGAATTCTACAAAGTATTTGAAGACGGTATCGTTGAACTCGACGATACCACCCTAGACCCCCTGCGAGAGGTAAACGAGACTGACTCGTCTGATCTCACACCAAAAAACGTTCCTGACAAAGAGTATGCGGATTTCGGTGGGATGGACGATGTCGTTGAGGAAGTGAAATACAAAGTGGAAGTCCCTCTCAAGGAGCCAGAACGATTCGAGGATGTCGGGATGAGTGCTCCGAAAGGCGTGCTGTTCTACGGCCCACCGGGGACTGGCAAAACGTATCTGGCGAAAATCGTCGCGAACCAAGTCGAAGATGCGTCATTTTACAGCATCAGAGGCCCAGAGTTGTCTCATGAGTTAGTTGGCGGGACGGCACGGAAGCTCCGCGGGTTGTTCGAGAATGCCAAGAAAAATCCGCCAGCAATCATCTTCTTTGACGAAATAGATTCGATGGCACCGCGACGGGACAAGACAAGGGATGCCGGTCGCCGAACCGTCGGCCAATTGTTGTCGTTAATGGATGGCATCGAGGAACGCGGGCGAGTGGTAGTCATCGGGACGACCAATCTGATTGGGGCAATCGACCCAGCCCTTCGGCGACCAGGTCGGTTCGGACGGGAAATAGAGTTCCCCCGTCCGTCGCGCGAAGGCCGACGAGAAATCCTCAATATCCACAAACCGGACGTTGAATTCGCTGACACCGTGAGTCTTGAGAACCTTGTCGAGAAGTCGAGTGGTTGGACTGGTGCTCATATTGAGTCGTTATTCGAAGAGATTGGAGAGATTCTGCTGAAGGGAGAACGGGACAGGGAGGGGAGTCCGACAATTCGTCGGATGGACGTTGAACGTGCCTATGAGAGGGTACAGGCACAAATCAATAACAAGGAGGCACAACGACGACGAGAGCAAGAAGCCGAGGAGGGCGCAGACTAATGGGACTAAAAGAACGGATTTCGAACCGGTTAGGAAGGGAGAATGGAGAGGACCAATCCCCAAGTGATGAGTCACCAGAGGATGATTCTGTTGAGGACTCCGATGACCGAGAGCCTAACGATGAGGAAGACGACCGCGGGTACGAGAGGGAACTTCGGGAGTTCGTCTACCTGGATCGGGATAGCGTTGTAAGTCTTCTTGCGTCGATCGAAGGAGCCATCAAACAAGAACGGATCGAGCAGATTGGGAGTCGGTCAACGAAGCGTGTTGCTGGTGGTGTGAACGCGAGTATTTCTGGGGTGGGCGCAAAGGTAGAGGGCGAACAGGTTGAGATGGGGGAGAATTCATCCGAAGTGGTACACAACTACGCGATTCAGTCACTCTTCGACCAGTTAGATCAGCATCGACGGCACGACGAGGATGTTGGCCTCATCGATTCGGACGAGGAAACCGAGATAGATGTGTCCGAAGTAACCCGAGGGAAGATCCTTCGGGTTGATGTTGAGCTGGAGACGCACTATCTATACCGATTTTATAAGGTGATGATGTATCTCCAAGAGAATATTCCGGAGGCAGTTGTTCCAGAGGACGAAGATGTCCTGGAGCTTATCGAATCAATGTTTGGGGCAAAAATCCCGGTGAGTGGACGCGTTCTCGATTACCAGGTGAAGAACGGGAGAATTCAGCCAGGTGACCCGGACGATTCTGACGGAGAGCCACTCCATATCGTGGGTCAGCTGAACGCCCTGAAGCTCTGGCAAGACGTTCCTGATGCCCTGTTTGACGAGGAAGAATACACAGTGTTCTGTCGTGTCGAGGAGACGTATGGCGAAGAGTCGTGGCACCCGCTAAGCCTCGCACAGAAAATCGAAACAGTCTCTCCGCCGCTGGCTCAGCTATTAACCCAATTTATGGAACGTGCGGCGTCCCTCGCCAAAGAGGAGGCGAGCGAACAGTTCAGTGACGATACAGACCTAGACGATTGGATAGATACGCTCGCTAAATTTGATGAACGAGCAGGGATTGACGAGGTCGGGGACGATCTTCATCGCGGGTTCATAACCGAGTATGTAGTTGAAGAAGGAGTCCCAACACTCTCCCCCTATGGCGGAACAGAACTGATTGACTTTTACACTGATTATGCGACGTATCTTCGAGACCACGATGTCTCCCTCTCGAAGGATGACGAAGCAGAAGCTACTGACTACATGATATTCGAGGAACACAGGTCTATGGGTGGTGAAGAAGAAGCTATCGATGTTGATGTCCTCCAAATCGAATCGCAAATAGTAGCCATCTATTGGTGACAGTAGATCAGGCAGATTCCAACCGGATCAGATGATATCTGCTCCGTTACCAGAGCTCCCCATTGAACTCGGAGAGGTACTACGCTGACCTCCAACAGTGCCTTTTTGCTATGATTGAGGGAGAGTCGATACCTTCACTCTTCAATCGATCTGTTCTAGTGCTTCGGTTGCGACATCACCGAGTTCACCAGCTTCAATATGCGAGTAGCGCTCCCGAACCATCTCCTCGGAGTTATCTAAGTAACGGGCAGCGACCGTATACCCAAACGCACGGACAAGTACCTCCCCCATTCCACGTCGACCACCATGCGGGGCAAGATAATCGTGTTTCGGATGGTCAATGCCGATCTCTGCGTCATCCGAGAGCCGTTGGAGAATCGACCGTGCGCCGTCCGTCGTGATCGACGGCGGCCGAATGTCCTCATCGAGCGCTAGCAGCAGGTCGCGAGCGTACTTATCACGGCGTTCACCGATTGCTTCTGGGCGTTCCCCTCGTTCAGCTAGCTCTTCCTGAACGAGCCCTGCGAGCGTCCGTTGGTCGAACGTCGGAAACACCGGCCAGCGCTCCGTCGGTGGATCCATCAGCTGGCGGTGGCTCCGCAGCGGCGAAATTACCGGATCAGGGAGGCTCGCCGCATCCCACTGCTGTTTCTTCCGGTAGACATCCATACTCCCGTCGTCAAGGGAGAGGTCCTCCCAGCGGACGCCGCGCCGGCGCGGGTCGTTCGGATCTCGGAGGAGTTCCCCGACGCGGACAGCTGTATACGCGAGAACGAACACCAGAGCCCGATCACGAGCCGCCTTCAGCGCCGCGTAGCGCGCTCGCTGCTTGTCGAGAGAGTCAGCATCCTCCGGCAGTGTCGTGTATGCCTCGATGGCATCGCGGGCCTGCTCGTCGACATAGCGGGTGAAGGTATGGCGCTGTTCGGACGTCCAGGCCTGCTGGTCACCGGGCTTGCGGCCGTCGTCCTCCGGCAACGGCGCCATCGCACTCGCCCGCTGCGCGTAATGCGTCTCGAGATAGCCCTCGTTGACACACCAGCCGCACCACGCAGAGATATATCGGTAGTAGGTTTGTACCGTGTTCTGCTTGAGTCCCCGGTCTCCACCGAGATGCCGGGCGTACTCCCGGAACACGCGTTCGTCGAGATCGCTGAAGGTCGGCTCCCGGTCGACACCGTCGGGGACGATCCCGGTCCAGTCCTCGTCGCCACGGTGGCCGGCGGCCCACTCCGCGAACCGCTCCAACTCGCGTGCAGCGTTTCGTCGGTAGTTCCCGCCGTCGCCACCGCGGCCTTTCCCCTTGTCTTGGAGGTAGCGCTCGAAGCTGTCGTTGAGAGAGCTTTTAGAACGGGAAGAAGACCGATCGTCGCTCATCGGGCCTCACCTCGGCGCTGCGTTATCGAAATTCCTCGGCTGTGATCGTCTCGAGATACTCCACACTGACGTACTGGAATTCGATCCGGTCGCTGAAGCCGTGTTGCGGCAGGAGCGTCTCGGCCGCCCGGCCCGCCGGTTTGTCGGTCGTGAGAAGAACAACGTGGTCTGACTCTCCGGTATCGAGTACCTGAGCAGCAAGCCCCACGAGTGCTGTGTCCGCTTTTTCGGTGATATCTTCGTCGCGGTCGGTCTCGTTGGCGATGAACCTTCGTGCTTCGTCCATCACCGTTGAGACGATCGGATTGGCGTAGTCGAGGTCGTCGGCGACGATGATCCACCTTTCCTCGAAGCCATCGGGATTGGGTATGTTCCCGGAGGGATACTCTTCGGCTGCCGGATCGCCCCCGATCTCTTCGTAGACACGCTGGGGGACATACAACGAGACACCTGCCTGTCGGAGTGCCCGACGGAGCCGTTGAAATTTGTCCTTGCCCGGGCCACCACACCGGACGAAGACGCCGGTATCGGCGATATAGACCGTCGTCATGCAACCGCGTCGGCGTACTCGGCGGCAACCGGTTCCAGTGCCTGGAGAATGATCTCGGCTTCAAGCGGTGAGAGGTCGAGTTCCCGGGCCGCAATCCGATGGTTGACCGTGCCATCGACGTACTCGTAGGCGTACTCAAGCGCGACGGCGAGGCCATCAAGACCGTGACGCCCGATGTAGATGTCGATGTCCTCATCATCGTCGCGGCGGGCAACGGCAGCGATGAGTGCTGGCGTGATCGTTTGTGTTTCGCCGTCCGTCGAGAGAGTAAGTGCAATCGACTCGGCGTCGTATTCGTACGGGCGTTGATCACGAGCCTTCTCCACTAACCCAGCAGTTTCGAGGTTCTGCACATAGTCGTAGGCGGTCCCCTGAGGGATGTCGAGTTCGTCGACAAGTTCGGATACGGTGACTGGACCGTGTTGTAGGATATGGGCGTATAGCCGAGCGAGTGCCGGCGTGTCGAGAAGGTCGGCCACCGTCTGAAGCTGCTGAATTGGTGGTCGGCCTGACCGCGGAGGTGATTGCGCCATCTCGATTACGAATTATCGATAATTCGCGATAAGGTTTCCGGCGACAGAGCGGAGCTCGCAACCGACCCGACACTCGCGGGGGATCAGCCGCTCGCAGTGGCTCTACTCTGGGGGAAGCGTCTTCCTGAGGCGATTGCAGCATTCGTGCTTCACCGACGGCGTCGGGGTACTTCAAAGTGGTCGTGATTATCAGAGTAATCACGAGTAGTTAGAGTATGGGGTGATTCCCTCGATTTCAGTACCCTCAGGGTGTGGAGCCACCGAAACAGACGTGTGTAGACCGTATAGTGCAATACAGAAATTCGCTTAATCTCCACGCAGAGGTTCGGAGGGTACGCCCATACAAAACGATTAATATCTGACAGAAGGTGAGTGGTGTCACCTCTCATCGAACCAATTCGAGCATCTCCTCCACACAAGATTCAAATAACCGAGAAATGACGATGACACAAGAGGTGCTGAAAAATGGTTGACAAACGAATGTCGCTCACATTTTCGGTCAGGAATAATCCCGGGCGATATGCACTACTTCTCGGGTCAGGAGTCTCCACTGGTGCAGGCGTCCCGACTGGGTGGGTAGTTGTCGAAGATTTGATTCGGAAACTGGCTGCAGCGAGAGAAGAAGATCTGCAGCACGATCCGTTCGACTGGTACAAAGAGGAGTACGGAGAAGAGGCTGCCTATGACGACCTGATTGGTGAGTTGGCAGGCTCGCAAGAGGAACGACGATCACTGTTGGAAGACTACTTCGAGCCGTCAGAGGAGGAAAGAGGTCGTGACGAGAAAACCCCGACCAAGGCACATGAGAGCATTGCCTGGCTTATCGACAACGGGTACATCGATGTAGTTCTCACCACGAACTTTGACCAGCTGCTTGAGGATGCGTTAGCCGAATACGGTGTCAAGCCTGTCGTGATAACAGGGCCAGAATCAGCTCGGGGCGCTGAGCCACTTGCACACCAGGATGCGGTTGTTATCAAGGTGAATGGCGACTACAAAGAAACCGATATCAAGAACCTTGCAACCGAGCTGGAGGAGTATTCAGAACCGATGCAGGAACTCATCGACCGAGTTTTCAAAGACTACGGATTGATTGTGTGCGGTTGGTCAGGGAAGTGGGATACACGCCTGCGAGAGTCGCTTAAATCATGCAAAGTACATCGATACTCGACTTACTGGTCCCACCACGGAGAACTTGAAGAGGAGGCAGAACCCCTCGTGTCGCACAGGGATGCCATCACTATCCAGAACGAGGGTGCTGCTCGGTTCTTTTCTGAATTGAAAGAGAGCGTCGAAGCACTGGAGGGCGCGGAGTCCGCGGCACCACTCTCACGCGAGGTGGCCCGCGAACGAGTGAAAAAGTACCTGACCCGGGAACAGCACAAGATAGATCTTGCCGATCTTATCAAAGAGGAAGCTGAGGAAGTGAGCGCGGAGATATTTGAGGAGGAGCGGTTTCCCCTACATAACGACTCCGGCGAGATCACTGTTGAGGACAGGCTTGAAGAATACGGCAGCGTAGTCGGAACCCTGGCTGTGGCTACAATGACTTGTTCTTACTGGGGAAACCAGACAGTGAATATCGGTCTCAAGCCGACGGTTCAGGCCATACAGCACATTGGCTCTACACCATCACCGGAGAATAAATATACTCCTGCTCTAAAGCTACTGAGGCGTTACCCCGCTACACTCGTTATGTATGGGGTGGGAATGGCGGCACTGGCTTCCGAGAATTGGAACGTCATCCAGAAGCTACTATCGCAGACAACAGTTGAGGTTCACCGTTCATCGTTATCGTATTCAGATAGATCTGGGAAGGAGGCCCAGTTCGCACTCCACCCGTGGAGAATATCAGATAAACTCGGATCGGGATTCGAGCGCGAACGTCAGGAGAAATCCATTCGGTCCCAAATAAAAGACCAGCTTCGAGAGCCGGCAATGGATTTCCTTTCCTCCTCGACTGCATATGAACAATCGTTTGAGGATTTTGAAGCGATAGCGGATTTAGCACTCATTGAAAGAGTCGAGAGTCGGGATGGCGAGATGAGACTCATGGGGACGACTTACTGGGGAGAAACTGTCTCACATCTAAGAGAGTCCCTTGATGAACAGGGTGAGGATTGGGGTCCTTTGCAGGTGGGTATGTTCGAAGCCTCTCCGGACCGGTCGAGGGACCTTCTTGATACGCTAGAAAATCTTTCCACAGCATAGCCGACGCCACAATCGGTAGATATGAGTGGTTGCGGTGGGCAATTACGCGAGAAATTGGACACACCAGAGAAGACAGTTCACAACCTAGACTATTTTAATATAGCTCGTAATATGTAGATGAAGATAAATGCCGAGTCGCAGTTCTGACCAGGAACTTGACGAGATAGGTGAAGCCCAACTCGTTACTCAACTTCGCCCATACCCGGTCGAAGCATACGAGAAAGACTACGGTCCTGATTTTATCGTTAACCTCACTGATGATGACACCGACGACTCCACCCATCAAAACATCCGCAGTGATCACTTCCTCATCCAACTGAAATCAACCGGTAAATTCGATTCTGATACCGAAACTGTCCATGCGAAACTCACAATTGAGCATCTCAAACAATACATGGGGCAACCCATTCCAGTTGTCCTCGCTATCTACGACGACACCACTAGAGAAATCTACTGGCGTGTCATTCAGGAATACGTCTGGGATACCCTCACCGACGAGAATCCGGACTGGCGGAGTCAAACAACTCATCGCATTACCATCCCGCGCTCACGCCTAATCACGGATCACGAACGTCTTGAAGCCGCCATCAACCGCACGCAAAGCAGGATCGACCGGCGACGACAACGAGCACTGAATATTGGCGAAGGTGTCGCATTCACACCCGAGGACTTCTCCGAGCTGGAAGAACACGCCGAACAGGAACGCCTCAGCTACCGTGGGCACAAACTCCTCATCGCGCAGCAGTACTTGAAGCGTGGTGACGAAAACGAAGCCACAGAATCCATCGAGGAAATCCTCAACGCCGACTATGACGACGAAGCGACGGTCAAAGCTCTCTTCGCGCAGATTTATATGCGAAATCCTGCGGATGGTGAAGAGGCCGTGGAGATGGCGGAATTCGCGCACAAAGCTCGTGAACTCGCTGCCAACCTTGAGATGGATGTCGATCAGCATCTCGCAACTATCTTCCAGCAGGTCGCTGCGCTGTTCGTGTTCGCTGAAAAACGCACAGAAATGATCGCCACGGACCGCATTCAATCACTCGATGAATTCGAGGTTCCGGAATATGGGTACCTGCGAGACGAACTATCTGCAGATCTGTTTCACGACGAACTTGCTACGATGAATGCACTCACTGAAGAACTCGCAGCCCTCCTTGATAACGAGGAATATTATGCGTATGCGGTTGCACTGCCAGAGATCATCAATTACCTCACCAAACGCAGACAACTTCAGGTGCTCTCCAAGAACGATCCAGAACCCGGAGATTCCGTCACTGTCGATACCGGCTCTGGTTCACCTAAGGGGGCAGGTAGCGACGACACAGAGGGTGAAGAAACTACACTCAACGAGACGCACCCATTAGTCAAGCAAGCTGAACAGCTTGCAGACTTTGTGACAGAACCAGAACTTGAAGCTAACCTCCGAAAAAGCGTTGGCCTATATCACTATTGCAGCCGAGATCCCGAGATCGCAACAGAATTTCTCAGTGATGCGCGAGAGCTTGCCATCGAAAGCGGTGAAACAGCCCTGGAAGATGCGCTCGACGATCAAATCGAGCGTATCGAAGACGTTCCGAACCCATACGATACCTCACAATATGATGAAGACGATGATCGTGACCGACAGGAAATGGCGAAGAAGATTCTGGAGATACAGGGTATCGAGGTTGATCTTGAAGATCCGCCGGACCCGTACGAAGCCGATCCCATGACTGTGATGGGATACCACGCGGTTCGTGATGCTGATCCGGAGCCGTTGTATCGGCACTGCGAACATCTGCATTTGGCATACTCACCAAGTGAAGCAGGCAAACTTCTCGGGATGGGCTCGTTTGGGTCCAAATATCTCTGGTGTCAACACGGCGGATTCAAGTATGGAACAAGTCTGACAGACATGTTCGACCAGTTCAAATCCGAGTATTGTGATGGCTGCAATCATCATTGCCCACGCCCCGATGACTGGGAGTTCTCGAAAGATCTGGAAGATGAGGTTGAGGTCGTTCGGTACGACCCGACTCTGAAGTCACGTGTCGTGCCGCACTCTCTCCACTTGGACGGGAATCGGACCCGGTATATCGACACGGAAAGTGATGAGACAGTCGGTGAGGACGGGTATAGTCACGACGTGAACTTCATGTACGTCCCAGCAGACCGGGATGACTGGGTTGTGGCTGAAGCGCAGGATATCCAGTACACGGTATTCACGACAAACCGGGACGACGTCGCAGCGGTTGACGCACCTGGATTTGTGGACCGGTACTCGAAGCGGTGGGACATTGAGATTGAGTACAAGATGATTCAGCCGATGGTCCCCTCAATCGCGTCACGGGATTACCGAATGCGGTATTTCTCCTTCATCTTCAGCTGTCTGCTGTACAATCTGTGGCGGCTAGTTGACCACTCGTTGAAGGTGCTGGTGACAGAAGCCTACGACGACTACGGCCGTTCATCGTTCGATGAGCGGTTAGACCCGTTATTGCCGATGGCGGATCTCCTAGCCTCCTCGCTCATACTGTTCATGTTGAGTGATGGGCTCGATCCACCGGACTAGTACTGGATAACTCCCGTGTTTGCTGAGACTCGGTAGCGACGCGTATCGTCTACACTCTTTTATTTCGTCTGTTCGTATCATAATTCGATAATTGTTTTTCGTGAGCCGCGCCCTAAGCAGCTCCAAGCGACTCAGATCGCGGTGAACCCCCGAACCCACCCGTCATTCGTTTGTAGCACCCCCTACCCTCCGAACCTTTGGAAGGACGAACTTTGGCTCTGAGTTCGTTGGATTTGAACCTCGATGCGCCACCCAGTATATATCAATAAAAAGGCAAGACGTGGCGGGAAGCCTGGATCCCCAGATATTCGTCGAGTTACAAACATTATCCGGGTCGCTGCATCCGATAATAGTGTTCCACTCCCTTGCCAACGGATTGTTTTCCTCCTGTACGCGGGCGTTACATGCTGTACTGCAATTCGGAAACAGTTCACCACTTCCAGTTTCCAGAAATCATTTCACTTGACCCGGTAGGAGAGGAGTGTGAGAGTTGAATCAGGCGTAATGGGGAGCGTCAGAGCAGAGATCTCTGTAGTTGCAGCCGGAACACTCGCTATTGATTTCAGTTGGGATGAGGTCGCGTTCGTCTCTCCAATACTCTAGGTTATGAATACGAAACGGACCGTGATCGTGTGGTATGAGTACCCCCGGTAGTAGGGTCCTATACGATGCTAAGGGAGGGGGCAGTTACCGTTTGCAATCACAGCGGGTATGATTGGCTTAGTCTTATAAGACGTCGAGGCATAGAGAAAATCAACAACCATGGGTTTGACTGCTGTCGATCTATTTAGCGGCGGTGGTGGCGCATCAATCGGGATTCACCGTGTTGATGGCGTCAACCTCCGCGCAGCGGCGGAGATTAATGATAAGGTCAGAGAGCCATACAACGATAATCTGCCAATCGAAGCTGCTGGCATTGACCTCACAGATGATGACGCATTAAATCAAATTTATGAGGAGTACGATCTCCAACCCTCCGAAATTGATCTCGTAATCGGCTGTCCACCATGCCAGAAATACAGCAGCCTACAGGATACGACACCACCCCTAGATAACGGTCCGAAAAACAAACTCCTCAACGTGTACATCGACCTCATCATTAGCATCTCCCCGAAGGTTGTCGTCTTTGAGAACGTCCCTGGCCTAATGACTGAGCAGAACGAGCAATACGTTGAGGATCTCAAACACTATCTACAGAAAGCAGGGTACGGCTTCGACATGGCCTTACTGAATACTGCCGATTATGGGGTCCCGCAAGGTCGTGAGAGAGCAATTGCAATCGGGATTAAAGGCGTTTCAGGTAAGGAGGTCTCCCTGCCGGAACCAACTCATGTTCCACCAGAGGACGCAGAAAACGACGCACGGCCTGCGTATCGAACGGTGGAAGACGCGATTGGTGACTTGCCTCCGTTAGAAGCGGGCGAAAAGCGAGACGACCTCTCATTCAACGGTCATCGCGCTCGAAATCACCGAAAGAAGACCATCGAGTTCATCAAGAAAATCCCGAAAGATGGTGGAAGCAGGACGGACCTCCCAATCGAGGAGCAGTTAGACTGCCACCAGAACCTGGAGAACAAGAACAGTGCGGGGAACGTGTATGGTCGGATGAAATGGGATGAACCAGGACCAACGCTCACTGGTCGGTGTACCTCTCCAAGCTCAGGCCGATTTGTCCACCCGGAACAAAACCGAGGAATTAGCCCCCGAGAAGCAGCACGTATCATGACGTTCCCGGATGAATACGATCTGCCTGAAGCAAACGGAACTGCAGAACGACTCATTGGGAACGCTGTTCCACCAGATTTCATCACCACGATTCTATCGAAGTTCCTAACGGAGCACAGCGAATTAATTGACCAGCCCCAACTGCAAGCAGCGGAATAAGTATCCTATTCGGATACCGTCGGTTTAGACTGGAACTGGGTCTGCGTGTGAGAATATCGCGTCAAACACCGCGGTGACTTCTGCAACTAGCGGGCCTTTCAGGATAACGCCGAACTCGAAGTTACCTCGAAGATTCAGGTCGGTAAGATTCGCACTCCCAATATAACACCGCTCATCATCGACTGAGATGATTTTTGCATGAACAGCACCGGTCTGATGCCCGGACCGAGATGTTTCATAGAAATCCCGTATGCTCATCAACTGGACTTCATCGGTAGTAAGATCCTCGACCAGAGCCGTAATCGCATCTAAAGCTCGCTGATCAGCAGACTCTCCCGTCATCTCCCGAGTCAACACCCGCGTTTCGACGCCACGCTTCGGTAATGCCGCGAGATCGTCAATTATCCACTGGTCAGGGTCAAAGTACGGATTTGCCACTCGAACAATTTCGGAAGCATCGACTAGCATCCGACGGAGTGCGATATCCAACCGTTCAACATCCACTGAGAGCGCCTTCTCAACTTCCTGAGGGACGGTCGCAACTAGCTGCACATCTGTTGATGGCGATCTCGCTGACTCGCGTTGCTGTGTCGCTAATGCAGCCACCACTTGTTGGTCAAGCACACGGACTGCGGCATCTGGTTTGACCGTGAACGTGTATTTCTCGTATCCCTCCGGGGTCGGTTGGGATTCAGTCGCAGCGTGTGTGTTTGCGAGAGAGACCATAACTGCATTAAATTCCGGTACTGACAACGGCTCAGTCGCTTCTGACCAGTCAAGGAGGTGCGAGTTTAGCGTTTCTTTCGTGAGTTCAGCTGTCTCCTCGGGAAGAGAGTTAAATACTGCTTGGAGCTGTCTCAGACGCGTTGTATCCTGAACGACTGCTGCTGCAGTAAAATCGTCACACAACGGTGATCCGTCAGAAAGTTCCAGAGAATCCATTGAATCGTCAGAGGTCCGCGATGTCGTCCGGGATACCGTTCTCAATTTCACGATCCCAGAACCCGACAATGTCGCTTTTACTACGGATAATCCGGCGGTCGAGGTGATGATTGATCGCTTCGCACGAGGTCTCCTCGATATGTAGGCAGGCATCACAGGCTGCTCCTGAGGGGTCTTCACGACATGTGGCATCAACCAAGCACTGGTCAGCCAAGTCCCGTGCATCAGACACCCACGGATGAAGCCGTGTTTTGAACAGGGTGAACATGCTACCGAGTGCGAAATTCTCGGTACTTGCAGCATAGATAGCGATCGCCGGAATCACCGGGAAAATGCGTTCGCTGAGGCTGGATGTTGCAAGTCCACACTGCTCGCCAGCCCGAGCAAGAAGGCAGTGACTCAACGAATGAAGGAGTCGGTACACCCACCGAGTTACGTCGTCTTCAATTGGGCTGAACGGATTATCTAACTCTGTCGTAGCGATATTGTTCAGGAACCACTCCTTCAAAGCCGCCTCATCCGAGGTGTCCGGACGTTCGTCCGCCGAGATCACTCCATTAGCCTGTAGCCAATTGATGATGGCAGTTCGGTCAATCTCGAAGATTATCGCTTCACTAGGTGTTCGATCGGCGAATATCGGTGTTGTTGCACGCTCACGTGGGTGCGGGAAACTCCGTAAATCCGCATTGTTTGATTGCGAATCTGCCCGCGTATACCCGTAGAGGATGTTCAGAAGCGGGAACTGATCGACGATCCACGCTTGGCGGATATGTGACTCTGTAAGCTGGGGGCGGTATCGGCCACTCTGAGGATGGCGTTCCCGGAACTCTGGGTCATTCAGGAATTGGTTGAGTGATTTCGGGATCGGATGGCGTGTATCTTCGAGTGCTTCGAGATCACCCTCATAGCCTTTCGTAGACCGTTGGAAGGTGAATAGTTGATGCGCGATGTTTGAGTATGCTAATGCGCGCGTTCCTTCATCGACATCTTCTGTTGTATCAGGTGGTGTGATGTGCTTGGTATCTGCAACCAGGGTTTCTCGCCCATGGATATTCTGGTCCATGTCATCAAACATCTCTTTGGCCTGTTCCTCGCCAAGCTTATCGACCCATTTCTGATACTTGTCTAACTTCCCCTCAGTCGTCGCTAGGCTCTCCAACGTATCACTCTCTAAATCAGCAATCCCGAGATGTGCTGCCATCAGCACGTGTGCCCATGCCTTATCATTCGGGATGTCATCGGCCTCATCACTCAAATATGGAATATCGACTTCCACTGCCTTCTCCGAATAGAATATGCGACTACTGGCCGTTGGCAGTGGCCCTTTCATATCGTTGCAGACTCCACAAGAGCTGCTTAGGACGTCAATTGTATCACCACACTCCCCGCATTCATACCGCCACATAGCGGGTTCACTCGCCCGTTTGTTAAGCCGGATATCATCAAACCCATGCGCTCCACACCCCGTATCTGGTCCTGGATCTTCGAGCCGACCGCACGGGCAGACGTTAACGAAGGGGAGCTGCGTGATTGACTCGCCACAGGCCCTACATTGACCGTCCGAGGGTAGATACCCTGGTTCAGTTGCTGTGTGGACTTTCCTACAGTCCTTGTTTTCACAGTAGAACACCAAGGGATAGAGTTGCCCTTCTACTTTCAGCGGACGATAGAGGTCAATATCATCAGCAGACAAGCTATCCCATTCATCTGCTGTCGTCCGATTTCGATAGCGTCCGATACGGCTCTGAATGATGTTGGCGACCCGCTCTCTATCAACGTCATCGAGTTCTTCAACCCGTCGCCACGGGTTCGTCTGCATGGTAAGACCCAGCTGACCGAAGTCGAAGACGTTCCGGGCCCCATAGCTGTTGAGTACTTGGGCAACCCCACGCTCCATCTCAAATTCAGTGTTTCGTGACATGGTTATTTCCGGTATTCTTTAACCAGCCGAGAGGTTTCGCTGTCCAGTGCGATCGTCAACTGTTCGTCGATGTCACGCAGGTTGCGCATGGGTGTCCGGACAGATTCATCGCGCTCCAGAACCCCCAGCGGGATGAAGTTATTTTCGTCCGTATTCCGGTCATTCGCCCGGCTATCGGGGATTCGGTTTTCTTTATCGAGGCAAGCGTCCCACAGCCGGTCGAACTCTTCTTTGATTTGTTGCCGATAGAGTTCTACACCGCTACGTGGGTCATCACCATCACTGGCGTCTGCAACGTTCGCGTCGTCGATTCCGTACGCATCAGTAACGAACTCAAAGAGTTCATCGTACGAGAGGTCGCCGTTCCGTGCGGCCTCCTCAAACCCATCGAACATATAGATGCGGTTCGATGTACTGGAGTTATTTTCTAACTGGGAATCGTAGTACTGGAGCAAAGCGGCGCAGAATATCCCACTAATTGTGCACTGAATTGCGAATTCCGCCCACCGTTCGAGAGGCGTCGATTCAACAAGCAGGTCTTGGTAGGCTTGGTATTGCTGGAACCGCGTGTAGTAGGAACGATCACGCACTCTAACCGGGTTGTGGAGCATGAAGACCGTCCCCGGCCACTCACGCCCGACCCGGGAGTACGACTGAATGTATTCAGCCGTCTGGCGTGGTAGTCCGAAGAACCCGATGAAATTGAGTCGGCCAATGTCCACACCGTGGCTGATCATTGAGGTTGCAATCAGCAGGTGAACCGGATCAAATCCGTCTTCGTCGTGGTTCAAGAGCCGTCGCATAATCTCCCGCACCTCTCCAAGTTCAGTTTCGCCGGTCAGGAGTTCACCTCGAAGTTCAGAATATGGCTCTTTATCGTCGCTGAGATGCTGGTTAATCATCGTGTTGAGCACCCGCATCATGAGGTCCGTGTTGTCCTTCGAGTAGTGGTATGAGACTTGGACCTCGTAATCATCCAGCACCTCTTGAAGGATCTCGTCCCGAAGTTCAGGATCCATTGGGATTTCGGCATCAGCAAGGCTGTATGCATCATCCACCTCTTGGATATCCTCGAAGAGCTTCTCGGAATCATCCCGGTACTCTTGAATGATTCTGGCGTACTCTTCGTGGACTTTCTCAATAGCGTATGTTCGACTCACACTACGTGGAATCGCCCCAACCATCTGTCGTTGCGTTCGGATGGGATCCGCAAACGCGTAGAACGACTGCCGTAGACGTGGTCCTTTCTCCGGGAAGATATTCGATGGTTTCTGGTAGAGAGCTCGAACCTGACGTTCAGCGCCTTCAATCGTTGCAGTTGCCGCAATGACCTTCATATTCCAGTCACCGGCAGTGACTCGGTCGTTGTACGCTTGCAGGAAGGTCTCGTAGTGACTATCGAAGGCCCCGAACTCTTCGCGGAGGAGGTGTAGCTCGTCCTGGATGACTAGCGATGGCGGATCAACGGGGTCCACTTCTTCCCAGTCCTCTTCGGAGCAACTACCGCTCCCCAGAATGGCGCTGTTCTGTACGACGCACTCGCTTTCGCCCGCGTAGCCATGTTTTTCACACCGGAGCTTTGCTTGGCCGAAGAGCGTTCGCATCCGGCGCTGCATGCCAATAATGCTGATTTTGTCGATCGTGGAAACCACGAACGTCGGTGCATACCGGTATACCTCTCTGTCGCTGATGTATATCGGCAGCTCATCCTCCGTGCAGCCGTCATTCGTGCATTGATGGATGATTCGTCCCCGTTCCCGATCACCGGTTATTTCGACCGTCTCCTCGTGGCAGAACGGGCACTCGTCCACGTAGAGAAGGTTCTCTTGAACCTCTGCATCCTGCTGTGCTTCCCGAAGTTTGTTCCGCCCCTCCTCTTTGAGAGCGTTCGGCGTGTTCTGTTTTCCAACTAGATACCCAATCGAGAACTCTTCGCCACCGAAATCATGTTGACGTCGGAGAAGCTCCGCCTGTGCAAGCACATTTGCTGCACGCTGAAGCTGCTGGAGGGACAGGAACCGAAGCGGGAATTTTGTGAATGCGGTCATCCCGTACTCTTTCCCACGAATCCGATCGTGGAACGCAGTGAACGTGACTACACCAAGATACGCTTCGGTCTTTCCTCCGCCGGTCGGGAAATAGATGATATCAGCAGCGTCCAGACTATCCGTCATTTCTCCGGACTCGAAATCAATATTAACGTCATCATCCACTCCAGCAGCCTGTTTCAACATATCTGGAATGGACATGACGATGAAGACGATTTGGAACATCCGCCAGCGGTCGAACCCTAAGTTGGCGAACGCCTGATTGCAGAGCGTGAACGATGTGTACGCTCGTTCGTCCTGCCGTAGGCATTCAATCCCTGCTTCGAAACGCTCGTGCTCATATTCGAACGCTTCGACCGCGTCTTCGAAGTCATCTTGTGCATCGCTGGATTTCCCAGCCGTCATCTCATCCTTGATATTTCGATAATCCTCAGCTGCAGACTCCATCGCAGAAGAGATGTCTTCTAAGGCTTCGAAGACTGCCTCACGTCCCTCTTCGCCAGCAAAGACTTCCATCGGAGCTACGATATCGGCAGGATTCCGACTCAAATACTTCGCTTGTTCGTATGTAGGAACCGTCTCCGTTCGAACTCCGGTTGCATCACTTGGGTCAGGGTTCTCGATATCACCGAATACAGGCTCTATTGCACAGTTCTCCCCCACCCCATGGATTGTGCCTTCGTATTGGTACTCGTCCTCAATCTCTTTTGATTTGAATGCCCCCAAATCACAACCATCTGCTTCCGCTTTCACTTCAACGTCAAAGAGAGTGGAACGCCAGTCTTCGTACTCGGGATCGACTGCTTCCTCAACGTTTTCCCCATGCGTATTCACAAGCCGTGCAGTTACCGTGATGTACTCTTCGCCAGTATCATCTGGAGTATCGTACCGGGCATTAAGCTCCATCCGCGCACTCCAGAGCGGATCCACTGTAGTATCGGTGTATACTTCATCCAAATAACTCTCAAAGGCTGCTTCACTTTGAAGCGCATCTCCAGGCACTTGGTTTGCGCTTCCCTCTCCGACGTCGGATTTCCGTTCTCGGAATTGGTTTGGCGTGTCCTCTGCCTCTTGTATTGGTTCAGAAAGGTCAAGCGAGATTTCACGGGGAGTATCTCGATCGATAAGCGCACGCACCTCAGATCCGGTAAGCGTATAGGAATCTAAGTTGAGGGGAATCTTCTCGTAGACTCGCGTAAGAAGTTCGAATCCGGCTGGGTCAACTTGTTGCGGGTCGCTTTCTATATCTGCATTCTCGCTATCAGGCTGTGTTTCTTCAGCTAGAACATCTGCGTCTTCCCGGTCATTAGTCACCCCTAATTGCTCTTCAAGCGTAGGAAATCGACGTTGATACCCAGCGGCACTTGGTGTGATTTCAATAGTTGCATCATCCTCGATCTCAGCGGGAATGCGGAATTTAACACCGATCGTGAACGGGGAAATATCGTCAGCAAAATTCTGGAAAGCATCATCCTCTTCTTGTGCCTCTCGATACTCGTACTGACTTACCAGCGACCCCGCAAAGTATTGATTCGAAGGTTGAGCACCGTAGAGTGTGTCTGACTCCTCCCCGCGCCCTGTCAAGCGTTGAATGAGCTGTTCAGTGATTGCACTGTTTACTAATTGATGACGGGGATAGGCCGGGTCATCATCGGCATTGTAGGCATCCTCTGGAGGGCGGGTGAATCGAGGTGCATGTGGCTGGGGGAGAGAGCGTTCCATCGGCTACTCTGCCTTATGGGGGAGTTACGGATAAAACCAATCCCCAGTGTCACTTTAAACTGTGATCTGCAATCGAATCTGGACTACCCGATATCTCTCCACTGACCTACTTGGCTCCTAGAGAACGTTCCCACGTCTGCGACCTCGGTTACGAAATATACTTGGACAAATGGTGTGCCAGCCTCATCAGTCGGATTCAGGTCTGAGAGACGGATATCTAGTTCCTCATCGATTACTGGGTCACCTTCCTCATCGGCGGCTAAGGCCTCTTGGCTCTGGTGCTTTAGGCGGTCAAGGAAGCCACGCTTGATTTTCCTGATTTTGTGATTGGCTGTCCACACGTTTTCGAACTCCTCTAACACCTCGTCTATCTCGTATGCCTGCGCCAAAGCATACAAGCTATCTTTCGCTCGTGGAAGATGGAGGTCACCGTAGTACCACGAACGGTATGTCGAACGAGTCTTGTCCAGCCCTTGTTCTTCTAAGCGTTGAATGAAGTCCTCCAGGCTATCATCACGCCGTTCAATCTCCGTATGTAACTGGTTCTTCCATAATCGAGCATAGCCGATAAGATCGATATGACCACTATCTAGGAGAAGTTCCTCTACTTCATCCCGGACCCTATCTCGATCTTCGACAACAACCACACGGTCTCCCGATTGAATCGAGCTTACTGGTTTCTCGACAATTGTCCCAGCATCAGTATTGACCACTTCTAGACTGGCTGTTGGCGGCAGTGCAATCGCTTTCCCATCCTGCACCCGGATCCCGATACATCCCTCTACTTGACGACTATCATTGGTGGGTTCCCGCGAATTTGTCGTCGAAGATCGTGTTGTATCAGGGGTGTACGTTGCATCTCCAGTGAAATCGGGGACATGGTCTTCAATCAAGTCATCAACCGACTCACTGGAGCCGCCTTCGACTAACTCATAGTCATCAAACGGCGTGGCTTGGGTGTTGTCCTCAGTATCAGGATCAGGAATATCTATAGAGACACCGTCATACTGACCTGGATCTGTAGGGCTCGAAGTTGTTGAAGCCGTATTTTCTTGGTTTTCTGGGAGTGGGGCCGGTGCGGAAATCGTGTTCAAAATCTGTGTCTGTAACCCAGCCTCGCTCATATCCGGTGTTGAGTGCTCCATCTCCCGGTTCAAATCCCTCACTTGCGAGTGGAGCAGTCCTAATTCGTGATCATAGGCTAAAACACCGATATCTGGCGCATGCGGTGCTCGAAGAAGCCAGCGGTGGTCGTATTTTGGTGGTCCATAGAGGAGGAGGTAGTCTGCCGGGTCAGCATTCGGTAATGATTGAGGTGTATGGAGGTGAACGTGGCTACGCGCTTCCGAATAGAAATCTGTGAGTTTAATTCGTAAATCAGCTTGGAGTGCCTGGCGGGCTGGCTCATCTGGTAACACGATAATCAGATCTTCATTCTCGTCAGTAACCTTCTGAATCGCCGTTAGGACTGCACCTCGCTTCCACTTCTGTGATTCCGTATCTGTAAGAGTATCTCGAAGCTCGGATAGTGCGTGATGGACATGTTCCACGGGAGTACGACCTGCTGCAGCATCCCCGGATAACCCATCCATGATGTGTTCGAGTTGGCTCACACGTCCAGAGAGTGTCGTCGCTTTCCCATGCTTAGACCGGTAATTGTCGCTGTATTCTAAGCTTGAGAGTAAGCGGGTGAACCCGTTAATCGCGCGTTTTGCGACACCAACAGCGACGTACAGATCGTGCTCGTCAATATCGTCTGCCGCGTCCTCTAACTCTTCAAACGCACTCCATAGGTCAGCAAAGGCTTCAACAACATCACCTTCTGTACAGGCGTGAATCCGATGAGTTTGCCCGCTTGCTTTCTGCTTGAGGAATTGGCGCTCTCGATTAGTAGTTTCCAGAACTGAGGGTACGTCATCGTCTACTGAGCTCTGTTGGTCACCGAGTGTTGACTGGATACCGGTGGGCGTCCAAGCCCACACCACGTCAAGATCATCTTTTACACGCTGGTATACTGGCCCAAGCGGGTCACGAATGAGATAGACGACACTGGGAATGTCATTCCGATCCTGCCAGCTTTGAAACTGCTCCCATCGTTCTTCCTCGAATTTCACTGCGTCATCATAGAGGACTGTCCGAATCTCGCTACTTATCTCGTCATTCGGTAACCGAGTGCTGAAACGAGTGAAAATAACACCTGGCGGCGCATCGGAACTGTGCACGTGCTCGGTCCGATAGCTAAGCTCTTTGTTTGCTTTTACCGTTGCTAGCGGCCAGCGCTCTGTACTGTACTGCATCCCATTCCTCAGTTGCTCATAGCGGTCACGAACCGACGTATTTGGCGTGACGATAAACGTCAGTGTGAGGGAGGACATATCCTGAAACATCGCTGCTAACGCGTAATAGTCCAAAAACCCGCTATGGAGAGTCGGTGTTATAATCCCAATATCCTTTTCCAATCCAACACCGGATTGGACCAAATCAGTGTGCACAGATTCGGTTTCAGGACGTTCATATTCGCCCTCGTCAAGCCTGAGTGCGGGTAAATCAATAAGTTCTAAATCGGTTAGCGAATCATCTATCCGACTCATTATAGACTCACCTGAAGCCGAAGGCTAACTCCAAGAAGATTGCACCTATGCTGTGAGTGGCTCTGCACGGGTCGCTTTGACACTTTGATTTGTGGTAAGACCAGTACAAGTAAAAGGGATTGGGTGGGCGGCACATAGCATTCAGAAGATTCGGAAACGACACCCTTCCAATTATAATGTTGGCAGCCTGCGTCGACGCAAACCCATGATCACCGACGCACGAGTACTCCAGCCAGAATTCATCCCACGCGAGGTGCAACACCGGGACGCAGAAGTCAACTACCTCTCCAGCGTCCTTAACCCACTCACGAAAGGCGAACGCGCCGACTCTGCGCTCCTATACGGGCCGTCAGGCGTCGGGAAAACCTGTATCGCGCAGTTCCTCGTCGAACAACTCCGTGGTGAGGTCGTCGCGCTCAACTACCAGTACGTCAACTGCTGGGAAGACCACAGCCGGTTCCAAACCCTCTACCGCCTCCTCGACGGTATCGGGAAAACCGTCGATATTCACCGCCAATCCACACCCACTGATGTCCACCTCAATCGTCTCCGCACTGCCGACGACACCTCGTACGTCGTCATTCTAGATGAAGTAGACCAGCTGGAGGACAAGTCCCTGCTGTACGACCTCTACCGCATTCCCCATATCACGATGATTCTCATCGCCAACGATGAGGAAGACTTGTTCGCGTCTCTCGACCAGCGACTCAATAGCCGCCTCACCGACTGTGAACGCATCCACTTCGACCCCTACCACGAAAACGAACTCATCCCCATCCTTCACGACCGCGTGCACTGGGGATTAGAAGAAGACGTCATCAGTGACTCACACCTCCAACTCATCGCCGCGAACGCCGGCGGCGATGCCCGCGTCGTCATCGGAATCCTCCGCCACTCTGCGCGCACTGCACGCGAAACCGGTAGTGACCAGATTACTGCGGACCTCATCGAGGAGGTGACTCCGGAAGCGAAATCGGAAATCAAACAACGAACCGTCGATCGCTTCACCCCACACCAAGAACTCCTGTACAACATCATCACCGAACACGGGGAAATCTCACCGCAGGACCTCTACGACGCCTACTGCACACGCACGGATGACCCCAAGACCAAGCGGATGGTCCGAAACTAGCTCTCCAAGCTCAAACACTACAACCTCATCACCGCCGAAGGCAACACGAAAGCCCGAACCTACCTCGTACAGGCGTAATTCATCCCGCTACACGCGGTCGCAGGCGTGGATTCGGAAACGACACGCCCCTCCCTATTGCCCCGAGGACTCTCACTCGATATGTAATGACCGACCCACCAGGAGACGACCATCCAACCCCACCATCATCGCAAATCGAAGAGGTATCCGAGATCGGGCCCGTTGTCCGAGACCAGATTACGAACCAGTCGTTCACCGAGTGGTACAACGAGCAGAATTCCAAACCAACATCCTCGAAGGCAACCTGTACTACAACGGCCCAGCCCCGCCAAAAGACCCGAATCGACACACACTGAGCAGACTGTTGCAGTGCCATCGGAAAGCAATCTACGCCCGACAGAAGACCCTCCTCTCCCCCTCGCTTCTCCTATATCTTCCGTCTACTGTGCCTCCCCCACCTTTCCTAAAGTAGTTATCTGTTGTATCTATCTCATCTGCTGTACAGTAGATGGCTACTGTCCTCTATCAGACTCTAAAAAACCAATCTACTACGTCTACTTCGTCTACTGTGTCTACTGTATCTGTTCTGTCTACTGTGGCTTTCCTGTCTGTTGTGTCTACTTTGGAAAAGCTAAAGGAGTTGTCTACTGTCGTCTCGGGTGAGGCAACCGATATGGCACAAAGCAACACCAGCAAAACCCCGCGTGCGGTCTGTGTGGGCATCCTGAAAGGCGGATTCGGGAAAACGACCACCGCGCTCAACCTCGCTCGCGAGCTCGCGCACCGCAACGAAAAAGCACTGCTTGTCGACCTCGACGACAACGGCCACCTCACTCTCAACCTCGGCCATCGCGACGCTTACCAGAACGGCTCCGGGGGCGACAACGAGAACCACGCCGAAGCAGTCCTTGTCAACGAGGCCGACCCACGCGACTACATCGTCAACGTCGCTGGCGGCCTCGACCTGTTCCCGTCCCACGCGGACTTAGAAGGCGTCGAATCCACGCTCAAAGACGCTGTGCAAGGCTCTGCTCGCCTCAAACAGCATCTTGTCGAACCGCTCCTTGGTGAGGACTACGACTACGTCGTTATCGACTGCCCCGCGAACCGCGGGAAGCTCAACGACAACGCGATGTTCGCGACCGGGAACCTCATCATCCCGCTGCGGCCGGAACTCGGCTACGAAACCGGCCTCGACAACACAGTCAACCGGCTCGTGAAACCCGCACGCCGGTACTTCGACCTCGACATTCTCGCCGTCGTTCCGTCCGACCTCCAGCGGCGTATCGACCAAGCAACGCTCGACCAAGAACTCCTCAAGGAGATTACCACGCGGGACGGTGTGGCGTCGAAGGTCCCGAACTTCGCGTACATCTCCCCGGAGGACTGGGAAGCCACCGAGGCCGGCGAGTATGACGACGGCCTGCCGGGCATCCGGCACCGGGACGCCATCAACAACTCGCTGCGGGACGCGAACGAGCCGCTGCGGGACTTCGACCGCGAATGCGACCAACTGGCAGCGTATGATGAGCTCGCGCAGATCGTCGAACAAGGTGAGGTGATTCGTGATGAGTGATGGCAACCCCTTCGACGACCTCAACGAGTCCATCGAGGACCAGGACTCCGAGGAGACTGAGGATAGTGAGGCGACCACGACCGCGTCGACGTCGACGGCGACGAGTGAGGAAACGACGAGTGATGATGATACGGATGAATCGATGACGACTGGCGAACAGACTGTGACTGAGGAAACGGCGGACCCATTCAAGACGCGAGCGTTCGAGTACGGGGAGGAAGCGACACAGTTCCCGTTCTACGTCCGAGAGGCAACTCTGGAAGCGTGGCAGGATGCTGACGACGTGGAGATCACACCGGCGCTCGTGCAAGACGGCGTGAAAGACGTCTCAACGTCGGAGAAACACGACGCAATGGTCCAGATGGCGCTAGATCATCCCGACCTGCTCGTGGAGTACATCAAGGAGGCACGCGGCATCCCTGACGCGGATACGGACACATTCAGCGACGAGTAGCGGCGACCTGGTGTTTTTCGACTCTCGACACCCCGACGAATAGCTTTTAACGCACGGGCAGTAAGTGGGGACTGCGAGGGTGCGTGCGGGTGTCGCTTTGTGCCACTATTGGGATGCACGCCCGCGCTCTCGCTTCCCTTCACGCTGAGTGACTTGTCCGTAGTGGGAGCATCGCTACGCCATCCACGGCCGTCGTTAGGTGACCACTTCGGGTACCACACGTTCTCCCGTCTATCCTGTCGTTGACGGCTTCGTAGATCCGAACGATCCCGAGGTCCTGTTCGACCGTGACGGCTCCATGGAGGACCTCAAACGGGACGGCAACCGGTTTGAACGCTCTATCAACGATATCCGAGACGAAAACGAATGAACGACAATAGCGACGTAGACCCTGAGAACCCTCGGTCGAAGGGGCCAAGCAATCAAATATGCCGGTGGCGAACAGCGAGGCGACATGCTTCCTGATGGCCTCTCTGTCGATCAAGACAAGTTACTGACGTGGCAGACCGAGTGCTGGCAGTGCGGTGAGGAGACGCCAATAGTCTGGCCCCGCGACGACCATCTCAACACCCCTATTGGTGGCGTGCTTGCAAAGTACGATACTCCTGTCAAACGTGTCTACAGCAACACGCTTGAAAAAGAGGTGTGGGGAAACGTCTGCCAGCACTGCGAGGCATACCAAGGAAATCACTACATGGAACAAGAAGCGGTTGAGATCGACCCGCCGTACGTGGAGTGCCCGAATTGTGGCGAGGAGCATAAGTGGCGGCCAGACGAGGGACTTGGCGCTGCTTTTAGTCAGGGCTGGGTCTCCTGTCCGGAGTACGGCGAAGTGCCTGTTGGCGATCCACGCAAAAAGTGATCGAGAGATGTCCGACGTAGTTTTTTATGCGCGGGGTGGCAAAGGCTACGCAACCAAGGTAGGCTAACCGCACGACGTGCCTAGTCGTCGGGGATGCCTCTGGTCGGTGATGCAAACTGTGATAGCCTTTTATCGCCGTCACCGAGGCTCTCGGCGATTTAGCAAAGGCGATATCCACCACGAATACACCCCCCACAGGGAGTAACGCCCGGTCGAAACACCACATTGAGAACTATGTCCTAAACTGGAATCATATTGTGTGAGAGTGTGAGCAACGAGGTGGACATATCGGTCAATCTCACCGAGGGGTCGGATGCGGAGATCCGTCTTCTCCTGCATTAATATCCGAGATAGGATACAGGTTAGGAGTCGTTGCTATCAACGCCTATTCTGGGGATTTAGGAGTGAGCCGTCCGTGGTTCTTGAGTTTCGTTTTAGGAATTACTTTGTCTGAAACTCTCTTTTCCTCGACGATCGGGGCTTCGCGCTTCCCGGACACTCCATTAACATCAACGAGTTCGGTACCTACGATCTTCTGCGAGATATACTCGATTTGTTTCGGCTGTTCTTGATGCGCGGTTTGTTCCGTGGGCTTCAATTCTGAAGCGCCCTTCTCAGATTTGATTCCGACGCTATCTTTGCCAGTTGCAACTTCCGCACGTGGGTGTTCGATTTCAGAGGCGATCTCAAGCTCGTGACTTCGGCGTTGACCGATTTTCGGGTCCAACTTAATTGAACTAGTGGAACCACCCCCTGAGAAGTTCCGAGGGTGGTGAAGTTCATCAGTCGCGACGATGACATTCTCTTCGTTCAGTAGTTCCACGTCAGCGTCGGTTGCGTACCGAGTCAGCTCAATTTCACCGGACTCAATACGATATTTACGAGGTAGTTAAAATCAATATACGATTGCCATAGTGTGCAGATAATAGAAATTATTTCAACCAGAACCTTCTCTGATTTCAACATTCTCTCTAATCGAAATTCCAAGCTGACCGCTAGTCTTTGGGTCGGATGACGCACTCCATGTCTTCTCTTCTGACCCTACCCCCGGGACGCTCACAGTAATTTTTTTCTCACCATCCCGTTCAAAGATATCGCCAAACACTTTCTTCCCATCTGGATCAATAGAAAATTCAGTATCAATAGCTACGTCGCCAGACCCGACATCAACAACACGCATATCAACTGTGACCATTTCATCTCGATAATTGTAAACGGTAATTGACCTCGCCTCACCCTGAGAAAGGCATCCCGCAATACCAACAGCGGAACACACGCCTATTGAACGCAGCAATACCCGTCTGGGCATGTCATCCCCAAACCACTGACGCATATTATTTCCCCTACCGTTCATCCTAAATACTTTGTTGGTTTTATAAGGAATAGAGATCACGACTGCAAGCCCCCCGGATTTGGGATTGGCCAACCCATTCTCAATAAGAAACTCAGGGATAGAGAATTGTCTGTAATTAGTGTTCAGGAGATCGTCTTCACTCACTACTCCCTTCGGCTTGATCGTCCGCAATGGGCTCAAGTGATTCTTCCATGCGTTCGAGCTTGGCTTCACGAAGTTTCTCCTCTGACGGAGCTTTCGGGACGAACGATGCGCCCTCTAGGAGGTCTGAATCCGCGACCATCTTGCGGATCTCCATATCTCGGTTGAGCTTCCCGATCAGCTGCTCGAAAACTGTAGAGGCATACTTTCGAGATCTATGAGAAGAAAGTCAAAAACTCCGGCCTCGAAGTTCACACGTCACCGGAACGGACGCTGAAATTCGCGCGGCAACAGCTTCAGGACGGATAGTGGTCATTTGTAACGTCTCGGTCTCAGATTAGACGGCCAAACTACTGGAAGCGTAACGCCAACAGCGACCGGCGAGGTCCCCGCTTCTCTGGGGAATCCACTAGCCGTTCGTTGAAGGAAATGGAGGCGTCGTGTTGCGCGGAGGGATTATCAGACTATCTTACCTTCGAGCGGAGTGACTTCAGGAATGCTCCGCCTTCTCTGACGAGCGTGTAGTAGAACCCGGCGACGACGAGGAACGCCACGACCATCGTGCCGAGCCACATGATTTGACTCAAATCAGCCATGTGCGTAATGATGTTGTGGGTGCGTAAATACTTTGCTCAGAACTCGATTTCGACGTCGTCGACGTAGAGACCCTGCTTCGGATTCCCGTTATCTCCGTCACCCGGACCGAAGTCACAGGCTGCATCGGCTAGACCACCCACCGACGCAAAGGCGTGAATCTGGGCGTACGCGCGGTACGTATCCCCAGCATTCAGCTCCGGGGACAGCGTCTCAGAATATGAGGACATGTTGTAGACGTAGCCGTCGATGAACGAGCCGCTGTTCTGGTGAATTTGAGACTCCCAAACAGCACCGGTCGTCTGGTTCTCAACGAACGCCGTGATGATCACCTCGATGGAACCAGAAGGCGTGGTCAAGACGCGACCCTGCCAGTCCCCCGAGATGGTGACATCTGCTGTCTGACTACCATTCCCGGTCACCTGGAACGGTTTCCCGACCCAGGCGTATTGGTCGATTTCGCCGAGACCACTTGCAGCCAGTGCAGATGCTTCTGCTCGATCAGCGCTCAAGTCAGTACTAGCGCCAGCGTTCCCGACGACATCACCCGACCAGTTTCCCCAGGAATCCCCGATCTCCATGTCTCCGAAGGACTGGTCTTCTCCGAGGGGGACCTCTGGCGGCCCACCGGCAATCTCCTGAGTTCCCATGGACGAGGTCGAGTTGTCGACCATGTCCTCTTTCCAGGAGGAGGGAGTCTTCTCCGAGAGAAGCATGATCTTGTACTTGTCCTCGCCGGACACCTCAGAGACTCGCTGGTAGTCGAGTTCGCGCGCTCTCTCAATGAGAGCGTCGTTTGCTGAGTCGTCTTTCACTGTGATGGTAGTGTTCTTCTTATCCTCTGCGCTCACAGTGGCAGCGGACGAAAGGGCGATTGCTGTGGTACCTGATGCACCGACGGTCTTCAGGAACGTGCGACGGTTTTGTTTGGAAACCATCACCCTTACCCAGATGTCCCAATATATTAAATTAATACATGTATTATATGATTGTGCAAACTATAGAAGGAAATAAATGTGAGGGCTGTTGATGATCCAGAACCGAGGCCAAGGCCCGAACCAAACGCAGAGCGACAACCGCCCAGCACGGCAGCTGAGAGCGGTCCTCCTGTGCTCGTCTCTGGCAGTAGTTCTGATTTTACCAGCTATATTTCGTCGCATGGACTACTCCCCGGCCTCGACTACCACGGCCGGCGTACCCGCTCCGCGGCGACCGCGCCGATAGCGTTGGCTACCCCTGACAGCCATGGCACGGCCTCAACGACGCCAACCCCAGTTTTTTCACCGCGTCGGCTCGCGTTCCCGGCAGGCGGGCTGACTGCGTTCGAGGGCGACACTCGGATGGTGATGTTCACCGAGGGGTACGACACCCCGGTGCTCGTTACGCGAAACGAACGAAACGAATTCACCGAATCGGTCGCGACGGTCGCCGATGACCACCTGAAGTGCGAGCAAACCCGAATGGGGCCTCGGATCGTCGGCGAGGACAACTTCAAAATCAGAGGCATCGAAGCCCGGCAGCGATCGACCCCGCCGTTCATCGAGGACGTCCAGCGGGACTGTCTCGACCGGCTCGATGCCACGCGGTCACCAGACGCAGTGCTCGGACGGCTTGAACGAGCAGTCAACGAACTGCAGGCGGGCAACGTAGCAGTGAGCGGCTCGTCGAACGGAATTGTGTCTCCAAGCCGCTAGAGGGGTACTCTCAGAATACTCAGAACGTGGCCGCTTTGAAGCGAGCGCGTGAGCAGGAACTGGCAGTCCACCCGGGCCAGGATATCGAGTACGTGGTCGTCGACGACGAGAAATCCTCGCGGTTGAACATGATCTCCCGGAGCTGGTTGGCGTCGTATGGCTTGAAGAACAGCTCCTTGTGCTGGAAGCTGCTTTTCACGCGCTCGTTCACGTTGTCGACGTACTGTATCTTGTTGCTGATCGCGATGACGCCGACGCTACAGTCGATTTTCCCCGCCTCCTCAGCGCGCGAGAGCTTCATCAGCACGCTGTCGTCGTTCATCAAGTCGATCTCGTCGAGGATGATGATCACAGAATCGAATTGAGCGTCGAGCGTCTTCCAGAGGAGTTTGTAGTATTTCGACGTACTGAGGCCGGTATGAGGGACGGAGATTCCGGTCGAAGATTCATTGTTCAGCTTCGCGGCAAGTGAGGAGATTGCTTGGGTCTCGGTATTGTCTTCAGCACAGTCGATATACGCTGTTCCAATCTCGACGCCATCTTGAGCGGCATTTTGAGCTCGCTGGCAGACGTGTTTTGAAACGAGAGATTTACCGGTCCCAGTTTTCCCGTAGATCATCACGTTCTCCGGGGAGTACCCGTGGACAGCACCGTTGAGACGTTTCGCGAGCTTCGAGATTTCCTCGTCACGACCGACGATCCGGTCAGCCTCCGGCACGTGGCCGATTTTCAGGAGATCCTTGTTCGCGAAGATACGATGCCCGGATTCAAAGAGTGGATCGTCGACAGAACTGGGTGAAGAGTCGGGCGTCATTGAATATCACACGGTGTGAGCGGGGAGGGGGTATAAATCTAGTGGAGAACGCCATCCCACGTTTCCGACGTTTCTTGTCCGATATCAGCGGGAAAATGCCGTAATTCGGTGGAGTTGGATTGCTGACAATATAGCCTCGTTTCCGACGTGAGAAGGGAAACCCGTAGACGGACGCGTCGCCTCGATGTCGAATCCCGAACCCACACACCTCACGTTTCCGTCGTAATCACTGAATAGGTGGGGAGGGGACTCGAAGAGGACGTCCACGACAAGATTCCAAAGACGAGAGCGGCCTAGCCGTCCAAAGTTGGCCGTCTATAGAAGTAGCTGGAAAGGATTGTTTCGTCTGAAGGGGCGAAGTACTTCGCTCCCTCCCTACTCAAAGTACGCTTAATGAGCGTTTCTCAGCTATACTACTTTAATCTATGTTTTCCAGAAGTTGGTTCATCTCTAGATTGGTTTTAGGTCAACAGAATTAGTGGCTGCATACTACCAATCGTAGCCTCTCCCTACGCCGTCGTGGAGAAACGACGGAAACGTGGGGTGGGTGTCCTCCTCATCGAGTTTTACTCGTCCGGGTTGACCGGTCCCTTGTACTGAGAACGAATCTTCTCTCCCTCTCGCCACTGCCAGTAGTAGTAGCGATTGTCGTTGATCTCCTTGATCGTGATCGTCGCTTCGGCAGGGACATCATCCGAGAGATCATCTGGTCGCTCTTTGACCTCTTCTTGATCTGAGGACTCCTCAAGACAGGCCTCTCGTTCCTTGTGCTCGGCGAGCGCTTCAGCGTACGAAGCTACGTCTCGGAGCTGCTCCGGGTCCGACTCGTCGATCGTGTTGACGATCTCCGTCGCGAGGGTCGCCGGTGGGGACGGTGGTTCGGAGGACATCGACTCTCTCCGTCTTAACCAACACAGACTCTCTACGCATAATTTTGTTGATTAAGACGATGGGCCAAGCCCTGCTGTCACACGCTGCTGATCGACGACGGCAGCCGCCATCGTTCGTATTGTCTTCTCCTGTTCAGCCACATCGACGCCAACGAGGCGGACTTCCGAGCACAGGCGGCGACGCATGGCCTCAAAGCCGAACTCGACGCTGTGCTGCGCTACCTCGAGACGCACGGCGAGGTCAACGATGCCCGGCCCCCGGCGTGGGACAAGTTCGAAAAACTGGCGACTGACTACAAACTGCGACTATCTTGAGCCTGTACTTCGTTCCCCAACCGTGTCGTCTGTGCGCATCAGGTTGAATTGTAGGGATTTGTCGCTGTACCGAGGCGATAGATGTCCTCGACGGCATCGAAGTCGTCATCGAACGCGTACAGATGGCCGAGCCCTTCAGTTTGCATATACGCGACAATGCAGGCATCGACGAACGAGAGTGGTTCGTGCTGGCGAAAGAGTGCCTTCCCTGTCGCGAGGGCGCTGGTGGTGAGCGAGTCGATGTGGAAACGAGCGTTCTCTTCGATGCGATCGAGGAGATCAACGGCTGCGTCGTGTCCGGCGTGGGTCGTGAGACCGTTGAGCGTCTCGGCGAGAACGTAATCAAGGACAACTGCTTCCGGGAGCGTTCCAGTGTCGATGCCATGGAGCGCCGGAAGTGCGGTGTCGTGTGAATCGTCCCGCTTGTACGCGGCTGCAAACAGAACCGATGTATCGATGAGTGCGCGCGGCATTTACTCGACGTTGACGCCCCAAGAGTCGTGATTGCTGGTCACGTCAGTTACCTCCTCACCAGCGTAGCCGTCGAAATTGGCGAATGTGCCGGTCTGCTGTTGGATGACTTGCACCCGGATACTCCCGTCATCTTCGAGCTGCCAGCGGAGCTGATCACCGTCGTCAATATCGAGTTCACGTCGTATTCGAGCAGGGATGTTCGCTTGGTTCCCAGACACTTTGCTTTCGGCGTCGATTCTGTCGCTACTCATACCACCACGTATGTGACAGACCACGAAAGTCTAGTGTGTCGCCACACCACCCAGTACGTAACGGGAGATTCGACGAAGAGGCTGCTGATTTATCTTGAGATCGTTGAGAGCCCGCCGTCTGGGCGGGGAACGCGGCGGCAAACATCGCCGGTCGCGTAGATCCGTGGGAGAGAGCGTTCCTTGGGAATCGGAACGCGATGGCTCACCACGGAATGGGAGCGCCAGTGATAGCGCCACAGTCCACCGCAAGACGAGCGAGAACCCCAGGACCCGAGATGGAAACGACGCCGTGTATGTCCCCAACATCGACGAGCACACGGTCGATTCGTTGGCGGAGTCCGAGGCGGAGACCATCGACTCGGTACTGCTCCTCGTCGGAACCGGACCACACTCCGAACTCGCCGCAGAAGCTGCTCGTGCGATAGCTAAGGCGGCTGATGCACCAGTGACGGTTCTACACGTAGTCGATCCGGATGGCGCTGGTGAAAAAAGAGCGGACGCCGATGATCTCCTCAAATTCGCAGAGTACGTCTTGGGCCCAGACGTGACGGTGAACACGGAGCTTCAGGAAGCGCCAGAGGCGACCGAGGTAATCCTCGAGAAAGCCCAAGCACACGATCTCACCACGATTGGGGCACCCGAACAGCAGTCTCGACTCGAGGAGGTCGTGTTCGAACCGGTCCAGGAAACACTGACTCAGCGAAGTGGCGTAACAGTGCTCATGGCCAGGGACTCGGATCGAACGATACGGTCGCTCTATTACCGGTGGAAGCCGGGCATGGACGCGATAGAGGACGGTGATGAAGTTGACTGAAAGCCAAGCGGCAGTAGCGATTCGCATTCGTGAGGAGGCCCCCCGGTGAGATTCTGCGGCTTGGCTCGGATCTGGAAGGGCTCCGCGTTGTTCAGCAGTTGTCGGACAATTCACAGCCGGTTCTGTACCGGGCAACTCTCGAGGAGCAGATCGATGGGCCTGAATCCCTCCACTGGGCCGATCTTGGCCCTGTTAGGGATACCAACGAGACGCCCACTGAACGCTGAGATTGGATGTCTATCGACGAAGCTAGTAGGAGTAGACTACCCCATCCTGCAACAATTGGGGAAGTGCGTCTCTCAGGTTTACGTCGAGCCGAACACTGCTAAGAACCGTTACACTCGTTAGATAGCGGGAGCTTGAGTGTATTAATGACGTCTGAGGAGACCCAGCCTTGTTGTAAAATCGTCCGCGTCGCTGACGACTACGACATTTCAGAGATCGACGCGAAGCTGATCGAGCGACGGGATCACGGCGATAGCCTTCGAGACCTGGCTACATATTTGAACAAGCAGATTCTCTCAGAATCTCTCAATACGGGAACGCGAGAAGTGGTCGGTGATGCAGATAGTATCTATAATGTCCTGAGGGGGGATGATGTCAATCGAAGCCGTCAGGTAGAGTTGCGCTCGAAACTCGACAGGAACGGGATCGATGTTGAGGCGGTCGAGCGCGACTTCGTCTCCCATCAGACGGTTCGGAACCATCTGCACGACTGCAAAGCAATCGATACTGGGCGAAAATCGACGGTAGATGTCGACGATGCTCAAAAAACCATCGAGTGGGCTCAAGCACGGTCAGAAGGTGTGATCGAGCAAACCATTGAACGCCTTCGGAACGCAGGAAATGTATCCGACACCCCAGCTGAGATCACTCTGTCGGTACGAGTGGGGTGTTCTGCCTGCGGACGGACCTACCGGATCGGAGAGTTCCTCGAACAGCGGGGGTGCGACTGTCAAACCGATGCGAAGTGAGCCAGCAGTATGGAGACGAATGCCGTGTCGCTTATTTACCGCTGTCGAGTAGGGGAACGTATGAGCCAACATGACACGGACGGGCGTGTTTCTGTATACGCCGAAAACATCGGCGGTATCTCGCAGTGCGACGTGACGTTCAAACCCGGAGTTAATGTCTTACGGGGGCGAAACGCCACAGGCAGAACGTCACTCCTCAACGGTCTCGCTGGTGTGCTTGGAGGGACCGCCCCCGTACTCAAGGGGGACGAACAAGAGGCAGAGGTCCGGCTCGAGTTCAATGGGACCACGTACGACCAGCAGTATACACGCAAGAACGGGACAGTGCAAGCCGCCGGTCAGCCTGTCACAGAGCGTCGTGATCTGGTCGATCTGTTCGTTTGTTTGACCGCGGAGAACCCTGCCCGTCGGGCAATCGTTCAGGACGGAAACTTGCGAGACGTGATTATGCGGCCTGTCGACACTGGTTCAATCCAGCGCCGTATCGAGGACCTCCAGAGCGAGCGAAACCGAATCGGACAGCGGATCAGAGCAATTGAAGACGATCTCGACCAACGCACGTCGCTCACGAGCCGAAAAACAACGTTGGTGAGTGACCTAGACGAGTGTGACCAAGAGATCGAGGAGTTACGGAACCAACTGGAACAGTTTGATGCCGACCCGGAAGAAGCAGAGGAAATCGAACAGGCACTCACGTCGTTGGAAGAGCGAAAGCAAGAGCTTGAATCGATCACAAATCGAATCCGAACCCAAGAAGACACACGCGAAGCTTTGCGGGATGAGCAGAGCGAGCTCCAAACGGAACGAGAGGCTATTGAAACCTCAGAGGAGGAACTGAAACGGATCGAAACGAGGCTGTCTGAACTCACTTCTCGCGAGCGCTCGCTTGCAACGACAATTAATGACCTCTCTGCCATCGTCGATTTCAACGAAGATCTGGTTTCAAACGCTGATTCAGACCTTCTTCGTTCCGGAGACGCAGCGGAGTCACCGGTCTCGAAACTCAACCCAATGTCGGAGACCGTCGAATGTTGGACATGTGGAACGGAAGTCGAACGAAACCGAATTGCTGGTCGGCTGGACGACCTCCGCGATCTCGTTGACGAGAAACGGACCGAGCGGTCCGAGGTGCAAACAGAGATTGAGGAACTGCGTGAATCACAGCAGGAGTTGCAGGAGGTAATCCACCGACGAGACGAAATCGGACAGCGTCTTAGCGAGATTTCATCGGAGATTGCACAACGAGACCAGACTCTGGAATCACTGAGCGAAGAGCGCGAAGACGTCCACCAACGACTCTCTGAACTCGAAGAGTTTGTCTCGGAGCGAGAAGCTCTGCAGGAGAGCGAACTCACCGAGCAGTACCAGCAGCTTAGTGAACTCGAATACCAGCGGGGGCAACTCGAGGAGGAGTTATCTGCTGTTCGAGAGGAGCTCGCGGAATTGGACCGGCTTGAAAACGAACGAGACCAACTCCAGGCACAGCAGGATGAGATTCAAGCAGAATTAGTGAGTCAACGAACCCAAATTCGGGACCTCGAGGAGAGCGCAATCACTGCATTCAATGACCATATGGAGGAGATTTTGGATGTGCTTCGCTACAAGAACATCGCCCGTGTCTGGATCGAACGGAAAGAGGGTGCAGAATTCAATTCGAGCCACGGAGGGTATCGAGGTGGATCTGCGACCAAATTCGAGTTACATGTCGTTCGCGAGACTGATGAAGGGCGTGGATACGAGGATACCGTGCAGAGCCTCAGTGAGAGTGAACGGGAAGTAGTGGGACTAGTAGTAGCGTTAGCGGGATATCTCGTGCATGATGTCTACGAGGTCATTCCGATGATGTTGTTGGATTCGCTGGAGGCAATCGACGCCGACCGGATCGCTGCGCTGGTTGATTACTTCGCTGATTATGCGCCTTATCTGATTGTCGCTCTCCTTCCCGAGGATGCAGACGCCCTCGGTGGCGACGAAACTTCTGTTGTCCCCGCGAGTTTCGCCTCGGAGGAGTGAGGGATTCGACGACCCAACTCGATTTACAACAGAATTGCTGTAAAACACTCTGGATGCTACTCCGTATCAGAATCACCGGTCCGTTTTGCTTCAGGTTTGAACGGTTCAACCACCTCGTTAATGATCCCCTCCTTGGAGAACACGGTAACGAGGTCGTCCGTCTCTATCTGTGTGTTACCTCGGGGGATGATGATTTCACCGTCACGTTCGACTGCAACGACAACCATGCTGGGCGGAAGGAACCCCGCGACGTCTGCCTGTTCAAGCGTCTTTCCGATGATTGGCGCCCCATCTGCAACTGAGATCTCAAAGACTTCAGCTCCACCGTCTCTATCGCCAACGTGCATGAAGCCCTGAATGCCCGGATCATGGGTGCCTCGAAACAGATATTCCGCGATCAATCGTTGTGGGTTCTCGATGATAGTGGCTCCTAGCTGTCGAAACAGTGGAATGTTTTCCTCCGCGTGGACAACACTGACGAGTGTTTCACAGCCCAACTCACGGGCTAACATCAGCACCATCAGGTTCGTGGTGTCTTGATCAGTAGTTGCGATGATTGCATCAGCGTTGCCCACCTCAGCCTCGTGCAGCGTTTCGCGTTCGGTGGCGTCATCGTGGATGACGTGGCAGTTCTCGTCCGCTTTAAACTCGTGAGCTCGCTCGTGCTCCTGTTCGATTACAGTGACGCCGATGTTGGCATCGGCCGCTAGTTCGATTACACTCGAACCTATTCTGCCGGCACCAACGATTACTGTCGTCATAGTGATATCGACTTTGCGGAGGGGAAATATAAAACACTGGTAGATCCAGAACTGTGGCAGCGAGCATCTTCATCGGGAGCGAAAGAAAACATCGAGGCTCACTGAACGCTATTTTTAAGCGAAGTGTTGCGTTGGGCTCGGATTAAGGGATGTACACCACCGTGGCTTTACACTGAATTTGTTGTAAAACTCCGTCCATACTCCGACAAATATAAATAAGGAGAAATCATCCGGGCCAGTTGCACATGCTAATCGGCGAAGCGGTACTGGCAGTAGTGACTGTAGCGGTCGTGGCGTACCTGACGTACGTCATGATGTACCCAACGAGGTTCTAACAATGGCGAGTCCACCACCAATCGTCGAGTACGCGGTGTTCTTCACCATCCTTGCCGTCCTCGTTTTCGTGGCCGGCGAGTACCTCGCGTGGGTGTACCGCGAACAGGCGAACAGCGACCATCGACCACCGGGTTACTTGTCCTGGTTCGAACGATTAGACGAGATATTCACACCCATCGAGAACGGCTTATATCGCCTGTCCGGAATTAATCCGAGACGGGAGATGACCTGGAAAGGGTACCTAAAGGCGGTACTCGTGTTTAACGTGTGTATCTGGGTGTTGTTGTTCGTTGTGTTGATGTTCCAGGATGCCCTCCCGATGAACTTCGTCGGAGTTGGCGGTGAGAGCTGGGACCTCGCATTCCACACCGCGAGTTCGTTCACCTCGAACACGAACCAGCAACACTACAGCGGTGAGACCCTCTCGGTGTTCACCCACACGTTCGGTATCGGAATCGCGATGTTCTTGACGCCCGCGACCGGGCTGGCACTCATGCCTGCGTTCGCCCGTGCGTTCACGAACAAAGAGGACCCGCGGCTCGGGAACTTCTACGAGAACGTCGTTCGGGGGCTCGTTCGGTTCCTCCTCCCGATCTCGCTGCTCATCGCGATCATCCTGATGGCTGAGGGATCCGTCCAGACGATTCTGGGAGGCCAACTCACTGCAAACACGTTCACGATGGGCATCCAGAACATCCGCATCGGCCCCCATGCGGGGATCGAGGCGATCAAGATGTTCGGAACGAACGGCGGTGGGATCAACGCTGCGAACGCGGCGACAGCGTTCGAGAACCCTACCCCCCTGAGTAACCTCGTCCTGACGCTGGCGATGCCGATCGGCACGTTCAGCGCAATCTACGCGTGGGGCGCGTGGGTCGGCAATCGAAGCCACGGAGTCGCAATCGTGGCCGCGTTCTTCGTCATCTACATGGCTCTCACTGGTGTCGCGGTCGTCGGTGAGACCGGCACGAACGCCGGCATGGTGGTTACTGGAAATGGCCTGCACGTCGACCAGACCGTTGGGAACATGGAGGGCAAGGAGACACGCTTCGGACCGACGGCCAGTGCGATCTGGGGGCTGTCGACCACGGGTACGACGAATGGGGGTGTCAACAGCATGCACAACAGCTGGACCGCACTCGGTGCGTTCTCCTTGCTGTTCGCGTTCGCCACCAACAACATCAGTAACGGTGTTGGCACGGGGCTGTTGAACATCCTGATGTTCGTCATCCTCACTGCCTTCATCGGCGCGCTGATGATCGGCCGCCGCCCGCAGTACCTCGGGAAGAAGCTCGAGTGGCAGGAGATGCGGTACGTCTTCGTCGTTATCCTCGTACTCCCGATACTGGTACTGATCCCGCAGGCAGCGGCCGTCGTGTACCAGGGCGCGATCGATTCGATGAACAACCCCGGGTTCCGCGGGTTCTCCGAGGTGCTCTACGAGTTCTTCTCGGCATCCGCGAACAACGGGAGCGGGTTCGAGGGGCTCGGCGACGGGACGCTGTTTTTCAACCTCGTCAACGGCGTCCAGGTGCTCCTGGCCCGGTACGTTCCGATCACAGCACAGCTCGCGATCGCCGGCTATCTCGCCAACAAGAAGGTGAGCCCCGAATCAAAGGGGTCTCTCGACACTGACACGCCGGCGTTTGTTGGACTCCTGATCGGTGTCATCATCATCGTTAGCGCGCTGGTGTTCCTGCCGGCGCTGGTGTTCGGCCCGATCGGTGAACTACTGAGCGGAGGGATCTGACATGGCAGAGATCACAGTCACAATAGACACGGACCAACAGAAGCAGGCGATCAGCGATTCGTTCGCCAAGCTGGACCCGCAGTACCTGGTTAAGAACCCGGTGTTGTTCGTCGTCGAACTCGGGACGATAATCGGCTTGGTGATGACGATCGCTCCGGGACTGTTCGGCGCGACCGGCTCGCGCGTGTACTACGCGGTCATCACGGTGTTGCTTGGCTTCACCGTAATATTCGCGAACTACGCCGAGGCGTACGCGGAACTGGAGGGTGAAGCGCAGGCAGATAGTCTCCGTGCATTGCAGACGGAAGCCGAGGGCAAACTACTCCAGAACGACGACGTCGACATCGAAGACATCAGCGAAGACGACTACGAGGTGGTCGCGAGCACTGAGATCGAGCAGGATGCGGTCGTCTTCGTCGACGAGGGTGACATCATCCCACGCGACGGGACCGTCGTCGAAGGCAGTGCCTCGGTCGACGAATCCGCGATCACCGGCGAATCCGAACCGGTCATCCGCCAGTCCGGCGGTGACCGGACGTCCGTGGTCGGTGGGACCGAAGTGCTCTCCGACCGGATCAAGGTCGAAGTGACCTCCGAGGAGGGCGAATCGTTCCTCGACCAGATGATCGGCCTCGTCGAGGACGCTCAGCGGCAGAAGACGCCGAACGAGATCGCGATGACGATCCTCTTGAGTGGACTGACCCTCGTGTTCGTCGTCGCCGTCGCAACGATGTTCTTCTTCGGCGAATACCTCGCCAGCTTCGTCGGTGGATTCGCTGGCCTGGACGTCGCCGAACTGGTTGCGCTGCTCGTCGCGCTCATGCCGACCACCATCGGTGCGCTGCTGGCAGCCATTCGCGTCGCCGGGATGACTCGCGTCACGCGGCGCAACGTCATCGCGAAGTCCGGACGGGCAGTCGAGGCAGCCGGTGATCTCGACGCGCTGATCCTCGACAAGACGGGGACGATCACGACCGGTGAGCGCGTCGCACAGGACTTTCACCCGCTCGGTGACGCGGACGACGCAGACGTCGTCCGGGCGAGCTATCAGTCGTCACTGTACGACGAGACGACCGAGGGTCGTTCGATCGTCAAGCTCGCTGAGAAGATGAACGGGAAGGTACAGACCGACGGCGGACAGTCTGCTTCCGAGGAGCTCGACGAACCCGGCGATTCCGTCGACGCACCTCGTGACGTGTCTGTCACCCTCGATGCCGAGGGGCTGTCCGAAAGCAACTTCGTCCCGTTCTCTGCGGAGACGCGGATGAGTGGAATCGACCTTTCGGATGGGACGGAGATCAGAAAGGGTGCCGTTGACGCAGTTGAAGAGTACGCGACTACCGTGCCGGGGAAACTCCGGCAGAAGTCGAACGCGATCAGTGAGAGCGGCGGGACGCCGCTGGCAATCGCCGTCGACGGGCAGGTCGTCGGCATCATCGAACTGCAAGACGAGCTGAAGCCGGGGATCGCCGATCGGATCGCGGAGATACAGAAGATGGGTGTCGAGACGATCATGGCGACCGGTGACAACCAACGGACGGCACGCTGGGTTGCCGATCAGGTCGGCATCGACGAATTCCACGCGGAATTCGACCCTGAGGAGAAAATCGAACTCGTGGAAGACATCCAGGACGACGGGAAGCTCGTCGGTATGACCGGCGACGGGACGAACGACGCCCCGGCACTGGCGAAGGCCGACGTCGGCCTCGCAATGAACGCAGGGACGAACGCTGCGAAGGAAGCCGGTAACATGGTCGACCTCGACTCCAACCCCTCGAAGATCATCGAGGTCGTCGGTATCGGGAAGCAGCTACTGATGACTCGCGGGTCGCTGACGACGTTCTCGGTCGCAAACGACGTCGCGAAGTACTTCGTGTTGCTTCCGGCGATCCTCGCGGCCGCGATCCCCGGACTGGGGGCGATGGACATTTTGAACCTGTCCACGCCAGCGAGCGCGGTGACGGCGACGCTGATGTACAACGCGTTCATCATTCCGCTGCTTATTCCCCTCGCACTCCGTGGTGTTGATTACAAAGCCCAGAGCGGTGCACAGCTGCTGCGGAAGAACCTCATCGTATACGGTGGCGGTGGCCTCATCGCCCCGTTCATCTTCATCAAGGCGATCGACATGCTGTTCGTTGCCTTAGGGGTGTTCCAATAATGAACCGCCAAGATCTCGCAGTGCCACTGCGGCTCCTCGGTGTGAGCCTGCTCGTTTTCGGGCTGCTCTACCAGGGGTCGCTGATGGCCATCGGTGATGCAGTGTTCCCGAACAGTTCCGCTGGTAGTCCCGTCTACGTTGACGGCCAAGAGCAGCCGGTCGGCTCGCAGATGATCGGCCAGCAGTTCCGTCCCGGCCAGCCTGAGGACGTCCAGTACTTCTGGTCGCGTCCCTCGGCGAACGATTACAACGCGATGACGTCTGCCAGCACCAACTGGGGCCCGACGAATCCGCTCTTGAGTGAGCGGGTCCGTGCGGACCTCCAGAACATCTCGCAGTACGAGACTCCGGACGACTCCGTCCCGGTCAATCTCGTCTCCGAGTCGGGCTCCTCGTACGACGCCCACATTTCCCCGGCGGCGGCGGAGTATCAGGTGCTGCGAGTTGCCAATCAGACTGGCATCTCCGAGCAGCGCCTGAACGAGATGATCGACGAGGCGACGAAGGAGCCGTGGCTCGGTATCTGGGGTCACGAGCGTGTGAACGTACTCGAACTCAACCTCATGGTCCGAGACGCACTCAACGAGCAGAACGAGACTGACCAGAACAGCGATATGAACGCGTCCGAAATAGCGAACGGTGACCACTAATGTCAGCACGAAACGAAACCGGTTACGAGCGCGTGCTCGTTCCAGTCGGCGACAAGTCGGATCCGAACATGCTCACCGAGCTGTCGAGCATCCTCGTAGACCCGAGGCGCGGTGCCGTTCGGTTCACGCATGTGACGACAGATCGGAGTTTCGTCGGAAGCCAAGAGAACTGGCGCACGGGGTCCGATAGCGTCGCCGAAAGCCAACACACCCTTCGCGAAGAAGGGATCGAGAGTACAGGGACGATCCGGACGGCCTCCTCAGCCCTAGACGGGATCCTGGAGGAAGCCGAGGAGTACGAAGCGGATGCCATCCTCATCGGGTGGACAGACAAGGACTCGGTGTCGAGTCTCGTCGACAAGCTCCTTCGGAAGGCGGGCTGTGACGTCATCGTCTTCAGTGCCGACCGGGATCCGATAGACACTGACTCGATACTGGTGCCAGTGGTCGTCAAACCCGACGCAAACCGCCTCCAAATGCTTGCGATCATGAGCCAACGAACTGGCGCCTCGATAACCTTCACGTACGTCACGGGCGACGAGGGAACGGACGAGGAGGGACGCGGCCTCCTCGATCAGTCGGCCGAACGGCTCGCCGAGTACGGGGTTCAAGCTGAGACTGAGCTCAAGAGCGCAAGCAGTGCTGTCGACGCACTCGGCCAACTGTCCGAGGACTACGACGTGATGGTTATCGGGACCTCACGCGGGTGGTGGCTTCGGAAGACGCTGTTCGGCCGGAAGACAGACAAGATCGCGCAAGAAGCGCAGTGCTCGCTTCTAATGCACAAGTGGCAGGGGGAGGTGCCACCGGAGTCCTGAGGGCCGCCGTGACAGACTCACGCAACGCGGCCGACGCTATCAACGCGTGAGCCGGCTCGTGTCGAACAGATTCAGACCGCGAGAGCAACAACAAACAAGGAGCATTTCCAAGCGACGTACATCGCCCGAGGAACCGACCACGACGCGGATGCTGCCCGTTCTGGTATGAGCGCCCCTTGATCGCGGTCGGTTCGTAATCGCGGATCTAGAACGGGAAGACCGGTGGATGTCCGTTGCACAAGAAGTCACTGATAGCCTAGAAACCACCCGGTGAGTTGTGGCACGTTCACCCGGTTGACCCCACCGAGACCCGCTCACCCCTCAGGGTGACTCGGATCTGTATTGGTTCTTCTGCCGTGAGCAACAGAACCACACATCAATCGTTATGAGGGGTGGATTCGATACCCAACTATGGATCGCTCGCATCCACCCCTCGGGATCAGCGTTGTCTCCGGCATCTGGTTGCTGATGGGGCTGTTGAATGGAGCACAGACCGTTCGAGTTGTGACCACCGGACCAGTGTCGTCCGAACTTTTGCTCCCGCTTGGTCTGGTCAGCGGAGTCTCGATTGCCTACCTCGTGGTCGGGATCGGTCTCTGGAGAACCCGGTCATGGGCATGGAAAGGTGCCATCGTACTGGCGGTCATCGGTATTGTCGGGAGTTTCCTTCAGCAACCCGTGGGACTGCTCATTGCCCTCTTGTTGCTCTGCGTTGGGGGCTATCTGATACTTGAGCGTGACCAGTTCCTGTCTGCCGAAGGTGCCATTTGACTTTCAGTCACGAAACGATGACTGGGTTTGAGTCCGCCAAGACTGTAGATGCCCCACCGAACGATGTGGACGGCTGGACTGGTGTCTTCGTCACGGCCCACCGTTCGCATTGGGTTCTTCTCTGCGTTCGCGGCTTGCTTCGCTCGCAATCGACTATTCCGGGAGTGAATCAACACTCACATAGTGTGTAAAGACTACCCGTAGCAACATCACGAAAACCAGGCAGGAAGCGGGGATTGCCAGCGAGGGTGGCAGGACTCGCATCGTGACTATCCACTTGGCCGCTACTGCGTCGCCTCTGAACTCCGAGACGGGACCCCGGAAGCGGTATCTCGAGCCCGATTGGGCAAGACGACTATTCCTTCGGTGATCACGGCTTGTCGTGAGTGGCCTCTTCTGTACTTCCAAACCCCAAGAATTGGAGTCTCTCCTCAGAGTCAATCAACGAAACTGCTTCGATCTTGATATCGAACCCGGCCAGATCGTTTTGAATGGCCGCAGGTTGGCTTTGGCAGTTCGCGATAGCGACGACATGGAAGCTGTGGCTGCCACTGTGGTTGATCCGAGTACGAGTTACTGCGGAAAGTTGTCCGACCTTCTGGGAGATACTCTCGTATCCATCCGGCAATATTGTGCAAACGAAAAGTACCGAGAGAAATCCGAGCCGCCCGTATTGACCTCCTCCCGCGCCTGAAGACGCGGGAATCCCACCACGGGATTTCAGGCCGGGCGTGGCCCTATGGTTTCAAGACGCATACGTCCCAAGCGTCTCCTGCGTGGTAGCATCGGCTAGGGTGTCTTGCGGGGCGGTCAAACGCCCCCCATCCCCAGCCGAGTCATCGCCATCCGTGTGTTCTCTTGAATGGCTCTCTCCGCTGAGGTAGCGGTCTGCGATGTTTATCGCGCCGTTCACGTCCGCTTGGTACTCGCCCATCCAGCAAGCGTCGTTCGTACACTTGAACGTCGCCTGTCGCGGGCGATACCCCACTTCACCGCAAGCGTGGCACTCTTTCGACGTGTTGCACGGGTTCACCGTCTCGACGGGGATGCCCTTCTCGACGGCCTTGTAGCGTATCTGCGCGTGGAGTTTGGCGAATCCCCATCCGTGGAGACGCCGATTCATGTACTCACCGTAGTCCATCGACTCCCGTATGTACGTCAGGTCTTCTAAAACGAGAACCGGGTTCTCGACGGACTCGGCGTACTCCACGACCTCGCGGGTGACGCGGTGGAATACGTCGTCTATCTGGTCCCATATGTCGTCCCCGAAGGACTCCACGATACGCTCGCTTCCGCGCGTCTGGAGTCGTCGTGTGGCGGTGAAGTAGGTCTTGCGGAGCCGACGAACGGTCTTGCCCTCGTCGGCCCACAGTTCGGGCGCGGTCGGAGAACCGTGGCCGTCGCGGTGACACACCGTGGCGAGTGACGCTTCCCCGATGTCCACTCCGATGGGCGTCCGTTCTTCGGCGGACACATCGGAGCGTTCCTCTACGTCGCGGGTGGCGGTGACGTGGAGATACCACGTTCCGTCCCGCTCGAACAGCCGACTTTCGCCCATCGTGGCGTCTCCCGCGTTCAACGCTTCCAACCAGTCCCGCTGTTCAGGGTTCGGCTGTGCTGGCATCCAGAGGTGGTAGTCCTCGTGGTGCGGGATTTTGACGTACCACTCGATGGCGTTCTCGGGCTTGTGGTCGAGTCGTAGCCCTCCGTTCGTGAAGCGGACGGGGTGGTCGTCGTGAAGTTCGCCCGCGTTGTACGTCGTCGTGAGTTGCGGGACGTACTTCTTGAGCGCGTTCTTCGCGTACCCGCTCAGGTCGTAGTTGACCACCACGTCGTTCGCTTCGGTCTGCGTGGTACATCCGGCGTCGAAAGCGTCTTGGAGGGCTTGCTGGTACGCCTCTCGCGTCTCACGAAGTTTCCTCCGCTTGTGGGCGTTCGGCTCTACCAGTTTAAGTTCGAGCGTCTTCGTGAGTTCGGTCACGAATCGCCCTCCTTGTGTTGCTGGATGTAGTTCTCGACTGTCTCGCTCGAAACGTGCCCGGCGGTCCCTGCGTAGTATCCTCGCGCCCATCCGATTTTCTCGCCGTCGTGGTCGGCGTATCGGTGGTTGTACTTGCGTGAGGAGATGCCCTTGAACCAATTGGCGAGTAGTGCCGGTTCGTTCTTGGGTGGGCTACTGACGAACAGGTGAACGTGGTCGTGCTGTACGGTGAGGTCGAGTATTTCGACGCCTTTGTCGGCGGCTATTTCGTGGAGGATGGACCGGACACGACTGGCGACCTCGTTGACGAGTACCGACTGGCGGTACTTCGGCAACCACACGATGTGGTAGTTGAGGTTGTAGGTCGCGTGCCGTGTGGTCTTCATCCGTGCTGCACACTATGGTCCGTTGGCGTCTTAATATTACCGATAGAACGGTTGGAAATCCATTCGTGGCATCGTCGGTGGGTGTGTAGGCTATGGTCCGCTTGACCCCCGCCTAAAGACGGGGGTATGCGCTCGTATCTTTATCACCCCGCTCGACTCCAGTTTGTCGATTCGGATCGTTCCTGGTGTCACATCGACTTTCGCTGCCGTGTCCGGAGTTGAGCGCTGTCGTGCATTGAGCAGGAGATCGGTGAGCAGCTGTGCGTCAATCGCGTCAGTCTCGTACACTGAACCCCGTTCTTCTGCAACTCGAGTTCATTGGTCATGTTTCTGTCCACCCTTCTAGCGCGCCGAAGAGGCGGGCCATCATCGACTGGTTGATCAGGTCGATTGCTACGTCATCACCGTCGTCAACCGACCCGATGAAGCCGAGGGGAACCTGTCCACCGGCCATATCGTGGTGGCCACCGGCACTCCCGACCTGATCGAACGTTTCTTCCATCACGTTGCCAATATGAAGCTGGGAATTGCTCGTTCTACCACTGAGGTGGACGTTGTCATCTACGATGCCGTACACAATGGTCGTACTCACACCCTCCAACTGGAGAAGGTAATCAGCAGCCTGTGGAACAGCGTCGCGTTCACGAATCCATCCGAGAGAGGACACGAGGCAGGAGCCCCGGACCTCTCGATTGGCAATCGCATCGCCGATTCCGCTAATCGTCTCAGGTGTGAACACCGAGTTGGTCAACTCTTCGATGATATTGTGATCTGCATGCGGGTGGAGCACACACGCAGCTGCATGTTCCGTAGATGTCGTCTCACGGTTGAAATCCAGCGTTTCACGGTGGAGTGCGAACAAGAGTGCGGTAGCGAGGCGTTCTTCAAGTTCAATACTAAATATCTCCAAGTACCGGGTTAGAAGCGTGGCCGTTGCCCCAACAGCAGGTCGAAGATCTACGAACTGGCCCTGGAGGCCATCAGTTGGGTGATGGTCAATGATGATATCCGGCGTCATCTCTTCAACAGCAGAATTGTTTTGTCCCGGAATACCGTGATCAACGAACGCGACTAGACCATAGTCAGAGAGTGAAACCTGATCAATCGGTGTTAGCTCTATATCGAGAACATTGATCATCGCTCGATTCTGTTGATGCGTAACTGTCCCACCGTATACGATATCCACGGTCGGGACCTCCCACTCCTTGGCAATCGCTTCCAGTGCGAGGGCACTGGCGAGCGTGTCTGGGTCGGGATTATCGTGGCAAAGAATCGCGAGTGAATCAGTGGAGGCTACCAGTTCCTGGAATCGCTGGTAGTCGATATCCGAGTCATCCATTATCATTGCCAGCGGAGTGTTCGACTGAGATCGTTCCGCTGTCTCGGACAGTTCAGGCATGCTCAAAAGTCATCCTCAAGAACTGGCGAATCCTCACCAACAGACGTGCGTTCGATAGCCCGTTTCCACCGGTAGTAAACCGAGCTGAGCGCATGAGACGGTTGGCGAACCGTGAGTATGGACGTTGTTGGTTGCGGTTCTAACTCATCAGGGACCGACTGACCAAACAACCGTTGCAGAAGCGGCTGCTTTGTCGGCGCGCCGAGAATCGCAACGTCGTACTTCTCGATCTCCTGTAGTAGCTCAGCGACGACATCCTCAGATGCCCGTGATTCGCACTCCACGTCGGGGAAATCTGAGAGAACATATTCCGTGAGGTCGAGCGCCTTGCGCCCTTGCTGAAAGCGCTCCGCGTCCGTACTCTCGTAGAGGTGAACTCCACGAATACTTGTCCCGTAGGTGCTTCCCAGAGCTCGCGCAGTCTCCGCTCCGAGAATCGTATGAGGGCCCGGACCGACGGCGAGTAGGATATTAGAGGAGGTATCTAGAGCCGATACATCGTCTCGGTCCGTTGCGTCCTCGGGATCCGGTAGGAGGGGGTCCGCCTTTGTCCCCAGTGTTTCGAGATAGACGGCACAATCTGCCGTCTCCAAGACCATATTGAGTAGGGATTCATCCCATAGTTGCTGGCCATTCTCATTATCCTGAGCGAGAAAGACGGCATCGTAGCGCTCGCCTGTTGTACACTCTGCGAACACGTCATCGGGGGTGTGTGCCACGATAACTAGTCCTGACACCGGCACGTCTTCCCCGTAATCCGCCACGGCATCCCGGACGTTCGCCACATGGTCCCGTGCGAGATCGATAACCCGGGTCATTTCCTCCGAGAAACTCTCATTGCCCACCGTGTCTAGGCTGATCTCACTCGGAGCAGTTACGATGCTGGCGATCGTCACTGAACCGTTTCGATCGTTAGCAATCGCGAGCGGAGTCCGTAGGAGCCGATGGATATCCAGGCGGTTGTAATCGGCCGTTTTGGCGTCTGGAAGGGGAACCAGAAGGTCGTACGATTGCGATGAAACGGGTCTGTGAGTGGCTATTGAGGATTTCTTCGGCGTTCCGTCATGGCGCTGAACTGGGATTGACATTGGTTCTGTCATATTCACATCAGAGGGGTCTCCGAAGAGTTTGATGCCGACTGGCGATCCTCTTGACGGATCGTCAAATTGACCAATGTGTTGCTCTCGTGGGGAACCGACGTGCTATCAGCTTCCCATCCGGCGACGGGCGAGTACATCATAGTGGTGGTGGTGCTGAGGGAGAGCACGATAGGTGAAAACATTTTTGATATTATACGATAGGTTTACACCAAATTTGTTGTAAGGCCTTGGAGCTCGAAAACGGGGCTGCTCTAGTGTTGCTACCATTCACTCAAACTACACTTACATATAACACATCTGATTGAAATCTAAATAAGATAGCTCGAAAAGGATAGTTCGGCGGCTTGAGTGTCCATGCTCAATCAAGAACTGCGCAAGGAGACGTTGAATGCATCAAGTCGACGACGCCGGCGCCGTTGCGACCGAGATGGTTGTGCGACGACCGGGCTTTCGACGGGACAAAGAACCAGTTCTCCCCGTCGACATCGCCTACATCGACCGCGTCATCCCACTCGCCCGGCAGCGTTCGACCCCGCCGTTCATCGAGGACGTCCAGCGGGACTGTCTCGACCGGCTCGATGCCACGCGGTCACCAGACGCAGTGCTCGGACGGCTTGAACGAGCAGTCAACGAACTGCAGGCGGGCAACATAGCAGTGAGCGGCTCGTCGAGCGAAATCATGTCTCCAAGCCGCTGGAAGGCTACTCACAGAATACCCAGAACGTGGCGGCGTTGAAATGACGAGGTGATTCTAACCACAGCTGAACTCGCAGCTGAAGAACACGGTGACGCTCGACGGGCAGTCCGACTGTTCCGGAATGCGGGCGAGATCGCCGACGAAGAAGGCGACGAGATCGTGACCGCGAATCATGTTTTCGAAGCTGACGAACTCGTCGAAGTTGAACTCTTTATCGAGATGGTGAAAGGGACTCCGCTGTCAGGGAAATCACTCCTGTTTGCTCTCACGCGTCTTGACCGGAATAACCCGGAGAAAGAATGGTTCCGGACGTCAGAGATTCACGAGGTTTACCAAACAGTAGCACGGGACGTCGAAGTAGAGCCCAAGCGGTACAATCGTGCGCTTGAGCTTCTGAACAAGCACGTAACGACAGGAGTTCTCGAATCGAAAAAGAAGGAACGCGGAGATCAGGGGAAGTTCAGATCGTATTCGCTCCAAGGAGACGTTGAGAGCACACGAACTGGACTGATCAACTCGACGCCGGAACTCCAGACGTTGATGGGATGGTGACACCCTCACCCCTCGGTGTGAATGGTCCCCCATAGAATACGACGGTTGTAGTGATAGAGCGAGAGTTGAAGAACCTAGTGCGGCACGGAGAGCGGCTTACACGTTCTGCCACGGTGGCTGACCCGACCCGCTACTGCACCGCACCTGTAGTCATCTTTATTATACCTCAGTCTAAACAGTCCTTTGAGCAAGTATATTTTGAAAGGCAAGGCCTTGTGCCGAAGGTTCGCCACTGAGTCGACAACTTCCCTACGGCATGAGGACTTCTGCTGTTAAGGGCTTCTTAATCACGGTACCCTGGGTGGTGGACCATTCACACTGAGGGGTGTGGGGGTAAACGAGGCGTAATCTATCCGCGTGTTGCTCTGTCTTCTCTCGGTGTGAAGTCTCGTCAGAGAGTGGCGGTTGGTAGCTCATTCACACTCTGGGGGGTGTCATCTGCTGCGCTCCGAATCACGTTGAAACGAATATCAGGCTACAGTTCCATCTCGTCTACTCGTCGGGATTCACCGGCTCTCTGTACTTCGACGTCACCGAATCACCTTCCCGCCACTGCCAGTAGTAGTAGCGATTGTCGTTGATCTCCTTGATCGTGATCGCCGCCTTCGCCGGCACGTCGTCTGGGAGGTCATCGGGGCGTTCCTCGACGTCGGCATCGTCCGCTTCCTCCTCGAGACGAGCTTCACGCTCCTTGTATTCGGCCAACGCCTCGGCGTAGCTGGCAGCGTCCCGAAGATGCTCCGATGTGGCTTCGTTGAGCGTGTTGACGATCTCCGTTGGGAGGTTCGCCGGTGGGGACGGTGGTTCGGAGGACATCGACTCTCTCTGTGTTAACCAACACGGACTCTCTATCCATAGTTTTGTTGGTTAAGGCGGTGAGGAAAGCTCTTTTTCGTCTCGGTCTGTAACATTACTCGAAGATTCTTTATACACAGGTTTCGTTCTATGTTACACCGTGCTCCGGCGCATCGAACTCGAGGTCCTCGCCACGGTCGACCCCTAACCACCGTACAACTCGATGACGGGTCCTCCGATACGACCCACGAACTCAATCGGCGTCCAACTGGGCCACCAGCCCTCGCGGATCCGATCGCCGTTACGCCCGTACTTGGGGACTATACCGAGCCATCGACCGACGGGCTCGTCGCACTCGACACCGATAGCTGGACGACGACTTGGACACACAATACAGCTGGCAGACCCAATCCACCGACTGTCGCTGACGACCTCCTTGTCGCCACGAGCGATCAGGGCGATGTAACTGCGCTTGCGGCGTCCACTGGTGACACGCGGTGGATGCGGACGTTTGGTGACGATCATCAGCGTGCAAGTATCCCTGCCCCGCCAGCCATCGATGCCGATTCCGTGTATATCACCGCAGATGGCGCTGCCGCTCAGGGAATCTACGCGCTGGACCGTGAGACGGGTGAGACACAGTGGGAAATTCCTGGGCCAAATATTCCGTGACCGTTAGTTCGGACGGAGGATGTCGTCCTCGCGAGCTACGACCGCTATGAACTCGTGGCGTTCGATGCTGGGAGTGGAGACCGGCAGTGGTCAAAGGCGATGTATGATCGTGGTCCGTTCTCACCAGCAATCGGAGATAGCCGCGTTTTCAGTGCAGATACCAACACCGCGTCCGAGGCCATCGTTCCCTTCCTGGTGATGGTTGTCGGTGGCTATGCGGGAATCACACTTGCAGACATCCTGCGGGAACAGTTCTTCACTAACTGATCAGCGACTCTCCCTCTGGAATAGCGCTCTCATCGGACTCGACGGAAACCTTCTGCTCGTGGAGGACGTGGTCGACACGGCATTCGATCCTGTCGTCGCTCGGTAGTCGCCGGCGCGGAGCTTGTAGTACGGGTAGCCGGTGAGCTTTTCGAGGCGGTGAGAGGTCCAGTCTTTCGCCTCGTCGAGTTTCTTGACCAGTCGCTCTTGGGCTTCGGTGTCGAGTCCGTCCAGCAAATCGAGTGCTTTTGATGTCCACTCGACTTTAGTCATCGATGCCCAGGCGGTCCTTCACGTCGTCTTGGGACACCGTCTCGCCCTGGTCTCGCTGTTCGCGGCTCTTTGCCAGGTGCTTGAGTGCTTCCTCGGACAGCTGCGTGGGGGGATTGACCGCATCCCGGAGGGCATCGCGAATGAACTCGGACTTGGTCGCGTAGCCACGCTCCTCCCAGACGTCGTCGACTTGTGCCAGCAGCGACTGCGGCACCCGGACGTTGATTTTCTCCATTTCGCCGTCGCCACCGCCGTCGCTGTCAGTGCTCATACGATGTGATACGCTTGTATCACGTAGGTAGCTTCGGTTGAGTGGCTGGGCTGTGTTCCCCAGCACTTCTTCAGTCAATCCGCTTCGTGAGTTTTACGAACAACAGACCCCAGACTCCGAATATGCCGGAGATTGATCTTAATGAGGAGACAGTCAACCGACTCGACAATCTACGAGTCGACGACGAATCCTATGACGAAATCACCAATGAACTCATCAATATCTACGAGGCAGAAGAACTGACTCTTTCGTTTGCCGGAGATCGGCTGGAGTAATCAGAGAATCTGTCGACCGACAGGCGCGGTTGGCATTCTGCCGATATTGCCTCCGCCAGGGAGTTCTGACACGCAGTTCGCACAGTACCTGTATTCCCGTTCGTTGGTTGTCCCACACTCCGGGCAATCGACTTCTTTTGTCTGTACTGATTTTTTAGTGCTGTCCGCAGGTTCCACGCCACCGTCGGAGCTCTGCTTGGACCAATACGCATAGAGGACAGCCAGCACGTGGAACCCTCCGACGACTACGACGAGCGTGTACAGCCAAGGCTGGAGGGTCATGCCTATCAGGACATAGTGTCGGCGTTCACTTGGCCCTTACTCGTCGGTTCAGGAAATCAATATTCTTTTGCGGAATTATGTCCGATATCCGATTGTATGGCGCTGTCGGTGGTGTTCGTCGTCGGCGTAGCAGCGGCCATCTTCGTCGGCGTGAATATCGGGGGCTCATCGACCGGCGTGGCATTCGGCCCCGCGACTGGAAGCGACGCTCTGTCGATGCGACAGGCATCCGGGTTGATGGCCGTGTTCGTGCTGCTCGGTGGATTCACCATCGGCACGAATGTCGTCGACGCCCTGGGGGCGGATTTCATCCCAGCGGAGTATTTCACGCTGGGCGCGTCGATCGGCGTCCTCCTGTTCATCGGGATCGGCATCCTGATCGGAAACGTCCTCAACGTGTCGACCAGCACCAGCCAGACGGCGGTTGCCGCTGTCGTCGGGATGGGCGCGGCGCTCGGTGTCCTCGACTGGCGCACCGTCGGTGTCGTCGGTATGTGGTGGGTACTCTCGACGATCCTCGCCTTCTGGATCTGTGCGTTTGTTGGGCGGTACTTCTACGACGCGATCGTGAATCTGCTCAGTTTCGAATCCGACGACACCGGCCGCTTCGCGGAACTCGTCGTGATCGGGATCGGCTGTTACATGGGGTTCTCGGCAGGGGCCTCCAACGTCGCCAACGCCGTCGCGCCCCTCGTTGGTTCCAGGCAGCTCGAGATGACGTCTGGGGTGGCTATCGGCGGCGTGGCGATCAGGGTCTTCCCCGTCCCGGGAGGACCGTGGAGGAGAACGCCCTTCGTCGGTTCGATGCCGAGCGTCCCGAACAGCTCGGGGTGGCGCATCGGCAACTCGATCATCTCCCGAACCTGCTCGAGTTCGTCGTCGAGGCCGCCGATGTCCTCGTACGTGAGGGCTGGAGCGGTCGTATTTTCCGGTTCTCCCGATTCGACGGAGACCTCCTGGGCGCTCTGGTCGGCGATCTCGATCTCGGTCGTGTTCTGCACGACGACCGTCCCGCTGGGCTGCGTATCGACCACCCGTAGGGGAATGCGTCGACCAGACCGACCGGAGAACATACCAAACCCGATCGGGAACGCGACCGTCTGTCCTGCCCTCACCGCCTGGTCGACGAGATGTTCGCGGAGGTGCGAGCCGAGATCTCCTCTGATCTGAAGATTCTGTGGTAGGGAGACGGTAACTCGGTCCGCCGGCTCGACCTCCGTTTTCTCGACCTCGACGCGGTCGTCGATGCTGACGTTCGCTGCCTGTCGGAGCTGGCCGTCGATTCGGATGATACCGCGACCCGCGTCGCTCGTGTTACTAGGCCAGACGCGGGCGACCGTTCGTCCGCCGTTGCGGCCCTCGATCGCGACGAAGTCGCCACTGCTGACGCCGATTTCCTGAAGCGCATCGCGGTCGATGACGGCCATACCGCTCCCTGGATCGCGGTTCTTGAGTTGTTTGACCGTAAGTCGCATGGCTCTCACCTCGATTACTCACGGAAGAAAGCGGCTGTCGGTCAGTACGCCTGTCCGAGGCGATGTCAGGCCTGGACCTCGATCTGCTTGCCGCGGGTGGTGGCACCCGTCAGTACCGGCAGCCGGACTTCGAGGATCCCGTTATTGTACTGGGCCTCGATATCGTCGTCCTCGACGTTCTTTGGGAAGCGGAAGCGACGGTGGTAGGTCTTGCGCTGGCTCCGCGTTTCATCCTCGTGTTCGGCGGCGATGTTGAGGACACCCTCGTCCCAGGAAACGGTGATCTCCTCGGGATCGAAGCCCGGCATCTCGACGCTCAGGACGAACTCGTCGTCCTCCTCGTACAGTTCGTAGTCGTTGCGACCGGTTTCGAACAGTCGGCTCGGGAATCCGGAGTTCTGTAGCCACGAACTGGTTGAACCTGTCGGAAGGGGCATGGCTAATCACCTTGATTCCAGGCGGAGCTATGTCCGCGCTTCGTAAAAAATTTTCTATCAAAAAGATACCATATCTACATTACTGCATTGAAATTCCGTGGCATAAACGGGGTGATTTGTTGTCGGAATCGAAAGGAAGCGATGGATCGAGCAGCGTAGAATATATTTGAAACAACCTGTAGTTTACTCGTATAGTGCTCGAGCGCGATGTTCTTCGTCGACGAATCGGCCAGTAGTGCAATTGCGAGCTGATCGATACGGGCCTCATCGGTCTCCGATCCCCAGTCGAACCCACCAGGGACGCGGCGCAGGACGTGGAGATGCCTGTCTAGGAGGTCGCCGTCGGGCGTGTAGACCAGCTGTCCACCCATGCAGCGTTCACCACGGTACTCGCTGTTCATCGGTACTCTCCCTCCCGATGGCCCCAGCCCCGTGATCGCGCCAGGAGCTGGCAGGGCCGGGAATCCGACGGTCGGCAGGCTGTGTCTGGACTGCGCCCAGTCCCGCACTCGCTCGTGCTCGCGGCCTGCTGGTCGAGGACCGACGTACATCGACTTTCGTGCTTGACTCCGCTCCATGACGCTCTCTACGAGGGTGAACGCCGAACCCGCTCGGTGTCGCTTACGAGGGCCGCCGGTTGGTTCTCGCCGCTGGCACCGACCCGAAGATAGTGAGCTCGCCGGGAACTGCCTGGCCGTCAGGCCCCCCACAACGCGGAGTGGCTGGGCGCTGGTCACACAACAGCGCGTTTTATGTGGAGTGCTCGGCGAGGGTGCGTATGGCAGTTCTTGTCCCCTACGACGGATCGAGTCCCGCACACGACGCCGTCGAACACGCCGTTGAGACACACGACACCGACGAACTCGTGCTCCTGCACGTCACCGAGCTCGCGGACGGGATGCTCGACGCCGGCGTGGACATCGTCCAAGAGCAGCTGAAAGGCCTTCAGAATCCGGCCAGCAGCGAGGGACTCACCGAGGAGACCCAGGCCCTCCTGGAGGACGCGGCGCTCTCGTTCCGGATGGAGACGACAGTGGGGAACCCGGCGCGTGAGATCGTCTCGTTCGCGGAGGACAACGACATCACCGAGATCGTCATGGGGAGCCACGGGCGGCGTGGTGTCTCCCGTGTACTGCTTGGGAGCGTCGCCGAAACGGTGGTGCGGCGCGCCCCGACGACCGTGACAGTCGTTCGGTGAGGGCGGCTCACAGGTGAGAGGGGATCCGTGCTGTGGGGTCGAATGTAGCCGGACGCCCCACCATCGATGTGTAACGGCGGGTCCATCGGTCAAGCACTGGCAGCCGTTGTGGCGAGAGGTTTTTATGCAGCGATCTCCGATTCCACAGTGTCGTGTGAGACAATGCCACGCAATAAAATCGCGCTGACGGGCCCCTACGACGGGCTAGAGGAGGCACGACGGGCGTGCACAGCAGACCTCAAAGAAACGTCCCCGGAGCTATACGACGCCTGCAACGGGTACACTGAATCACTTATCGCGGAGGTTTCAGCGTCAGGGAACGCGATTCCCGGAAGCGCACTCACAGACGACAAAGACCTCGCCGTGTTCCGCCAGTTCATCAAGCAACAACACACCGAGTACTGGTTCGCGGACCTCAACGGCCGCGGCAGCACCGCCGACCTCGGGTGGGATGCATTCCGGTCGCTGGTCGTGCGATACGCCGAACACGCGTACCTGAATGCGTTCGGCGCGTACCGGGCTGCGACCGAGCAGCTGTCACAGATAGAGCGCAGCCGCCAGGAGGTGAGCGAGTTACTCGCGGAGATCGAGGGACGACTCGATGGAGACAGCGCGGCGGTCGTCGCCGACGGGGAGGCCACGCCACAGGAGCTGCTGACAAGCGCGAAACGAACGGTGGCAACGGCGACCCGACAGCTCGACACGGCACAGACGGAGATCAGCAACGCGCACGCCTACCACGCAGTCGGGGACTGTTATCAGACCGAGTACGACATCGAGTCGGAGTCGTTTAGCGACGTTTCGCTAGCGGACGACGCCGACTGGTTCCTGCAGGACCTGCGGCACCGGCGGGACCGGTTGCGGACGCGGGCCCGGTGGATGCGAAACGATGTCTCGGCTCTGAAGTCGAGACCCGCGGTCCGCGACAGTGCGTGAGTGGGCCATGGGTAGCCGGCAGGGCGTTGTCGACGGGAGTCCGTGCGGAGCGAAGACGCGCCGCCGGGGATTACACGTCACACGGACCAGTATTTTTAATACCGTGGTGTGGCACAGTGGGGTACAGCATACAGAGGTCGCGCTCCGAGGCGCGCCGGCTGGTCGTGCGAGACGTCGCCGTGAGCGTGCCTCGCGGGTCGGACTGCGGTCTGCGTGCTAAACACAACGGTTATGAAATCGTTACAACTCAAAGTCGGCGCAGTGGTCGGTGCATTCGTTTTGGTGACCGTGCTCGTTGGCGGTGGACTGGCGTGGAATCCAGTTCAGGAGGGGAACATCGAGGTGGTGAAAGAGTGGGGTGCAAGCACCGGTGAAACCCTGGAACCGGGTGCAAACGTGATCGTGCCGATCAAACAGTCGACGGCGGTCGTGCCGGTCCGGCCCCAGGAGTACACGATGGCGAACGAAAAACAGGAGGGCGCCGAAGCGCGCGACGATTCCGTTGAGGTGCTCACGAACGACGGGGTGAGCGTCAACGTTGACGTGACGATCCGGTATCGTGTGAACAAGACGGAGGCCGCGACGTTCTACGACGAGTACAAGGACGTGAGCCAGGCCGAGGCGCGGTTGATTCGGCCGACCACCCAGGACGTGTTGCGGACGGAGGGTGGGGACATCGACACGACCGAGATCTACACCGGCGCGGGCCAAAAGCAGATGGCGGCCGCGGTAAAGAAGGCGCTCGAGACGGAGGCCGTGGGCAGCGGGCTGATCATCGAGGCCGTCCAGATCCGGAACATCAAACTCCCGAGCCAGTACGCTGACGCCGTCGAGAAGAAGGAAGTCGAGAAGCAGAACATCGAGAAAAAGCAGAACTCCATCCAGGTCGCGAAGGCTGAGGCGGAGCGCAAGCGCGTGCAGGCCAAGGGTGAGGCAGAGGCCAACGAGATCGTTGCGGAGTCACTCAAGGACAACCCGGAGCTCATCAAGATCCGGTATATCGAGGCGCTGAACCAGGACAACAACACGATCTACGTCGGCGCTGGCTCGCAGGCCGGGATCACGTTGACCAAGGACGTCGACGAGGAGAACAAGAGCTGATGGCTGGGCGCCTGATCGTGTTCGGGGTGTTGTGGTTGGGGGCGATCGCGTTGGTGACGGTCGGCGCGTTCAGGTATTTCAGCGAGCGCCAGCGGCTCAGCCACGAGGAGAGAATGTACGACAAGCGCCACGACGACGAGTAGGCTGTCAGCTGGAGGCGTCGTGGAGCGAGCGGTGGGTCGTCGGGTGTGAGTGGTCGATGAAGGCATGGGTCGAGAACTGAAACCGCCGGATGTTTTATTTCGTGTGGCAGTGTACGAAAGCGACGAGGAGGGAGTGTGTATCCACACACTGCGGCCGACGAGCCGTTGCAACTTCACCCCCAGTTTTAGGCCAGCCTAATAGCGGTAGTTTTATTTATTTTTAGGCTAGCCTAAAAATTGCGTATGTCAGAAGAAACCCAAGACGGAGACACCCGGAGAGGCCGGTCATCGTGACTGACCACGACGACACGTCGAACGCTGCCCTCCTCGAAAGCCAACGCCGACGCGAATCGAACGCACGCACCTACCCGCGCTCGCTGCCGATGGCGGTGACACACGCCGAGGGCATCGAGGTGACCGACGCCGGCGGCACCACCTACCTCGACTGCCTGGCCGGCGCGGGCACGCTCGCGCTCGGCCACAACCATCCCGCAGTGACCGCGGAGCTGGAGCGATTGCTCGCCGAGGACCGCCCGCTGCACACGCTCGACATCACCACACCCGAGAAGGAGGCGTTCGTCGACGCGTTGTTCGACAGTCTGCCGGCCTCGTTCGCGAACACGGCGAAGGTGCAGTTCTGCTCGCCGGCCGGCACCGACGCCATCGAAGCCGCGCTGAAGCTCACGAAGACCGCCACCGGGAACCGGAGCGTGCTCGCGTTCCACGGCGGCTACCACGGCATGACCGCGGGCGCGCTCAGCCTCATGGGCGACATCGACGCCAAAGAGCCGGTTTCGGGGCTGATGCCGAACGTCCACCACCTCCCGTATCCCGACCAGTACCGCCACCCGTTCGGCCTGCCGGCGGGCGAACACGAATCCATCCACACGTACATCGAGCACGCCATTAGCAGCCCCGAGCGCGGGTTCACGGAGCCCGCTGCGGTCGTGCTCGAACTCGTACAGGGAGAAGGAGGGGTCAATCCCGCACCGGACGCCTGGGTGCAGGAGCTCAGGCGCATCACTCGGGAACACGACATCCCGCTGGTCGTCGACGAGATCCAGACCGGCCTCGGACGCACCGGTGAGACGTGGTCGTTCGAGCACGCCGGCATCGAGCCCGATGTCGTCACGTGCTCGAAGGCTGTCGGCGGCGGTCTCCCGCTGGCGGTCGTCCTCTACAACGAGGGCCTCGACGTCTGGGAGCCGGGCGCACACGCCGGCACCTTCCGCGGGAACCAGCTCGCGATGGCGGCTGGCCGCGTCACCATCGAGCACGTTATCGAACAAGACCTCCCCGCCCACGCCGACAAAACGGGGGCGCGGCTCCGCAGCGCGCTCACCGACCTCGAAGCCGACTTCGACGTCGTCGGCGACGTTCGCGGCCGCGGGCTCATGCTCGGCGTGGAGTTCGTCGCTCCGGACGCAGCGGGCGACGAACGCCCGCCGCCGGACGGCGACCTCGCGGCGGCGGTGAAACAGGCGTGCTTCGAGCGCGGACTCATCATCGAGACCGGCGGCCGGGATTCCGCGGTCGCGCGGTTCCTGCCGCCGTTGATCGTCTCCAGCCACCAGATCGACGAGATCGCGGCCCGGTTCAGCGACGCGGTCACGGCCGTGCTCTCGTCGTCAGCCGAGGTGTCGGCGTGAGCCCGCCGCGCAGCGCCGGCGCGAACGCGTCCACGGACACTGACCCTGTGGCGCTCGCCGACCGGCTGTTCCTCGGGAGCGACGCCGGCAACGATGCATACGCCGACGCCATGGAAGCCGCCTGCGACGCCGTCCTGGACGTGATCGGGGGCGCTCACGGGCCGTACTCGGGAGCGAGTTACGACCGCCTCCGCGACCGGCTTGCGGACACCACGGCGCTGCCCGCGGAGGGACACCCGCTTGAGGACGTGCTCGCGGCCGTTCGGGAGGACGTGCTTGCCAACGCGGTGCATCCGAGCGACGAGACCTGTGTCGCGCACCTCCAGTGTCCGCCCATGGTGCCGGCGCTCGCTGCCGAGGCGCTGCTCACCGCGAGCAACCAGTCGCTTGACTCCTTCGACCAAGCCCCCGCGGCGACTGTCGTCGAGGAGCGGTTGATCGCCGACCTCACGGCGCTCTACGAGCTTGGCCCGGCCGCCGACGGCGTGGTCACCGGCGGCGGGACGGAGTCCAACCACCAAGCGCTCCTGCTCGCGCGCGACGACTACGTGGAGACCGTGTTCGGGCAGTCGGTTCGTGAACACGGCCTCCCGCCGGCGGCCCAAGACCTGCGAATCCTGTGTTCGGCCGACGCGCACTTCACGGCCGCGCAGTCGGCTGCTCTGCTTGGGTTGGGCGAGGACGCCGTCGTCACGATCCCGACGGACGGCCGCCACCGCATGGACGCCACCGCGCTCAGGGAGACCGTCGAGCGCCTCAACGACGCCGGCAAACACCCGTTCGCGGTCGTCGGAACCGCGGGCACGACCGACTTCGGGAGTATCGATCCCCTGTCGGCGGTGGCCGACGTGGCGGCGACCCATGACCTCTGGGTCCACGTGGACGCCGCGTTCGGCGGTGCCCTCGCAGTCAGCGACCAGCACAGCGAGCGCCTGTCGGGCATCGACCGCGCGGACTCGGTGGCCGTGGACTTCCACAAACTGTTCTTCCAGCCGATCGCCTGCGGGGCGCTCCTGGTCGCTGACGGGGAATCTTTCGAGCTCATGAGCCGCAACGCGGCGTACCTCAATCCGGCGGGCGACGCCGTCCCCAATCTCGTGGCGAAGTCCACGCGCACGACCCGGCGGTTCGACGCGCTGAAGCCGTACGTCGCGTTCCGGACGCTCGGTCGGGACGGACTCGGGGCGCTCGTGGATCGAACGCTCGCGCTCGCCGACGACGTGGCGGGCCTGCTGCGTGCTGACCCGGCGTTCGAGCTGGCGTGCGAGCCGACACTGAACGCGGTGACGTTTCGCTACCGGCCGGTCCGCGAGCACGCCCACTGTGATCCCGGCCCGTGGGCCGATCACGTCACCGAGGCCGCCCGCGAACAGCTGTTCGACGCCGGCACCGCCGTGGTCGCGCGAACGACCGTCGACGACCGCGCGCACGTGAAATTCACGCTCATGAACCCGCGCACAACCGTCGCCGACATCCAGTCGGTACTCGTTGCGTTCAAAGGACACGCCGCGACGATCGAGGCGGCCGACCGGACCGCTCCGATCACGACCGCCGCCGGGGGCGACCAATGACCGGTGTCGGTGCGGTGGCGGACACGCCGGCCGCGCACGCCGAGTCCGCCACCCTGCACGCGTTCCTCAACTGCTACCTCAGGGAGACCGACGCCGGCGAGGTCGTCTCCCCGAGGGCTGTCCCCGACGGCGTGCCGGCCGGCGCACAGCGGGCCGACCGCCGGGTCGTCCGCGTGCCGTTCCCAGCCCAGTCGACGACCGTGTTCGCCCCGTTGCGGTACGCGTCGGCCACTGGCCGCCACCTGTTCGCGGTGCCGGCGTACGCCCGCCCCGGCGTGCCTGACGCGCCGGCCGGGACGCCGTCCCCGATCGACGCGGCGGGCGTCGCGTCGCTGGCGCGCCGCGAGCTCGCGCTCGATGGCGACGACCCGACCGCGGGCCGGGACCTCTTGGAGCGCGTGTTGGCCTCACAGACCGCGACCGAGCGCTTCGTTGCCGCCCGGGATACGCCACGCGACCACGAGCGGCTGTACGACACGACGGTGTCGTTCCGGGACGCCGAGCAGTCGCTGGTGTACGGCCACCACATGCATCCGACGCCGAACAGCCGTACCGGGATCCCGCCACACGAGCAGTCGCGGTACGCGCCGGAGCTGCGAGCCGGCTTCCAGTTGCGGGTTTTCGCCGCTGATCCGGCGCTCGTGGAGACGTGGGCCGCCGGGGACGCGTCCGCGACGGAGTGGCTCCGGTCGGTGGTGGCCGACGCCACCACCGTGCCCCCCGAGTCGGAGGCCACGCTGGTGCCTGTCCATCCGTGGCAGGCCGACTACCTGCACGCACAGCCACACGTCGCGGCGGCGATAGCGCGCGACGAACTCCGTGACCTGGGCGCGTTCGGCCCGACGTTCTACCCCACGTCGTCGGTGCGGACGCTGTGGAGCCCGGACGCCCCGTTCATGTACAAGGGGTCACTGGCGGTGGAGATCACCAACGCCGAGCGAACCAACAAGCGCCCGGAGCTGGCGCGCGGGGTCGCCGTCTCGGAGCTGCTCGCGACCGGGTTCGGGGACGCCTTCGCCGACCGGTTCCCCGCGTTCTCGATCATCGAGGACCCCGCCGCGATCACGCTCACACTGGGCGACGGCGCTGAGTCCGGGTTCGAGGCCGTGCTGCGCGAGAACCCCTTCGCCGGCGATGACACGGACAACGTCACCCCGGTCGCGGCGCTCTGCCAGGACGGCCTGGACGGCCCCGCACGGGCGGCCCGCATCGTGTCGCGGATCGCCACGCGTGAGGGGCGCACCGAGAGCGCGGTCGCCCGCGAGTGGTTCGAGCAGTACCTCGCGCACACGGTCCGGCCGGTCGTCTGGCTGTACTTCCAGCAGGGCGTCGGCTTGGAAGCCCACCAGCAGAACACGCTCGTTCGGCTCGACGACGACGGCCGCCCGACGGCCGGGTTCTACCGGGACAACCAGGGGTACTACTTCCCGGCGTCCCAGGCGGCCGACGTCGACGACTGGCTGCCCGGCGTCTGCGAGCGCGCCGACACCGTCTGCCCGGACGCCATCGCGGACGAACGCCTCCGGTACTACATCGTGTTCAACAACGCCTTCGGCGTCGTGAACGCGCTCGGCGCGGGCGGCGTCGTGGACGAGCGCGCGTTGCTCGCGGTGCTGCGCACGGAACTGGAGTCGTTGGCGGAGCACGAACCCGCCGACTCGACGCTGGTGTCGGCGCTGCTGACCGAGCGCCGCGTGCCCTGCAAGGCGAACCTGCTCACGCGGTTCGAGGAGCGCGACGAACTCGAAGCCGACCTCGAAACGCAGTCCGTCTACACGGCCATCGAGAACCCGCTGGTCACGCGGGTGGACACACAATGACAGCGCCACTGCCCCGAATCACGAGCGACTACGCGTATCGCCGCCCTGACCCCCAGATCGACCGCACCGTCGCGTTCCGGCGGGTGGCACTCGACCGCGACCTGGGCCGCCTGCACGCGTGGCTCACCAGCGACCACGTCACCCCCTACTGGAGCCTGGGTGCGCCGCTGCCGGCGTTCCATCAGGCGATCGGTGACCACCTTGAGGACGACCACGTCACCGCGTACGTCGGCTGCATCGACGGCGTGCCGATGAGTTACGTGGAGCGCTACTGGGTGGCCGCCGACCCGCTGGCCGACCACTACGACGCCGACGACAACGACCAGGGCATCCACATCCTCATCGGGCCGCCGGAGTACCTCGGCCAGGGCTGTGGCACCGCGCTGTTGCGCGCGATGACCGCGCTTGCGTTCCGGCACGCCGCCACCGACCGGGTGGTCGCGGAACCCGACGCCACCAACGACGCCGCCATCGCCGCCTTCGAACGCGCCGGGTTCGAGCCACGGGAGACGTTTCGTTTCCCGCACGAGGACAAGGACGCAACCCGCGTCGTCTGTGACCGCGAGCGCTTCGTGGGGGCGTTCTCACCGGGTGCGATCGCCGCCAACGGGCCGCCCGCAGACGGCCCAGCGGTCAACCACGACGACGCAACGCACCGGTGTCCGTCCGGGGAACACGGCAACAGCACTCTGGAGGCGGACCGATGACGGAGTCGGTTCACGACCTCGTCGGCGTCGGCCTCGGGCCGTTCAACCTCGGGCTGGCCGCCCTGATCGAGGGCAGCGACGACGTGCCACTGGACGCTGCGTTCCTCGAACAGAAACCCGAGTTCGTCTGGCACGACGGCATGCTCATCGAGGGCACAACCCTGGAGGTGCCGTTCCTCGCGGACCTGGTGACGCTGGCGGACCCGACGAACCCCTACAGCTATCTCAACTACCTGCGCGAGCACGACCGGCTCTACGAGTTCTACTTCTACGAGACGTTCCAGATCCCGCGCCGGGAGTACAACGACTACTGCCAGTGGGTCGCCGAGTCGCTGGCTGCGCCCCGGTTCTCGCGGCGCGTCGTCGACATCACGGCGATCGACGACGACGCGACGCCCGCGAACTTCCGCGTCACCGCTGTCGAGCCGGCCGACGAAGCGCGGTCGGCGACCGATGACGACGCACCCACACACCAGTACCGCGCCCGCGACCTGGTTGTCGGGGTCGGGTCACGGCCCTACGTGCCGCCGGCGTTCCGCGATCTACCCGCTCCGGACGTGTTCCACACCGCGGCCTACCGCGAGCACCGGGCGGCCGTGTGTGACGCCGACAGCGTCGCCGTGATCGGCTCCGGACAGAGCGCGGCGGAAGTCGTCCACGACCTGCTCACGCGGCGCTCGACATCCGACCGCAGCCCGCGGGTCGACTGGGTCACGCGATCTGCGGGGTTCTTCCCCATGGAGTACTCGAAACTCGGGCTCCAGCATTTCACGCCGGAGTACACCGACTACGTGTACGACCTGCCACAGCCAGTGAAAGACGAGCTGATCCCCAACCAGGACATCCTCTACAAGGGGATCGACCCCGAGACCAGCACCCGCATCTACGACACGCTGTACGAGCAGTCGATCGGCGGCCGGGACCCCAACGTGGGGATGATCGCCGCCACCGAAGTCGGGGCGGTCGAACCGACCGGAGGTGGGCGCTACCGCGTCGACTGCCGACACCGCCAGACGGACACCGGGTTCGCCTTCGAGACGGACGCCGTGATCCTGGGCACGGGCTACCACCGGCCCACGCCGGGGTTCCTCAGCAGCCTGGAGCCCCGGCTCGCCCGGGACGATCAGGACCGTCTCGCCGTCGACCGGGAGTACGGCGTCGGGGGCGACCTGCCCGGAGGACTGTTCGTGCAGAACGCCGAACTCCACACCCACGGCGTTGGCGCGCCCGACCTCGGACTGGGCGCGTACCGGAACGCCGTGATCCTCGACCGCCTGCTCGCGGACGCCCCGTACCCGGTCGACCGGGACACCGTCTTCCAGGATTTCGCCCCGGAAGCGTACGCCAGCCACGCGCCCGGCGGCCGCGTCCGCGACGACGACCCGACCACACCGCCAGCCGCCGGCCAGCCGAACGATCACCACCAATGACAGACCGCACCAATCCACCCAACCCATGAACACGTACGAAGACACACTCCAGGACGCTGTGACGGCCGACACGTGGGCGACAGTCGAGCGCAGCCTGCTCGCGAAGCTGTTGCGTGAGTTCACCTACGAGGAACTGCTCGCCCCCGAACGCACCACGGACACCGACCGCGGCGGCCGATACCGGCTCGTGTTGCCCGCGGCAGACGACGCGGACACCGTCCGGTATCGCTTCGAGGCTGAGGAGCGCCTCATGGACACGCTGCGCGTGTTCCCGGACACCATCGAACGCGCGCCGGCCGACGCCGACTCGTGGGCGACCGCCACCGACCCCATTCGGTTCCTCCTAGACGCCCGTGAAACGCTCGACGCCACGGAACTCACCACGGGCCACTTGATCCGCGAGTACCGCAACACCCTGCTGGCGGACGCCCACATCGAAGCACGAAGCGCGCCGGAGTCGTTTGCGGACTGCTCGTACGCCGAGTACGAAAGCGAAATGACCGGTCATCCATGGATCACGTTCAACAAGGGACGTCTCGGATGGGATTACGAGGACTACCGGGATTACGCGCCCGAGCGCCGCCAGACCACAACCATCGGCTGGCTGGCAGTGCGCACCGACCGCGTGACCTTCGAAACTGTCAGCGGGCTCACCCCCACGGGGTTGCTCCGCGGAGAGCTCGGCGACCAGTACGACGATTTCATGGCGACGCTGGCGGACCGGGGTCTCGATCCCCAGGAGTACACACTCCTCCCCGTCCACAACTACCAATGGGAGACCACGATCACGTCGCTGTACGCGAGCGAGCTCGCCGCGGACGCGATCGTGCCGCTTGGTAACGGGACCGACAGCTATCTGCCGGGGCAGTCGGTTCGAACGCTGTTCAACGTCGACGCCCCCGAGAAGCACAACGTGAAACTCCCGATGAAGATCCGGAACACGCTGGTGTGGCGCGGGCTGCCGGGCGACCGCACCGAGGCCGCGCCCCGGGTCACCGAGTACATCACGGACATCCGCGACGGCGACCCGTTCCTGCGGGACGACTGCGAGCTCGTGTTGCCAGGGGAGGTCGCGGGCGTCAACTACGACCACCCCGCGTTCAGCGAGCTTGAGGACAACGCCTACCAGTACGACGAGCTGTTAGGGGCCGTCTGGCGGGAGTCCATCACCGACGCCATCCCGGACTCACAGCAGGCGGTCACGCTGGCGGCGCTCCTCCACGAGGCCGACGGCACGGCCGTGATCTCCGAGTTCGTCGAGCGCTCGCCGCTGGAGCTGTCGGCGTGGCTGACGGAGCTGTTCGACACGCTGTTGCCGCCGCTGTTGCATTACCTCTACCGGTACGGCACCGTGTTCTCCCCGCACGGCGAGAACACCATCGTCATCCTCGACGAGGAGTTCGTGCCGACGCGGCTCGGCGTGAAGGACTTCGTCGACGACGTGAACATCTCCGACCAACCCCTCCCGGAGCTGGCGGATCTGGACGCCGACCTGCGGCGTGTGCTGCGCTCGGAGCCCCCGGACGGGCTGTGCCAGTTCTACGTCTGTGGGCTGTTCGTGGGGGTGTTCCGATACCTCTCGGACGTGCTGACGGCCCACCACGGCTACGACGAAACCGAGTTCTGGACGCAAGTGCGGGACGCGATCACGGCGTACCAGGCGGAGTTCCCGGGGCTGTCCGACCGCTTCGAGACGTTCGACCTCCTCCAGCCCACGTTCACGAAGCTCTGCCTCAACCGGAACCGGCTCACCGAAGAGGGGTACAGCGACACCGCGAGCAGGCCACACGCCGCCGAACACGGGACGGTCACGAACGCCCTGCATGAGGTCGCGGGCGACGCCGGCGAGTAGTCAGCCCTGGATCAGGTCCATGGCCTCCCCGGCGACGTCGGGCTCAACGGCGATGATGTATCGGCTGCCCGGCGTGAGCGTCGTGTCCGGGCGTGCGATCCGTTGGCCGTCCGCGCCGGAGATGATCACTGTCCCAGCCGGGAACCGAACGTCGCGCAGCTGCTTGCCGGCGGCGGGCGCGCCGTCGGCGACCCGGACGAGCATGAGCTCCAGGTCGCCGGTGATGTCGGCCAGCGTCTGGACGTCATCGCCGATGATCTCGTTGGCCGCGACGCGTGCGCCGGCGCGTTCGGGGAACACCACGGCGTCGACGAACCGGGTGTACGAATCACGCACCCCGTGGTCGATGCGCGCGATGGTGCGGATCGACGGCGTGAGCTCGGCGGCAGCCAGGCAGACCGCGAGGTTCAACCCGGTTTCGCCGGTGAGCGCCGCGATCCCGTCCGCCCGGTCGACGCCCGCCTGTTCGATGATCGCGGGGTTGGTGGCGTCGCCTTCGATGACGGTCGCCATCCACTGATCGGCGATGTCGTCGACGACGCGGGTGTCGCGCTCGATGATCGTCACGTCGTGGCCGCGGTCGGCGAGGAGTTCAGCCGTCTGGAAGCCGACGCGCCCGCCGCCCGCGATGATGAGGTCTCGGTTAGTGGTCATGTGGCGTGTGTTCGGCGTCCGCCGAAATAGTCGTGGTGTCCTCGTCGTCGCCGGCGGTCGACTGCCGGCTGTGTGCGTAGTAGGCAGCCGTCCCTAGAACGATCCAGGCCGCGCTGAGCGCCAACGCAAGCGGATCCGTGCGCACGAGGTAGCCGACCAGCACGACGGTCAACACGAGGTTGAGCGCGATGCCGATGAGTGGCGGCGCAGGATAGAACGGCATCTCGTAGGGCCGGTTCATGTCGGGGCGCTCGCGGCGCAGTCTGATGACGGCGACGTTGACGATGATGAACGACAGCAGGAAGAACAGACTGGACATGTTGCCGGCGCTCTGCGTGGGCAACGCGACCGACGCCAACATCACCACCGCGCTGGCGATGATCGCGACGAACGGCGTCCCGTAGCGGTGGTGGATCTGGCCGAACGACGGGAGCAGTTGCCCCTCACGGCCCATCGAGAACGCGACCCGCGAGGACGCGATCACGACCGCGTTCAGCGCCGTGAGCGTCGAGAACACCGCGCCGAAGACGATGAGTGCGCCGCCGTTCTGGATGATCGGCAGTCCGGTGGGCATGAACGACGTGGCTGCCTCCGCGATGCCCGCTTCGCCGGCCGCCGCCAGGCCGTCAGCGCCGAGCGTGCCGACGGCGACGGTGACGACCGCCAGGTAGACGATCACGGTCGCGATCAGGCTCACGAAGATCGCCTTCGGGATGTTCTCGCGGGGGTTTTTGACTTCCTCCGTGACGGTGGTGATGAGGTCGTAGCCCTCGAAGGCGATGAACGTCAGTCCCATGGCGGGCAGGATCGCCGCCGGGCCGCCGCCCACTCCGAACAGCGGCTGGAATTCGGCCCCGGAGAACAGCGGGGACGTCGCGCCGAACGCCACGAACACCACCAGGATGCTCACCTTGATGATCGTGAAGATGGTTTCAGCGCTCCCGCTGGCTGCCGTGGACACGGCGTTGAGTGCCACCAGTCCGAGCACTGCGATGAACGCCAGCACGAACGCGGCGGGCACCGAGGCGTCGAGCAGCGGGACGGCGATCGCGCCGACCTGGTCCGGTGGAGCCACCAGGCCGTAGACGTGCAGCAGTTCGAGGAAGTTGGGCGCGAACCCGAGTGCGTACAGCGCGCCCGCGATCATGTACGCGAACCACAGCATCCACCCCATGATGAACGAGGAGAAATCGCCGAAGATCTCGCGCACGAACGCGTAGCCGCCGCCGCTTTTCGGGATCGAGGCCGCGAGTTCGGCGTACGAGAGTCCGGTGAACGCGGTGACAACGCCGTTCAGCGCGAACACGAGGATAGCGGCCGGCCCAGCGATTTCGGCCGCGAGGCCGGTCAAAACGAAGATCCCGGCACCGATCATCGCCCCCATGCCGATCATCGTGGCGTCGAGCAATCCGAGTTCGGCGTCGGGGGATCGCGTTTGGCTGCTGCTCATCAGATACTACTGTGGAGGTGTAGTGTATCCATCGTGTGAACGGGACAACTCAGCCGATACACTTGATTTCTTGCATACGAGCGGTGATAGGTATGGCGGCGTGGCTCCGGGACCAGATGGGGCGGTGACACCAACGCCCACGACATAGTTTGAAGACCGTTGGCTGTGAATGAGAATATATGCCACAACTGAAGCGCTTCGTGATCGCCGGCGGCGGTCAGGTCGGCCTCCAAGCAGCCGGCAACCTCTCGTCGCTTGGCCACGACGTGGTGCTCATCGAACCCGATGAGCAGCGCGTCGCGGAGCTCTCCGACGCCTACGTCGGCCCCGTCATTCACGGCGACGCGACCCGGCCGTCGATTCTCACCCAGGCCGACCTCGACGACGCCGACGCCATCGCCGCGCTCACCGACGACACCAGCGCGAACCTCGCGATCTGCATGGAAGCCCAACACCTCAACCCCGCGATTCAGACGCTCGCCCGCGCGGACACGCAGCGCAACGAGGAGTACGAGGAGGTCGTCGACGCCACCCTCCTTCCGAAATACCTCGGTGGCGACTACGCGGCGGATATGCTCACCGGCGAGGACGTTCGCACGCTCGTCTACCCCACGAGTGATCTGGACATCATCGAGATCTCGGTCGCCGAGTCGGCACCTGTTGCCGGCCGCCGCCTCGATGAGATCGCGCTCCCGGAGGGGAGCCTCCTGATCTCGACCGCCGACCGCGAGCACCTGGCTGGCCCGGAGATGGTCTTGGAACCCGAGCGCCGATACGTGCTCGCCGTCGAAGCGGACGTGGCGGACGAGGTCAGGGATCTCATGCGGGGGTGACGCCGTTGTGGGTGTCGCACGACTGACGGCCAGTCGCGTCCAATCAGCCGAGACGGCAGTAGTCAGGTGAGAACTGGGTCTGTAGCGGGTAGTCGAGGTGGGAAAGCCGCCACACCCGTGTCGCTGTGACAGTGCGCCGGAACAGTAGGCTGTTACAGACAGTAGGTACAGAGATCTGTTACAGAACGCTGTAACAACTACCTGTGACAGATAGGCAGGTCGTCCGAGCGGGCAGTGTCCACGCGTCGGTGATACGGGATTGCTGCGAAAACGCGGCTGCAGCCGCGACAGTGCGGTTCCGGGCGCTCCCTGTGACCGATGGCCTCCACAGATTTCTGTTACAGATAGTCGTTACAGATGTCTGTTCCAGAAAACTGTCAAGACAGTCTGACACAGATATATGTAACCGCGTGCTCGTAGGGTCACACATGATCACGGCGGTTGTCTACGCCGAGTCCGGGGGAACGTTCAAAACCACGATGACCGCGAACCTCGCGGTCGCGCTCAGCCGAATGGACCTCGATGTGCTGGTGCTTGACCTCGACCCACAGACTGGCAACCTCACGTCACTGTTCGACGTGGGTGAGGACCGCAGCGATCCGAACGCGGACAACCTTGTCAAGCACATCCTCGAGATGCCGGACGGCGACTTCGCATCGCTCATCGAGACGTCCCCAGAGGGCGTCGACATCGTGCCGAGCCACGACATGCTGAGTGACTTCACGTCCAACCTCGAACAGAAGATCACGTACGAGACCGGCGTGAAAGACGTGTCCCGCGAGGAGTACCCGCGCTACGAGCTGCTGTACCGGCTGCTGTGGGAGCGCGAACAGGTGAACGAGCAGTACGACGTGGTGCTCATCGACCCCAACGCACGCGCCGAAGACCTCCTGTACAACGCGATGTACGCGCTTCGCACGCTCGTCGCGCCGGTCAAACCGGCTGGCAAGGGCAGCCTCAGCCTGGACGGCCTCGAAGAGATGGTCGGGAACATGGAGACCGAACTCGACATCGGCGTCGGCTTGTCGTGTGTGGTCCCCTGTGGGGTGGGGCAGACGAACGCCCACAAGCAGTACCGCGACCGGTTCGAGACCACGGACGCGTTCGCGACACCGGTCTCGATCGGCTCCCGAGAGAGCCTGATGGACGCCATGTGGGAGGCCCACGGCTCTGCGTTCAAAGTCATCGAGGAGCGTTGGAAGACCTACGAGGGCGACGACGGGATGGTGAGCGAGCGCGGAAAACGACGGGTGCCTGACCGCGAACTCGAAACCCTGGAGACGATTTGGCGACTCGCCGGGTTCATCGCCACCGACACCTTCGACGCCACGGTCCCCGAAGAGTTGGTCCTAGACATCGTCGACGACGGGACCGAGACCCTGCAGATGGCGGGCAACGGACACCCGGAGGTGGCCGACTGATGGGGAACTCGTTCAAGCAGGGCGCTGGCGACCTGGACTTCGGCGGCGACAGCACCGCCGACGAGGACGAAGCCGACGACGCGACGGAATCCGGTCCGGACGCAGCCGACCCAACCCCAACCGAACAGGGCGCGACGTCGGAGACGGACGGACACACGTACCCCTACTTCGTGCGCCGAAACACGGTTGGTGACGAGCGCGACAACCGCTTGGAGGTGTTCGCCCGCGACAGGGTGGTCGCCCAGGAGGCCGAGTTCCGGCGGCAGCTGGCCGCCCGCCTCGACACTGACGCGGTGTCGAAGACCGACGCCCGCGAGTACGCGCTGTTGGCGGCGTTCGACAACGTGGATGCCGTCGCCGACCGGATGGCCAACGACGGCTACGGCGAGACGGAGTAGTTGAACTCAGGGCTGGGCGTTCCGGCGGCGGTGGTCGGCGTCCCAGCCGTCGAATATGCCGTATTCGGTCATGGTGGTCATGCCCGCGATCGCGGCGCGAAGGCTGATCCCGAGCAGGGGGACGCCGGCAACCGTGACGATCGCGTCCGCCTGGATCACGGCCCCGTCGCGCAACAGTACGTCGACGAATTCAACGATGGCGTGGGAGTTACGCTTGGTTGGGTTCATCGGTACAGATGTCGGGCGCGAACGTGTACGGCGGCCAGGGGCCGGTGAATCGGATCGTCACGCCGTCGCGTGCGGCGATGTCGTCCAGTTGCGATCCCAGCGCGGATTCGTCGGTTTCGGGCGCAAGCACGGCGAGTCGCGCGATCGGCGTATGACGCTCGGACACCGACTCGTCGCGCAGAGACGTTGTGGTGTCTTGGGACGCCACCTGGGTGGCGACCGGTTCGACGGCTGCGGACAGATCACTGGCGAGCGCCGACCGACGTGCCCGGCGGCGCTCCGCCAGCCGGGCGTCGTACTGCTTTTCGAGCAGGAACGTCGTGCCTGCGTCAGCGTCGGCCTGGCGCGCTTCGAGAGCCTGGAGCGTGTCGTCGGTGGCCGTTACGTGTGCCTCGAAGGGCTGTGGGTCCCACAACAGGGTGACGCGGTACTCCCAGCAGCCGGCAAACCCGTCCAGTTCGGTGCGGAGACGGGGATGCGTGTCAGCAAGCCAGTCGGTGAGCGCACTGTCGCCGCCGGCGAAGACGGTGTCGAACCGCATCGGGAGCGGCGTGCCGAACACGTCACTGACATCGTCGACGACCTGCTGGTGGGTGACCAGCCACCGCTTCACCTGGTCGATGTCGTCGGCGTCGTACACCGACGTGCAGTCGTGGACGACAGCGCCGACGCCGTCGACGGAGACCACGCGAACGGTCTCGTCGTCGATGCCCGTCGTCTCCCCGACGGGAGCTGATGGCACGGACGTGGTGTCGACGACGCAGTAGACGTACCGCCCGTCGGGAAGCTGTGCGCGAGCCTGCGACTGTGCGGGCGTCACGCTGACCCACCACCGGAGTCGCCGTCAGCGCTGTGCTGGGGTTCGAACCCCGGTGTGGAGTCGGCCTCCGACATCTGTGTGATGGCGTCCCGGAGCACGTGGTCCAAGTCGTCTTTGAACTCGTCGACGGCCGCCTCGATGTCCTGGTCGGCCTGCAGGCGGTCTAGTTCCGCCTCGAGCGCCTGGAGTTGGCTCCCGAGTCGCTCGATCTCCGCGTCCGACAGGGAGCCCGACTCCATGCGCCGTACGGCCTCCCCTTCGAGTGCCTCGACCAGGAGTTCGACGACTGTCACGACGAGCGCCGTGAGCCCGCTCTGGAGGTCCTCGTCGTCGTGGTCGTCAAGCGCGATCTCCATGTTACTCCGACCCCTCCGTTGTGGGCGCGGCAGGGCGCTCAAGCACCGACTTGCTGTCGTCGGCGTCCACGCCCGCGGCGGCAGTCACGCGCTCCATGTCGGTTCCCGTCGGGAAGTCAAGCCCGTACTCCGCGGCCGTCTCGAAGGACGCAATGGCTGCACGAAGCTCGACCCCGAGGAGCTCCGTGTCGCCGACGCTGACCGCGATGTCGGCGTTGACCACCACTCCCTTGTCGAGCAGCAGCTCCAGGGTTTCGGCGAGATCACCCTGTGAGCGCGTTGGTTTGGGGTCGCTCATTTGTCGGTGGTCGCCGCGTTGTGGAGGCGCAGCCCATACAGCCGCGCTCGGGCCGCGGTCGTGGCGTGCGTGGGCTGTTCCGGGACGGTCGAGTGGGCGTTTCGGGCTGCGTTTTGGGCGTTCGTTCGTTGTGCCGGCAGCGTCGAATGTGCGGCCGGGTTGGTGGTGTCGCTGGTGGGCTGCTCGGTGTCGCTGCGGCGGCGGTTGCGCGCCCGCTGCTCGGCGAGCGCCGCGTGTTGGGCGATGAGTTTGCGCCGCGCGGCGTCCCGGCTCTGTTGGGCGTTCCGGCGGGCGTGCTGTGCGTTCTGGCCGTGGGTGTGTCGGTTCGTGGGTGTCATGTGTCGGTGGCTGATGGCTCGCTGGGGGTGACCCGCAGCTCGAGGATCTGGTTGGTGACCGTCAGCGACGTGATCGTCATCCCTGGGTCGTCGAGGGTGAGCCGCTCGACAACGTCGTCGCCGACGCTGATCGTGAGTGCGCCTGTGTCGTCAACGGCTGCGTCGACGGCTGTTTCGTCGGTGACGCCCGGCAGGTCGGCGACCACTACGAGGTCGTCGCTGTCGTCGGACGCGCGGGTTTCGATGTGCGCCGTCTCCGCATCGCCTGCGTCGTCGGCGTTCCCGGCGGGCATCGACGGCGAACGGGCGTCGGAACCCAGACCGATCGAAACGGCGTAATCGTAGTCGATTCGTGTGCGACCGCGGTCGATCGTGGAGTGGCCGTGCTGTTCGCCGTTGTCGTCGTCGAGTTCTGCGAGCGTCTCGATGAGGCGACTGAGCTGGTCGAGGAGCCCGCTCGGCCGGTCGGACGGATCGTCGGTGGGCATCAGTTCTTGATCTCCATGCGGTCGCGCATCTGGTCGCGGATCTGTTCGGCCGTCCGCAGTTGGGCTTCCAGCTCCTGTTTGCGGCGCTCGTACTCGTCCGCGGGCCGGTCGCCGATCTCGTACAGCAGCTGGTTTTCCTTGATCTGGTCGCGGATCTCGCTGGTGTCGTACAGTTCGTCGAGGGCCATCGTCTGGAGGATATCCACCAGCGAGAGGAACGGGTTCACGAACAGGTCATCGAGGACGAACACGGCTATCTACCCCCCTGTTGGGCCTGCTCAGCGCCGATATGGATGTCCACGAAGTTGTACGGGGGCCACGGACCCGTGTACCGAACCGTGAGGTCGTCGTGGGCGGCGTCGATCTCGTCGATGGCGGCGTCGAAGGCCTCCCTGGTGTCGTGCTCGACCAGATACGACTTGTTGATGATCAGTCGGTCCGTGAAGCAGTCGTTTTCCGTTTCCCCGACGCTCAACGCACTCAGCCGGGCGGTGACGTCTGACCGAACCGCGGCCGTGTCGACGGCGGTGTCGTCACCGGGCGCAAGCACCTTCACGCCGAGCTCGACTGTGCCGGCGATCTCGGTGAGCGTGCTCCGGAGTGCCCGGCGTGCCCCCCGGAGCACGCCTTTCAGTGTGCGCGCGTTCTTGAACGCCATTCCGAAGCTCATTGGGACGACAGCGCGCGTGGCGTCGTGTTCGAGCACCGCCTGCAGGACGGTGTTGTGCGCTTCAACGGCCGCGTCGGTTCGCTCGGGGTCGGTCGTCTCGATGTCGGAGACGACCGCCGACAGCGATCTGTACGAGACGGTGTACGCGCGGGTCGCGCCGGCGACGCCGTCGACGTTCAGGGCGAGCGATTCGTTGTCGTCGATGATGCCGTACGTGTAGAGGTGTGACTCACTCATCCTGGGGCTGTGGGTCCGCTGATTGGTTCACGATGCAGTCTGCCATGATGGTCTGTAATCCGACAGCGAACGTGAGCAACTGCAGGACGACGCTGTCGACGTGCTTGATGGCGGCTTGAGCGTCCGCGACGCGGTACACCTTCCGCTTGGTGAGTTCGCTCATTTCGAGGAGGCCGGCATCGGCGAGCTGCTTGAGGTGTGGGTACATCGTTCCCGGGCTGACATCCGCGCCGAACAACCGCCGCACGTCCTGTAGCAACTCCTTGCCACAGGCACCGCCACGCACGGTGATCAACACCAGCAACACTTCGTCGATGTATTCGGCGATGATGTCGTCGCCGACGCCGTGGAGCTGGGCGTCGTCCAGCCAGGCCTCGAGCAGCGGGAGGTCGTCGCCGGTCAGCGGCGTGTCCGTGTAATGGTGTGACGGATCATCGGTGTGGAGCTGGGACGTGTCGTCGATGGTGGCGTCGAGCGCCGCCGTGAGCTCCAGGGTCGGCAGCGAGAACTCCACGTCGGCGTCGACGCCGGCCGCATCCATCTCGGATTTGAGCTCCGCTAAGAGGTCGTCCATACGGTCACACCATCTCCGTGAGCGTGATTTCCGGGATCGTGCCGGACTGGTCGACGCCGATTCCGAGCAGCGGCGTGAGCGGGGTTTCGCCGTACAGCACGATGGCGTCGCCGGCACACTCCAGTCGGAAGTGCATGTCCGCGACGCGGTCTGCTCGCGTGCGGAGGGCGGTCCCTGGCTTGGTGATGAGAACGCTTGCGTCGTTGTGCAGGGCGACGTAGTTCGCGAAGTCGCCCAGGCGGGTTTCGAAGGCGTGGTGGGCTGTATCCATGCTGATGACGTGTAGCAGCGGTCCGTCACTGTGCTCTCGGATCCGTTCGGCGTGGGCGATATACGGGTCGTAGGACAGCGTCCCGTGTTCGGTCGGCGTGGTGTCGTGGCCGGGCAGTCGGTCGGGATCCACCGCGTCGTCGTGGTCTCGCGTGGGGCCGGCGTACGTCTCGAAGACGTGGCAGTGCGTGTCGAACACCGCCTTGGAGAGGACCGCGCTGAGGTCGTTGTGCAGCAACCCCGGGCTGCCCTCCTTGGGGGGGACGACGGCGACCCCCATCTCGTTTGCGAGGAAGTTCCGGATCGCCGGCAACACCAGCACGCTCCAGGCATCGCGGGACAGGTCGGCCCCCAGATCGAGGTGGACGACCCCGCCGCGATTGAACCCCCCCGAGAGGATGGTATCGAGGTCCCGGATCCCCGTGGAGAATCGCGCCGTCGGGTTCGCCAACGGCTCCCAGGTCGCCTCGTCGGGGACCGACTGTGTGGTCGACAGCTCGACCGGTGTGATGGCTTTGAACTGTCCGTCGGCCAGCGTGAACGGCTGTAGGCGGTTCTCGATGCGGACGCCACGGAGCTTCTCTAACCGCAGCTGGCGTCTGGTGCGGCCGCGCTCGTTGTCCGTCACGTGGAGTGTCACGACGCCGTCGACGATGTACTCCAGTGGCGACTGGGTGGCCGTCTCGGACACCAACACGAGGCGCACGCCGGCGTCACGGGCGAGCGCCACGAGTTGGTTGGTGACGGTTTCGATGCTGGGTGGGGAGTCGTGGCGGGCGGCTAGATACTCGTAGACCAGCCGCCAGCTGTCGAAGGCGAGTGTGAGCTTGGTGGCCGGGGCGCTGATGGCGTCGACCCACGAGAGCAACGACTCCAGGTTCAGCGTCTCGAAGGGAACGTCGACATCCATGGGCAACCCGAACGGGTCCTGTGAGAGGTCGAGCAGTGCTGTTCTGTCCAGTGCGGCGTGCCCCTCGACGTACATCTCGTAGACGGTCTCCTGATCAACGCGCGTGGACACGTAGAGCACGTCTCCCTCTCGGCTCAGCACGTCGAGGCCGCGGATCGTGAACAGCGTTTTGCCCGTGCCTGGGGCACCGTTGACCAGCAGCGTCTGGCCCGGCTCGCCGGTGAAAAATCGCCGGATCTCGCGGGGGAAGTGTGCGATCCCCTCGTGGGATGGGGGTGCGTGGAGTGGCGTGCGTGCGCTCATTGGTCGGTCTGTGTGGTCGTCGGTCGTGTGGTGCCGGTGGTCTCCTCGCGGCGTGACTGTCTCAACGCTCTGTTACCTGGAGTCGCGACCCGTAATATTCAGTTCGACTACCATTACAAGCGTTGAAACAATCCGAACGTATTTTTATCTTGTTCAAGATTTTGTACAAATCAGCGAACTATTACGAGCGCCGAAACGGGGGTTGAACTCACAACGGCGGTTTTCCGGACACTCCCTGTAGTTGCGGGTGGGTACCACCCAGATCACTATGGCGCAACCAGACTCCTCAAGCTTGGCGGAGGTTCTCGACCGTGTACTGGACAAAGGCGTTGTCGTCGACGTGTGGGCTCGCATCTCGCTTGTCGGGATCGAGATCCTGACCGTCGAGGCCCGCGTTGTGGCCGCATCGGTCGACACGTTCCTCCACTACGCCGAGGAAATCGCGAAGATCGAACAGGCAGAACTCACTGCGGGTGCCGAGGCCCCCGAACCGGCACCCGAGGCGTAGCGAGAGCACTCCGGTGAGCAACCAGGGAGATGCATCGAACACAACCACACCACGCCGCTTTCTTAGCCCCATTCCACCCAGACAATGACGGTTACAGACCACCGAGAGGCGATGATCGAAGCCCGGGCGGCAGTCACCGACGTCCGCAAGGCGATGGACGCGTACGCCGAGGAGTTCGCCGCGGACGTCAACAGCATCCGTACGGACAGCCGGCACCGGGAGAACATCCGTGACATGCGGGCGGCCGTGGACGCGTACTGTGAGTCGTTCGCCACTGCTGTCAGCACTCACCACGACGAGACCGCCGCGCTCCGGGCGGACCTCGAAGCCACGGCAGCGGCGTTCGACGCCTACACCACCGCGTTCGCTGCCGACGCCGCCGCTATGCACGACGTTTCGGCGCTGCACCGCGACATCGAAGCGCTGCGCGAGGAGTTCCGTGCCGTCACGACCGACTTCGAGGACTACACCACCGACGAGTTCGCCCCCGCCGCCGGGGCGTTGCACGCGGACGCCGCTGAGACGGCGGCGTCGTTCACCGCCAAGCAGGAGGGGTTCGAGGCGTACCGGCACGACGTGCACGAGAGTGCCGTCCACGCGCTGACCGCTGACATCGCGGCAACGCGGGCTGACTTCGACGACACTGCGGCGTCGTTTGCTGCGTACGCACGTGCGTTCTACGGACACACCGACGACGCCACTGCCCAGACGGACGCCGACGACACCACTGCCCAGACGGACGTGCTGTCGGGCCAGGCCACAGTCACCAGGGCACAGCCCGAAGAGGACGACACGCCCGAGGACATGGTGCAGTGTCGGGTGTGCGAGGAGTACTACCAGGCGATCACTGAGCCCCACCTCCAGACCCATGAGATGACCATCGACGGCTACCGCGGCGAGTACGGCGAGGACGTTCCGCTCCGGCCGGATGATCACGCATGACCGACACCTCACGGAACCGCAAGGTCAGGGGGTCGAAAATCCGGTCCTCGCGCAGCGATAAGCGTCAACGGGGCAGCGAGGACAAAGAACTCAAGCGGCTCGCGGACGCGCGGGACACCGATTCCGAGCAGGCAGGCGACCGCGTCGGCGACGCGTTCATTCCCGACGAGCAGTCGTTCATCGAGACCGACGCGGTGGCGCGGGTCACCGACCGCATGCGGCGGTGGCTCAGCGTCGACCGACCGGTGCACTTGATCGGACCGACCGGCTGCGGGAAGACCGCAGTGGCGATGCACGTCGCTCGGACGCGTGACCGGCCGGTGGTCTGGGTCAACGGGGACGCCGACCTCACGACGAGTGATCTGGTCGGGGAGTACGCCGAGACCGAGCGCATCTCGGAGCACGATCAGTTCATCCACAACGTCGTCAAGCGCAAGGACATCGTCCGTGACCGCTGGGTTGACAACCCGCTGACGCTGGCCGTCCAGGAGGGCGCGACGCTCGTGTACAACGAGTTCTCGCGCACCAAACCAGTGGCCAACAACGTGTTGCTGTCGGTGTTCGAGGAGGGCGTCCTCGAGCTCCCCGGCAAACGCGGGGCGTCGCGGTACGTCGACGTGCACCCGGCGTTCCGAACGATCCTGACCTCGAACTCCGTCGAGTACGCCGGCGTTCACGAGCCACAGGACGCGTTGCTCGACCGGCTGGTCGGGCTGCACATGGACTTCTACGATGCCGAGACCGAGACCGCCATCGTTCGTGCGCACGTCGAGGCGGCCGACGTGCCGGTCGCGGCCATCGTGGGGATGATGCGCGAACTCCGGGAGCGCCTGGAGATCACCGTCGGCACCCGCGCCGCGATCATGGCGGCCGAAGGGCTGACTGCGGCCGACGACCCGGACGCCGACACCGTCGTGGACGTGTGTACGGACGTGCTGGCGTCGAAGGTGAGCCAGCGAAGCGACGTCGAGGCGCTCCGGGACGTGATCGAGGAGACGCTGGCTGACCGCGGAGTAACGCTTTCGTGATGGCACCCGACTACGCACACGCATGGACGATCCAGTAGCCGACCAACCGGACGGCACGGATGAGACCCCCGACGGCGACACAGCGGGATCGTCGCCGATCGGGCTCGCTGACGCCCAGGCGCGTGCTCGGGAGGCCGTTGCCGAGCTGCTCGAACACCCCTTCGACGGCATCATCACCGCCGAGTCGGGGGCCGACGGCGGGTGGCGAATCCTCGCCGAAGTGGTCGAGCGGAGCGCCGTCCCCGACACCCAGGACATCATCGGCCGATACGAGATCACGCTCGACGACGGCGGCCGCGTCACCGGGTACGAGCTGCGTGAGCGCTACCGGCGCGGCGAGATGAAAGAGGAGCTGTGAGGCGGGGCGGGAGCCGGCACCCCCACGCCGTGGCGGTCAGTGGGTGAGCAACCGAAGCGAGGATTTATCGGCGTTGTGAACGCGACAGTGATGCAGGTCATCATCGTCGGAGCGGGGACGGTCGGAGCGCCGCTGGTGGACGTTGCGACTGGATCCGGGAACGAGGTCGTCGTCGTCGAGCAGGACGGGGGGCGCGCGAACGAGATCGCCGACGCCTACGACTGTGCGGTGTTGCACGCCGACGCCACGGACGAGTCGACGATCCAGGACGCGGGGGCCGACCGCGCCGACGCCCTGATCACCACCACTGGGCGGGATCCGACGAATCTCTTCGTGTGTCTGCTCGGGGCCGAACACGACATCCCCACGGTTGTGTCGCTGCTACAGCGCCCGGCGCACCGCCACCTGTTTGCGGAGTTGGGCGTCTACACGGTTGCCGGGCTGCACGATCTCGCCGCCGAATCACTGTACCGGGTTGCCAGACAGCCCGCCGTATCGGAGTCCATGCCGGTTGCTGGTGACGCGGCCGTGTTCCGGATCACGGTGGGCGCTGACGCGCCGATCGCGGACACGATGCTCGTGGATGCGCGGTCGACGGGGGTGTTGCCCGACGACGTCCTGGTTGTCGCGGTCCGGACGGGCGACGGGGAGGCGGAGATCGCGCGCTCGGAGACGACGATCACCCCCGGTGACGAAGTAACGGTGTATTCGAGCCGTGGCACCACGGCGGACGTGACAGCTGTGTTCAGCACTGACGTTCGCGAGGACGGCTCCCGCGGGCGGTTCTGAGTGGATGGCGGGCGTGGTTGCGTCCGCGATCGACGCATCCATACGGACGGACCCGTGAGAACAGCCCAGCACGGGGAGACGGATTTCATTCATGGCTTCGCTTCTCGCACTCGTGGCGCTCGTTGCATCGATGTTCATGGCGTTCACCGTCGGCGCGAACAGCAACTCCGCACCGATCGCGCCGGCGGTGGGCGCGAACGCGCTGTCGACGCTGCGTGGGGCGTTGCTGGTCGGGATCGTGGCCGGGCTGGGCGCGATCTCCCAGGGCGGCAACATCTCCGAAACCATCGGGCATGGACTCATCACCGGTGTCACGATCACACCCCTGGCCGCCGCGGCGACGCTGCTGACCGCCGCCACCCTCATCACGATCGGGAACTCACGGGGATACCCGATCCCGTCGGCGTTCACCGTCACCGGCGCTGCGGTCGGGGCGGGCGTCGCACTCGGGGGCGGGTTCGCGGTCGGCACGTATCTCAACATTCTGGGGTTCTGGTTCGCGATCCCGATCGTCGAGGGCGTGCTCGCGTACGCGCTCGCTCGGGTGCTGATCGGTGACCGCGTTCCGGACCACGTGACAGTGCCCGTGCTCGCGGGCGGTGTCGGGTACGCGTTGGCGATGATTCGGTTGTCGGTGCTGCCCGCGCCACAGGGCGCGCGGGCCACGGTCGCCGGCGTCGTCGCGCGCCACCTCCCTGCGGGGGTGGTGCCCACCACCGCACTGGGCGTCGCCAGCGCTATTGCGGTGGTGCTCGCGGGCACGATGTACTGGCAGTTGCGGCGGGACGTGACGACCGGCATCCACCGGCTGCTGGTGGGGCTTGCGCTGGCCGTCGTGTTCACCAGCGGCGGATCGCAGGTGGGGCTTGCCACGGGGCCCCTGGAGCCAGTGTTCGAGTCCGCGCTGGATCTGCCGGCGATATACCTGCTGGTTCTCGGCGGCGTTGGCATCCTGGTTGGCGGCTGGGTGCGGTCGCCGCGACTGATCCAGGCGGTCGCCAGGGAGTACGCGTCGCTTGGCCCGAAGCGGTCGATCGCGGCGTTCATCCCGGCGTTTCTGACCGCACAGGCGGCGATCATGTTCGGCTACCCGATCTCGTTCAATAAGGTGATGATCTCAAGCATCATCGGGGCCGGGCTCGTCGGTGGAGCGGCCGACACTGGCGGCGTGTCGGTCACGAAGACGGGCTACACGGTGGCGGCGTGGGTCGGGTCGATGGTGGGCGGGGCGGTGCTCAGTTTCGGACTCTACCGGCTGCTGGCGGCGATACCGGGATTGCAGTAGGCACCGGGAGTCGGCGTATGAACGCGCGTTCGCTGTGTTCCCGGAGTGCGAGAACGGCCCCCTTGGTTAACTGTGGGGCTGGCGTACACGCACACGAGGAGGTGCCCAACGAATGATTCGACACACCTGGCTCGCACAAATGGGGCCCCACCGCGGTGCGCACGGGCCGATGGGGGGCGGCATGGCCGGGGGGCTGCTCTCGACTGTCCTGTGGCTGGTCGTCCTGGCTGCGGTCGTGGTAGCGATGGGGTATCTCGTGGTCCGTGTCCGCCGTGCCATGGACGATGATGGGGCGACCGGCGGCGACACCGCCATGGCAGTGCTGCGGGAGCGCTACGCGGCCGGCGACATCGACGACGAGGAGTTCACGGCTCGACGGCGCACTCTCGAACGGGAGCGCGATGAGACGCCCCCGAAACACCAGTGAGACGGGGCCAGCCGGCAGGAGCGCGGCGGCCGGGTTACAGGGGTGGCTCGGTGACGGAATCGACATCGAACCGGCGGATCTCCGGCTCGCCCGCGAGCAACTCCGGAAGCTGCTGTTCGAACGCCTGGAAGTGGTCGGTCTGCGAGTGGGCGTCGAACGCGGCGGCGTCCTCGTACTGCTCGAAGAACCGAACCACGTTGGGGTCCGAAACGTCGACCGCGGCGCGGTAGTCGATCAGTCCGTCCTCGGTCTGTGACTGCTCGACGAGGTCCGCGATCAGTTCGAGGGCGTCGTCGCGCGCGTCGGGGTCGAATCGGAACGTTGCGTGTACGACGATCATGGGGTGACCGAGGAGGGCCGCGGGGAAACGTGTGATGGATGGGTGGTGTCGTGCCGGTTCCGGGTCCGTGAGTACCCACGGAACTTACGGCCGGTCGCGCACACGGACTGATATGGCGCAGCACGGAACAGTCAAGGTCCCGGACGGCAAGCTCGTTAGCGTGTCGCTGACAGCCAACGATCGCATCACGTCGGTGCGCGTGACTGGTGATTTCTTCCTCGAACCGCCGGAGGCGCGCCCGCACTTGGAGCGCGCGATCGAAGGGCACCCGGTGGGCGTCGACGCCGCCACGCTCCGGGACGCGATCGCGGACGTGGACGCCCGTCTGATCGGGTTCGAGGCGCGCGATCTGGCCGCCGCCACCATGGAGGCGATCGCGTGACGCTTCGCGTCATCACCGACGGCACGTACAGCGAGCCGGTCCAGCAGGCCCTCGAACGTGTGCTTGCGGACAAGGTTGCGGCTGGCGACATCGGGCCGACACTCCGGGTGTGGTACCGGGACGCCCCCGCGGTCCCGATCGGGCGGTTCCAGTCCTACGAGGACGAGGTCGCCACCGACTACGTGGAGCGCCACGACATCGACGTGGTGCGGCGCGCGACCGGTGGCGGGGCGATGTACGTCGAACCCGGTGCGGTGCTGACGTACTCGCTGTACCTCCCGCCGGAAGACGTTCCCGACGACGTTGCCGACAGCTACGTGTACCTCGACCAGTGGGCCATCGACGCCCTGCAGGCTGTCGGCATCGACGCCAGCTACGAGCCGCTGAACGACATCGTGCACGCCGACGGCAAGCTCGGCGGGGCGGCGCAGCTGCGGACTGACGGGGCGGTGTTGCACCACACGACGATGAGCTACGATCTGGACATCGAGCGGATGCTTCGCGTGCTCCGGATCGGGGAAGAGAAACTCTCCGATAAGGCCGTGGCGTCCGCGGAAAAGCGGGTTGCAGTGATGACTGAGTACACTGACGCGTCGCGTGCCACGATCGTCGATGCACTCGTTGCGGCGATCGGGGACACGTTCGAAACGCGGCGGGGATCGCTGTCGGCGGCGACTCTGGAGGCGGCGCGCACGCTCGCAGCCGAACAGTTCGACACGGCGGCGTGGACGCGGAAGCTGTAGGGCGCCCGGAATCGCTACGTGAGCACGCGCTTGACGTCGAGGCCGGTCGCACGCCGCACGACCGCTTGCACGGGATCGACGGCGTTGCGGAGGTTGTGTGAGTCGCCGTCCAGCACCACGAGGGCGGCGCGCCGCCCGGGTTCGATGACGCCGCAGTCGAGGCCGGCGATCTCGGCACCGGCGGTGGTCGCCATTCGCAGGACGTCGGTGGCGGAGACGTCGAAGCGCTTGGCGGTGGTGGCCATCTCCCGGAACATCGACGGCGGGTTCAACATCACGTTGTCAGTGCCGAGCGCAACGGTGGTGTGATCGAGGAGGGCGGGGATCGGTGCGTCGCCGACATCGAGCACCGTGTTTGCTCGTGGACAGACCGCGATCGGGACCGACTGGTCAGCGACGCGCGTGAGGTGGGTGTCCTCGGCATGCACCATGTGCACGAGGAGGTCGGGCTCCAGGTCCAGGGCCGGATGGATGTCGGTGGCGTCGGGTTCGCCGGCGTGGATCGCGAACGGGGCGTCTCGGCGCGTACAGGCGGCGCGTTCGTCGGCGAAGTCGTTGTCGTTGGCACCGGACGCGCCGTAGCCGTCGGCGATGTCGAGCACGTCCGGGTCCCCGCTGCCGAAGATGAACGGCGTCACGTCGACGGTGTCGGCGGCGGCGCGCAGTGCCTCCGTGCCGGGGCGGCCGGACTCCCGGAAGTCCAGGCAGGCAACGGTGCCGGTCTGGTGCATGAACGTGAGCGTGTGGCGCATCGCTGCCACCAGGTCGTCGTCGTTGGCGGCCGCCAGACGCCGATGTTTCAGGCTGTTCGGCGGCGCTACGGCGTCGTCCAGGGAGAGCCCCACGGCCGCTTCTTTCGCGATGGAGTCGCCGAGATGGGTGTGAGCGTTTACGAACGCGGGGAGAATGATGTCTTCGGAATCGACGTGGGTGTCTTCCTCGACGGCGTCGATTCGGCCGTCGTCGATCACGACACGTCCCCGGGTCGGCTCGAAGGCGTCGCCGGCGAGAACGGTCCCTGCGAGTTCAGTCATACCCGCACTCGGCACTGGGGACCGATATGCGTTTTCGAATGCGCGAGTCCCGACTGATTGTGGGGGAGTGGCGCACGCACGTTCCTGAGTACTTTTACGTGTCGTGGCTGAATACGGTGGTATGCGCGTTGTCGCCATTGGAGTCGGCGGTGCCGGCGGACGCATCGTCGATGCGCTCCACGAAGATGACAGCACACGAGAGGCGTCGTACCTGGCCGGCGGGTCGGTGCTTGAGACCGACCGCGGTGCGCTGGCTGCGCTCGACGCCGTCTCCGAGGAGGATCGCCACCACTTCGGGCACAGCGGGTTCGGGGGTGATGCCGACAGTCCCCGGGAGCGCATCGAGGCGCTCGCCGAGGACGATCACGTCGAGATGCGGCGGGCGGTCGACTCGGCGATCACCTCGGATGCGGCCGCGATCATCGTGATCGCAGGGGTTGGCGGGGCGACCGGGTCAGTGATCGCGCCGAAGCTCACCGACGCGTTGCAGCGCATCTACGACCGGCCGGTGTACGCGGTGTCGGTGCTGCCGGCGACCCACGAGGAGGTTCCGCCGGAGAACCCGGCACGCGCGATTGCGGCCTTCGAGAGCGCGGCGAACGCACAGCTCGTGTTCGACAACGACGCCTGGGTTGACGACAGAAACGACGTGGAAGACGTGACCGACGGGCTGAACGCGGAGTTAGCGATGCGACTCGGGGCGCTGTTCAGCGCCGGGGAGGCCGTGACTGCGGAGTCCGTGGGGCAACGCGTGGTCGACGCCAGTGAGGTCATTTCGACGCTCGACGAGGGCGGGCTGGCGACGATCGGGTTCGCCCGCCAGCCGCTCGGGACCGACGGGGACGACGGCTCGCTGCTGGATCGCGCCCGAGAGCTGGTTGGGATGGATGAGACGACCGTCGACGAGGTGGAGTCGATCAAGGCGGTGGAGACGACCCTGCGGCAGGCGACCAACGGCCGGTTGACGTTCGACTGCCCGCGGGACGCGGCCAGGAGCGGGTTGCTCGTGGTGTCCGGGCCGCCGGAGTGGCTCCACCAGACGGCGGTGTCCGACGGCCAGAGTTGGCTGGCCGACGAGATCGGGTCCGTACAGCTTCGCACCGGTGACAACCCGATGCCCGGTGGGGACGAGCTCACGATCCTCGTGCTGCTCGGTGGGATTCGGGGTGCACCCCGCATCAAAGAGATCCAGGCGGCCACCGATTGAACCGCCGTCGAACCCGCCGTGACGGTCCGAAACGACACAAACTTCACCCTACAGTGTCCAGTGTTGTGCACTGATGGTTGATCGTGATTCGTGGGTGTCGAACGTCGGGTTCGTGCTTGCAGCCGTCGGCAGTGCGGCAGGCCTCGGGAACATCTGGCGGTTCCCCTGGCTGACCGCCGACAACGGCGGGAGCGCGTTCCTCGCGATGTACCTGTTGCTCGTGGTTGGCATCGGGGTCCCGGGACTGCTCGCGGAGTTCGTGCTCGGGCGGCGTGGCCGCCAAACACCCATCGGCGCGCTCCGCTCGCTGATCGGTTCCCGATGGGGGACCGCAGTGGGGACGTTCAACGTCATCACCACCGTGGTGATGCTGTCGTTCTACTCGGTTGTCGGCGGCTGGATCCTCCGGTACACACTGCTCTCACCGACGGGCGCGTACTTCGCACAGCCACAGCAGTACTTCAGCCACGCGAGCCACGGCCTTCCTGCGGTCGGATTCCATCTGCTGTTCCTCGGGATCATCGCTTTGATCGTCTTCTTCGGCGTGAGCCAGGGGATCGAACGCGTCTCGAAAGTCATGCTCCCCGCGGTCGTCGTGTTGCTCGGCGGGCTGGCCGTCTGGACAGCCACCCAACCCAACACCGCCACCGGCTACGCGTTCTACCTCGGCTTCGACCCCGACTACCTCGCTGCGAATTTCTTTTCGGTGCTTGGTCCCGCCGCGGGGCAGGCACTGTTCACGCTCTCGCTGGGCGCTGGCGCGATGCTCACGTACGCCTCCTACCTCGACGACGACGCCTCGCTGCCACGAGATACGGTCGTGATCGCGATCTCCAACACGGCGATCGGCGTGCTCGCCGGGCTGGTCGTCCTCCCGTTGTTGATCTCCCAGGGCATCACCCCGGGACAGGGCGGCCCCGGCGCACTGTTCGTTGCCCTCGCAACCGCGTTCGGTGCACTCCCGGGTGGCAACGTTGTCGCCACGGTCTTCTTTTTCACCGTGCTGTTGGCGGCCGTGACCAGCGGCATCAACCTCCTCGAAACCCCCGTGGCGACGCTTGTCGACAACTACAACGCCTCCCGGCGGGTCGCGACGGCGGCAGTGACACTGCTGCTCGCGGCCACCGGCAGCGGGCTGGCGCTCGCCGGGCCGGCGTTCCGGTTCGTCTCCGGCCCCGTCGTGGATGTCATGCTGACCCTGGGCTTGCTTGCGTTCCTCGGGATCGTCGGTTGGGTGCTGCGCGAGGAGGCAGCAGCTGAGTTCCGGGCCGGTGCCGGCCGCCTCAGCGGGCTGGCGACCCCGTGGGTGGTGGCGGTTGGCTGGGTGCTTCCGGTGGTCGTCGTGTTTTCGTTGACGACGACAGTGGCGTCCATTACCGGCGTCTCGCTGACGAACACCACGCGTGCGGCGATCGCCGTTGGCGTGGCGGTCGCGTGCCGCACTGCCGTCACGCGAACAGCGTGACGGAGACTGTCTCGTCGCCGGCGAGTAGCAGTGGCTCAGTCGTCGGTCGTCGTCGGGTCCGAGTTCGGGGAGATCGCCCCCATCTCCGGCGTTTCAGTGCCGGTGAGGGCGGTCTGTAGCTTCCCCGCCAGGACTGCGAGCACGTAGACTCCAACGGCGAGCAACACGATCACTCCCCCGGCAGTCGCTTCCCCGTAGTAGGAGACGGCGATGCCCAACACCACGGCGATTTCCGCGAGCACGACTGACACGAGCAGTGATTCGTTGAAACTGCGAGCGACCTGTGACGCTCCCGCCACGGGGACAACAAGCATCGCCGCCACGAGGATGACGCCCATGATCTGCATGGCACCGACGACGACCATGGCGGTCAGCATCACCATGATGCGGTTGTACCAGTTCACGGACAGCCCGGAAACCGCAGCGGCGGTCTCGTCGAAGGTCACGTACAGCAGTTGGTTGCGGGTCACTCCGACAACGCCGACGATGATCGTGAACAACACCAGGAGGATGGCGGCGCTGTCGGTGGAGACCGTCGAGAGGTTCCCGAACAGGAACTGATTGACGCCGACGGCCAGCCCACCAGCGTTGATGCTGATGAGCGTGGTGCCGAGCGCGAACCCCGTGGACAACACGATCGCCATCGAGACGTCGTTGTACGCGTCGGTCGTCTCCGAGATCACCTCGATCAGTAGCGCCGCGACCATCGCCACGATCACCGCCGTCAGGTACGGCGAGATCCCGAACTCAAAGACGGCGTTCAAGAACAGGCCGATGGCAACGCCGGCGAACCCAGTGTGGGCGAGGGCGTCCCCGATGAGTGCGAGTTGCCGGTGGACCAGGAACGTCCCGATGAGCGGGGCCATCACGCCGATGCAGAGCCCAACCAGGATCGCGCGGTGCATGAACCCGTATTGAAGGACCTCCAGGCCGGTTGCACGCGCAACCCCGGTCATGAGCTGCGACCAGACGCCAAGCAGCCAGTACAGCGGGCCGAGCAGCGGTTCGATGACTGCCGGCTGGACGATCACGTCCGTCATCAGTCGTCACCGAGCACGGCGGTCGTGGTGCCGAACGCGCGTGCGAGCGCGTCGCTGTCGACGAACTCCGCCGTGGGGCCGTCGAAATGTAGTTCTCGGTTGAGACAGATGACGCGCTCGGCGTGCTCGGTGACCGCACCCAGGTCGTGTTCGATGAGCACGACCGTGATACCGTCGTCGTGAAGCACGTCCAACAGGTCGTAGAACGCAGCCACGGACTCGACGTCGACGCCGACCGTGGGTTCGTCGAACACGAGCAGTTCGGCCTCACCGGCGAGCGCACGAGCGATGAACGCGCGCTGTCGTTGTCCGCCGGATAGCTCGGTGACGCGGCGGTCGGCGAACGCCGACATGCCGACCGTGTCCAGCGCGTCGTCGACAACAGCCCAGTCGTCGGCCGACAGCTGGCCGAAGCCGACGTGCGGGAACCGCCCCATTTTGACCACCTCCCGGACGGTGATCGGCATCTCCTTGGAAGCGCTCGCGTGTTGGGCGACGTAGCCGATGCGCGAACCGGTGTCGAACTGGTGTGCTGGAACCCCGAACAGGCGGGCACGACCACGGTCGGGCCGCAACAGCCCGAGCATGAGCTTCATGAGCGTGGACTTCCCGGAGCCGTTGGGCCCGACGACGCCGATGTACTCACCGGGTGAGACCGCAAGCGAGATGTCTTCGACGACCGGGGTGGCTGTGTACCCGAACGCGACGTCGGCGAGCTCGATGGCGGGCGTGTCGGCAGTGTTGTCGTGGTGTGGTGTCATTCGAAGTTCCTCCATGTGGCGTTCCACTCGGCGCCCCCGACGTCGTCCGGAGCCGCGTTCCCGAGCAGGAGCTTGAACGTGGGCATGTTGATGTTGCGCGCGATCTCCTCGTAGCCCCAGCCCTGCTTGACCCAGTCCTCGCGAACGCCCGCGTAGGGTGTGACTGGGTAGTAGGCTTCCACGTCGGTTTCACTGAGCAGCTGTTCGGCGGGGCGGCGGGTTTCGAACACGGCCGCACCGATGTACGTGATGTCGTTGTCGTCGATCGTTTGCTTGGCGTCCATGATGTCGGATGCCTTGACCGTCCCGCTGGCGGCCAAGTTCACCACCAGCGGCCGCATTTCGATGTCGTAAGCCGTCCCGAGGTATTGGAACGCGTTGTGCGCGGCCAACTGAACGACGTCACGGTCGGCGCGGTCGAAGATGGCGGCGTATGCGTCGTCGAGCTCGTCCAGGACCCCGGATTTGTACGCGGCGGCGTTCGTTCGGAGTGTGTTTTCGTGGGAGGGTGCGAGCTGAACGAACCCCTCGGTGAGGTTGTCGATGGACTGCTTGGCTCGGTTCGGATCGAGCCAGAAGTGAGGGTCTTTGCCGCGGTTCTGGCCGATGCCCTCCTCGTCGCGGTCGAGGCTCGCAGCGAGGTCGACGAGTTCGACGCCATCCCGAACGTTGATGCGGCGAGTATCGGCGTCGTCGTCGTCCAATGATTCGATTGCGCGGTCGACCCACGGCTGAAAGTCCGGGCCGACGTGAATGAGCGCGTCGGCGTCGAGGATCTCCTTGGTGATGCTTGCGTTCGGCTCCCAGCCGTGGCCGTGGAGCCCCGTGGGAATGAGATTGCGGACGGTGATCGGCGTGTCGGCGACGATCTTCCGCGCGAAGTCATAGAAGCTGAAAAACGACGCGACTGCGACGGTCGGTCCCGATTCCGGGTCTCCGTCGGTGTCGCCGCTCGTTATGCAACCGGCGAGGCTAGCGCTGAGAACGCCAGCGCCCGCAGTGAGTGTGCGTCTGCGTGAGAGGTGCGTGTGTGTCTGCTCGTCCATCGGTACTGGGAACGTGACGGATAGAATTATAAAATAGTTTCTATCTAAATCTAAATTTAGATGTATCAAATCCTTGGGCGGGCGTGTCCACCAATGACTGCACGATTCCCACGATCGTGCAACTGACGCCCGGCTAAAGGCTCGAAAGAAGCTCTATATCGGCATCCCGATCGAAGGGGGTAGTACAGACACAGGCAACGCGATGGCCACACAGGGCAGGTTCTCGTTTTGAGGACGCGATGAGCGGGGCTACGGGAGTTCACTTGTGTCACACAGGAGACCGGTGCTCGGGAGCCGATTACCAGTGGCGAGTTCGTTCTCGGCCGTGGTGTAACATTGGTAGACGTGAATAAGAACGCAGAGCTCGGATCGTTTGAGGTCCGCACAACGACTCCAGACCGGATCGTCTGCTGTTGGCGAGCAGAAGTGGGATAGTTGTGCGGGGCGGTCGTCTACTGAAGCGTTTCGCTGCCCGAAGGTTTGTCTAGAGTGACAGTGATTTCAGGATCCGCGGACCACCAGTCATCACCTGGGGGTCGTGTTCCGCTGTCCGTATCAAACTCAATTTCGTCTTTTCGAGATGAGTCAGCTTCTACGTGTCCCTGAACAATTGTTTTTGAGTCATAAGTCTTAACTGAATCATTACCCACTATACCGGTTTCAAGCTTCCCAACGTTCGCATCCTCATCGGGAACTTCTACGCGGTAGTTTCCGCTGTCACCGTCAGATGGATATAATTGGAACGAAATCGAGAACGACTTCGTGTCCATGGGATGAACCGACCCCGACTGAGCTGTATTTTTACTAGCTACAGCGCTTCCAGAGACAACTGCCAATCCTGCTGCGGTCGTACCAGCGGTGCGGATGATGTCGCGCCGAGTTCGTTGTCGTGACATGATGCATTCTTGTTTTTAGTTTAGTGGTTAATATAATTTTATATTTTGTTTGTGCTGAAGCGGCAAGTAGAGTCAACCTAAATCGAGGGCAGAACTACACTACCCAGGGGTGGCCCTGGAGTGTGGATCTCGGACAGAAACGATCAGCAATATCCAATAACGAATTGTGGGAGCCAAACAGAACTGGGCTGGAATTGACGGATCGTTTGCAGCAGTCAAACCATAGCGTATGACCCGTCCGTAGTATGTACAGAATCAGAGTTGTTGGGAGAGAGACACAGTCATGAGATGTGTTATCTATGGATTTGTTGAGTGAAGACACGACAGAGGGACTGAACGATTGTCTAAGAACGTTCGGTATTTATGCGTGGAACTGACTACCGTCACCGAAAACGCGGAATCACTCTCCAAGACCGTCAGTGCGCTCATCGGACACACCAGCGACGATTTAGCATACATACGAAATCCGGTAGTTCGGTTGGTGTGATCGGTGGGCTGCGCGACGACGGCGCAGGTGTGGAGACGACCGCCCGATTCGATTATGCCACAAGACCCATCGGAGTCACCATCCACGGCGGACACGAATCGCACGACAAATGACCACACACGGCCTGGGCCTGCCCCAACCGTTCCCGCCGGAAAGAACGTCGCCGAGCTCACCGTCAAGGCGGTGTTGATCGGGCTCGCGCTCAACGTGTTGCTGCTCACTGCGAACATGTACCTCGGGATGCGGTCGGGGCTCACGATCAGCGCCTCGATCCCGGCGGCAGTCATCAGCATGGGACTGTTCTACGCGCTGCGGTACGCGGGCATCGGCGGCACGATCCTGGAGAACAACATCGTACAGACGATGACTTCGGCGGGCGAGGCACTGGCCGCCGGTGTGATCTTCACGATCGCGGGTGTCACGTTCCTCGATCAGTCCATCAACATCGTCGAAACCGCGGCCGTCGCTGCGTTGGGTGGGCTGCTCGGCGTGCTGTTCATGATCCCGATGCGGCGGTATCTCATCGTCGACAAGCACGAACAGCTGCCGTATCCCGAGGGCACGGCGTGTGCGGACGTGCTCGAAACCGGCTCGGAAGGCGACGGCGGGGTGAAACTCATCTCACTGGGGTTCTTCGTGAGCTTCATCTACATGTGGCTGGCCAACGGCATGGCCGTGATGAAGACGACCCTCGAAACGGCGTTCTCGGCGGGGCAGACCCGCGGGTTTGCGATCGGCGGTGACTTCACGCCCGCCCTGATCGGCGTCGGCTACATCATCGGTCCGCGGATCGCAGCGTACGTGTTCGGTGGCGGGCTGGTGGCGTGGATGATGTTGATCCCGCTGCTCATCACAGGCGGGTTTGTGCCCGATCAGGCGGCGAATCTCACCCTGATGGGACAAGCACACGCGGTCTGGGATCAGTACGTGCGATACATCGGTGCGGGCGCGATGATCGTGGGCGGGTTCTACGCGATCATCTCGATGGCTGGAACGATCCGCGACGCGCTTGCGTCCGCGGCCGCCGAGCTCAGCGGCTCCAAATCGGAAACCGCGACACAGATCCCCCGAACCCAACGCGACCTCTCGATGAAAGTGGTCGTGCTCGGGGCGCTCGCGATCACGATCGCGCTGGTTGCGATCCCACAGGTCGAACTCGGCGTTCTGGGCGGTGTCATTGCCGTGATCGCCGCGTTCCTGTTCGTTGCGGTGTCCGCATACCTGGTCGGGGTCGTCGGCAGCTCGTCGAACCCAGTCTCCGGGATGGCGGTCGCGACCGTCCTGATCGCCGCACTCGCGATGAAATCCACCGGCGTCTCGGATCCGGTCGTGGTGCTCTTGACCGCCTCCGTTGTTGCGATCGCCGCGGCGGTCGCCGGCGACACCTCACAGGACCTGAAAACCGGCTACCTGCTCGGCGCAACCCCACGCAAACAGCAGATCGCACAGATGGTCGGGATCGCGATCTCGTCGGTGTTCGCGGGCTGGGTGCTGTCGTTTTTCAACCAAGCGTACGGCATCGGGAGCGAGACGATCCCCGCTCCGCAGGCCGGCATGATGGCGCTGATCTCGGAGGGAGTGCTCACTGGAAGCGCGCAGTGGGGGATGATCCTCATCGGTGCCGTCTTCGCGATCGTGTTGATCATGATGGACGTCCCCGTGTTGCCGTTCTCGGTCGGCATCTACCTCCCGATCACGCTCGCCACGCCGATCTTCCTCGGCGGGCTGCTGCGGGCGGGCGTCGACCGATACGTTGACTGGCGCAGCGACGACGGCGACGAGGCGGCAAAGGAACGTGCGACCTACCGCGGCCGAATCATTGCCGCCGGGCTGATCACTGGCGAGGCGATCATGGGGATCGTCGTCGGCGGGATCTACGTGCTCGGGATCGGCGCCGACGAGGGCGCGCCGTACGCGGTGGGACTCGCATCCGGCACACAGACGCTGCTCGGTGGCGTGGCGCTCGTCGCTCTCGTTGCCGTCTTCGTCGGCGGCGTCATCCGCGACCCACAGGACACATGACAACACACGCGCCAACTGCGATTCCGGAGCGCACCACGGAGGAGTGGACAGTCACGCGGACCGACGACGTGGTGCAGGTCACGATCACGCGAACGGTCGCCCCGCGGAACCGCGTTGATGGGTTCCTGTTTGACCTCTTCGATGCGGACCGCGACCGCGAGCTCGTGCTCGATGCGGTTGGCGCAACCGTCTGGCGCGCCTGCGATGGCACCAACACCGTCGCGGACATCGCGTCTCGCGTCGCCGATGAACACGACGCGGAGCGCGTTGCGCCGGTCGAAGAGACGCTCGGCCACTTCCTCATGCAACTCGGCGAAAAGGACCTGCTTCGGTTCGAGGAGTGACCACGGTCGGCGGAGCGCTCGGGTGGTATTAGCGACCGGAAGACGGTGCCGAACCGGTTGTGGGGCTGCTCGACGCAACGACCTGTGTGTGCGTGAAAGATTGCACAGTATAATGGATGTATGACGTGGTTTCTCCGGAGATAATGCGTGTTCTCGTAAAGTATATGCGGCTCCCCGGTGAATTTTTAGTACGGCCTAACTCATGACGAGCGTATTCAAATCGCCATCGACGTACGTACAGGGTCGCAACGTGACGACCGACATCGGCACGCACGCGGAGTCACTCGGTGACACAGCATTGCTGGTCGCCGACGAGATCGTGATGGACATGATCGAGAGCGACGTGCACGAAAGCCTCGCGGAAGCCGGACTCGACGGCTCATCGGTCGTGTTCAACGGGGAATCCTCGGAGGACGAGATCGAGCGGATCGCGTCCGTTGCTGTCGACGAGGGTGCCGACATCGTTATCGGGGCCGGAGGCGGCAAGGCCCTGGACACCGCGAAAGCAGTCCGCGAGGAGGTCGGCGGCGCAATGGTGTCGATGCCGACGATCGCATCGATGGACGCGCCGACGAGTTCGCTGTCAGTGATCTACAGCGAGCACGGCGAGTTCGAGGATTACTGGTACTACGAGCAGCACCCGGACTTGGTGATCGTTGACACCGAAGTGGTCGCTGCAGCGCCGGCTCGGTTCCTGCGCTCGGGGATCGCCGACGGGCTTGCAACGTGGTTCGAGGCGGACGCAGTCGCACAGTCCGGCGGCGACAACGAGGTCGGTGGGAAACCAACCCGCGCGGGACACAAACTCGCCGAGCTGTGCTATGAGACGCTCCGTGAGCACGGTGCCGGCGCGCTGGACGCCGTCGAGCACGATGCCGTGACCGAGAGCGTCGACGCCGTGATCGAGGCGAACACGCTGCTCAGCGGGCTGGGGTTCGAAAGCGGCGGGCTGGCGGCTGCCCACTCCGTGCACAACGGCCTCACGCAGCTCGCGGAAACGCACGACGCGACCCACGGTGAAAAGGTGAACATCGGCACGATCACGCAACTCGTGCTGGAGGGGCATTCCGACGCGAGGATCGAGGAGTTCATCGAGTTCTCGGTCGAGCTCGGGTTGCCTGTCACCCTCGGTGAGATCGGGATCACGAACCCTGAACAGGTAGACCTGGACGTGGTCGCGGAGGCGGCCTGTGACGAAGCCGAGACGATCCACGACGAGCCGTTTGACGTTACACCAGCAATGGTGCGTGATGCGTTGCTGACCGCCGACGAGATGGGGCGGCGGGTTCGGGATCGATAGCGGGGTCCCGTACCACCGTTCCTGCTGGGCGGCCCGCCGAGATTCATCCGGGAGCTGGACGTGTCGGCGGCGAAAAGGGAGGGGGGACTCCCTCCCCCCGTCATCGATGTGTAAACGGGATTGCCGCAGGGTGGGGGGATCGGTCGAACCAACCAGTAGGTGGGCTACGACCGCGATACACGCCGAGGACAGCTCCCTTCTGCCGGTTTTGTCCCTCTCAGCGAACTGTATTACTATTAAGGAAAGATTTATAATAGACCAGGGAAAACAGTAACCGCACTGCAGTAGCTGTATGTTAATTTGGTAGTTGTAGGAGAACACGTAACTAGTGCTTGACAGCATTCGAACTCCGTCTAATACGTCGCCTTCCTGTCACAGCGGCGTTGAACCCTGCTTCTGTCTTGGTCTCACTTCGTTGCCAGTGTGCCATCGATCTCTCGGTGGTATCGTTTACACATCGATGACGGGGAGGGGGTGTGGCCTTGCCACGATCGCCAGCAGTAGCCGACGATCTGATCAGAGACACGACAGGAGATTACACATCGAAGACGGGGGGTGGGGAGGGAAGCGAAAGGCAGCAGGGAATCGCCTGGCAACTACTCCTCGAACTCTCGAAGTTGGGCGTTCACCACCGCGTGGAGCCGCTCGGATTCGGTGCCGACTCTCTCCAGCCGCGTGTCGTCGACAACCCGATGCATCATCGACTCCGGATCACCCCTGAAGGTGAAGTCCATATACATTCCGCCACCGCGTCCACGGCTCTTTCGGGCCGTCGAAACCAATCCATACGTCGACAACTCCTTGACGTATTTCACGTACGTCTCCCGGGTCATCTGGTCGGCATCGATCTCCTCGGTGACCCACTGGTACACCTGGAACCCAACCGGACTGGGCACCGAGTTCCGCGTTGCACTCGAACAGTGCGCGACAGCCGCCGTCGCGTACAGGGAAATCTTCTTCTGGGTCGTCAGCCCCGCGATCAACTTCAGCGACCGGTCCTTGTCGATCTCGTCTTGGGACTCCCGGACGTGGTCTTCGCGGACCGTTTGATCCCCCTGTTCGTCGGCCAGATCGCCGGCTCCACGGAACAGATCGATCGCTTTCCGAGCATCACCATGGCTTTGTGCCGCAAACGCCGACACGAGCGGGAGTACGTCGTCGGTCAACGCGTCTTGCCGGAACGCGTCACGCCTGTTTTCGAGGATCTGCCGGAGCTGTGTGGCGTCGTAATCCGGGAAGTAAATATCGCGGGGATTGAACGAGCTCTCTGCCCGCCCGTCGATGTTCTCCATGAACTTGGGGTCGTTTGTCAGTGCGGCCACCGACACTTGGCCTGCGATGTCGTTCGTGTTGCTAGCGCGCGAGAGTTGATACAGCAGTTTGGAGTACGCCGGCTCGTCGTTTGCGCGCCGACCAACCAGCAGATCGATCTCGTCCAGAATGAAGATGACCGAGTCGTAATGCTCGTTGATGAGGTCGTAGAGCCGTCTGTACTTCCGTTTCGTAGATACTCCGGTTTCCGGAACTCCGGGTTCGATGCCGACATCGCTGGCGACCGTCTGGACGAGTTCGTACACGGCTTGGTCGAGCGTATTGATCGGCTGGCAGTTGACCTGCACAACGCCGAACCGCTCACCCTTGGAGTGGCACAGTTCGATGATCTGTTGCGTGACCGCACCGATAATGAGCGACTTCCCGGTTCCCGCGGGCCCGTACAGGAGCATGTTCGGTGGCCGATTCCCTTGCAGCGTTGGCTTCAGAAACGACACCACCGACTCCAGTTGTTCGTCGCGGCCGACGATTCGCTCCTCGTCGATGATCGTGTCCGGCTCCACGAGGTCACGGTTGACGAACACCGACGCGTCCCCGTCGTCGTGAAGCATGTCACGGATCGACCGCTGTGCGTCCTCGTCTGTGGCCGCGTCCGAGCCAGCGAGTTGGCTACCAGCGCCATGCCCGGAGCCATCGGCGGCCGCGTCATCGCCGCCCACCCCGGCGTCGTCGCCGACTCCGTGCGTCCCACCTTGGTCGCGACCAGCCATACGTATGCTGTACACCCCCTGGTTGAAAAGCGTAACCCCAATCGATGTTTATCCTGGTGTGATACGGGATCTGTGCCCCAAATTCGGCCATGTCACTCTCTCTCTACCGGCACCGCCAGCGATGTATCGCGCTCGCTCACCCCCCGTCATCGATGTGTAACTCGCTCTATCGCGCCTTCAGCCCTACTGCACTCTGCCGTGGTGTTGTCTACAGGCGGTTCAAGCCGAGTGCCACGGGGTCAGGGCCGTGGTGGGCTCACCGCTTCCAGTGGCCTCCACGTCGGATCGCTCTCCTTGAGCTGGTTTAGGCTCACCAAATACCATGGATTTATGACACTATGGTGCGTCTGTACATCCGCAATGAGCGCAGGCAACCTCGAACGACAGACGCGCAACTATCTCAGTGACAACGTCCCCCAGATCCAGCAACACGGCGGCAACTTCGAGATCCGGGAGATCGACGAAGCAGCCGGCACCGCGACCGTCGCGATCGGTGGCGCGTGCTCGGGTTGCGGCATCGCACCGATGACGATGAATGCCATCGAAAGTCGCCTCCCCGAAAGCCTCGACGACCTCGATGACGTGACCGTCGTGCGCTCGGGCGGCCCCCGTGCCGCGGTCATGCCGTCGAAAACTGACCGCATGGAGGACATGGACGAGTACCAGGACTACAGTCCTCCGTTCTGAGGGCTGCCCGCAGCCACGTGCGTCGTGTCGCACGCGTCTCCACCCCCTCATTTTGAACCTGCGCCATCCTCACAACTGACTGCGGTGTGGTCGTCGACGATCTCCCGATCCACACTCGAGTCACGCCCGCTACCACGCACGGCCCTCGGCAACTCCCGCTGTCACCGCCCCACCCGCTTGGCGAGCACTGTCGGCAGCCAGACGCCAACGCCGATGAGTGTCACCAACTGCACCCAGGCCGCATCGGTGATCCGTCTCACGACGAGCCAGAGCGCGACCGCCGAAACGATGCACACGACTGTCACTCGCGTTGCGTTCGAGAGCATGAATCCAACAGCCACCCACACAACGACTGGCTCGGTATTAAACCCGGGGTCGGTTCTGGAACGTCGACGGCATTGCTGCGCGCCGCCCCATGCACGGCTCAATAGGTCTCCAGAACGGTCTAGACGGATATTTTCAACTCATATAAGCACTCATCCGGGGACCCCGAGTTGCGTTATCCGATGGCGCCCACCACAGAGACACGGAGAGCCACAGCGACACGACGCGCAGTCCTCGCCGGTGCCGGCACAGCCGGACTCACAGCATTCACCGGCTGTGGCGCACTCAACACAGCCACAACCCAATCGGATACCGGTTCCAGCACCGTCACGCTGGACTTCTGGCACGTTTTCGGCGACGAACTGGCGACCACAATCGAGCAGATGGCAGCGGATTTCTCAGCACAGACCGACGGCGTCTCGATCAACCCCGTGAGCAAGACCGGCTACCGTGAGACACTCAACCAGTCCCTCCAGGCGTCGCGGGCCGGCGATCCCCCGGGGATCGTCCAACTCTTCGAGATCGGGACCCGAATCGCCCTCGACAGCAACGCGTTCACTCCCATCGACTCCCTGCTTCCCGAAGACAAAATCGACCGCGAGGACTTCCTCCCGTCGGTCCTCAACTACTACCGCACCGATGGCACGCTCAACTCGATGCCGTTCAACTCCTCGAACACCATCATGCTCTACAACAAGCGTGCCTTCGAGGCGGCTGGGCTCGATCCGAACGCCCCGCCGACGACGCTTGCCGAACTCCGGACAGCGGCCAGCACCATTGTTTCGAACACGCAACTAGAGTACGGCCTCACCTGGCCGAATCACTCGTGGATGCAGATCGAACAGCAGTTCGCGAAGCAAAACCAACTCCTGGTCAACAACGACAACGGCCGTGCCGGCCGACCCACGGAGACAAACTTCGACAGCGACGCCGGACGCGCGGTCTACCAGTGGTGGACGGACATGGCCAACGCCGACCTCTACTTGAACCCCGGGATCGAGGCGTGGGACGAGGCCCGACAGGCGTTTCTCACCGAGCAAGCGGCGATGCTGTGGGATTCCACGTCGAATCTGGTCTCGCTGGTGGCCGGTGCAAAGCAGCGCGGCTTCGAACTCGGATCCGCATACCTCCCAACCCCGACCGGAGACAACTCAGGCGTCGTCATCGGTGGCGGCTCACTGTGGGTTCCGGACGCACTGACGACTGCGGAGAAACAGGCCGCCGGTACGTTCATCGCGTATCTCACCCAGCCCGACCAACAGCTGCGGTGGCACCGCAACAGCGGCTACTTCCCCGTGCGACAGAGCGTCATCGACCGGCTCACGGACGACGGCTGGTTCGACGAACACCCGAACTTCCGCACGGCCTTCGACCAACTCCAGGAGACCACCGACACACCGGCAACGCGCGGCGCAGTCATGGGCGCGTTCCCGGAAGTCAGAACGATCAACGAGGAGCTCTCGGTCAGCATCATCACCGGTGACATGTCCGTTTCGGCGGGCCTCGCGGAGATGGACACCCAAGCGACCAGCGCCATCCAGGACTACACCGACTCCATCGACGACAGCGCGTAACCCGACCACCCATGTCCACACAGCCAACCCCATTCGATTCGACACTGCAGGCCCTGGGACTGCTGCTCCCCTCCGTGGTCGTGCTCGGTGCGTTCCTCTACTATCCGGGCCTCGAGACGTTCCGACTCAGTCTGTACAGAACCCTGTTCCTCGGGCAGCAGACCGCCTGGGTCGGCGCGGAGAACTTCGTTCAGCTGCTGACCTCAACCGCCTACCACCACAGCTTCGCGATCTCTGTCCTGTTCGCAGCCATCGTCGTCACCGGAACCCTCCTGCTGTCGATCGCGGTCGGATATCTCCTCTTCACCGTGTCCGTCGGTTCGTCGGCGTACCTCATCGCCGCCATCTGGCCGTACGCGCTGCCGCCGGCCGTCGCCGCGATCCTGTTGAACTTCATCCTACACCCGAACCTCGGTGTGTTCACTCACTACCTCGAAGCGGTCACCCCGTTCACCTTAGACTGGTTCAACAGCGGCCCGCAGGCGTTCACCGTCGTCGCCGTCGTCGCGATCTGGAAGCAGCTCGGATACAACATCATCTTCGTCGTTGCCGCGTTCAACACGATCCCCGAAACGCTCACCGAACGCGCCACGCTCGACGGGGTTGGCCACCTCAGACGCCTCCGGAGCGTCTACCTCCCGCTGATGGCACCAACGCTGGTCTTCCTCACGGTGATGAACACGATCTACGCGTTCTTCTCCACGTTCCCGATCGTGGACCTCCTCACCAGCGGCGGTCCGGGCGACGCAACCAATCTCCTGATATTCAAGCTCTACCGCGACGCCTTCGAGTTCAACAGCCTGGGCTTGGCGTCGGCCGAGTCGGTCATCCTGTTCGCCCTGGTCGCGGTACTGATGTACGTCCAAATCCGCGTTTCAGAGGGATACGCACAGTATGGGGCGTGATACAATGGCCACTGACACCGCCCAGTCTTCGACCCGGACGACCCACCGCGACATCCTCCCCGAGAACGCTCTGATGCACCTGGGGCTGTTCGGCGCGATCGCACTGATGGCCGCCCCACTCGTGTTGGCCGTGCTGATGAGCACGCAAACGACCGCCGAAGTCTACCAGCCCACCACCATCGGACCCGGCAGTAACGCCCTCCAGAACTACCAGGCCGCGCTCACAACGTACAACTTCGGGACCTACCTCCTCAACTCGCTGGTGATGAGCATCGCCGTCGTCATCGGGAAAGTCACCCTCTCGTTGCTGGCCGCGCTCGCGCTCGTCTACTACGAACTCCCGTACGAGCGCGCGATCTTCATGTTCGTTTTGCTCACGCTGTTGTTACCCGTTCCGGTCCGGATCGTGCCCCTCTTCCAGCTGATGGCGGATCTCGGCTGGACGAACACCCTCCTGGCGATCACGGGGCCGTACATCGCCAGCGCAACCGCGGTGTTCCTGTTCCGCCAGCATTTCCGCTCGATTCCCGACTCGCTGGTTGAGACAGCCCACGTGGATGGGGTCGGCCCGCTTCGCTTCCTGGTGTCCGTGCTGATCCCGATGTCCCGCAGCATGATCGCCGGCGTCTGCGTCATCACGTTCATCTACTCCTGGAACCAGTTCCTCTGGCCGCTCATCGCGGTCACGGACAAACCAAGTCAGGTCGCCCAGGTCGGGATTCGATACATCCAGGGGGCGGCCCAGGCCGGCTTGACACAGTGGGGCGTCATCATGGCCGCGGCGGTGCTCGCGTTGTTGCCGCCGCTTGCCGTACTGCTGGTCTTCCACCGTTCGCTTCGCGAAACCATCGCGATTCAGCAATCCTGATTCCAATGAGTACGATCACACTCACCGACCTCACCAAGCACTACGACAGCATCGCCGCGGTTGACGGGATCGATCTCGATGTCCTCGACGAGGAGTTCCTCGTCGTCGTTGGCCCCTCGGGCTGTGGCAAATCGACGACGCTTCGGCTCATCGCCGGCCTCGAAGACGCCACGGCCGGCACCATCCGGATCGGCGGCACTGATGTCACCGACTCACCACCCGAGGACCGTGACATCGCCATGGTGTTCCAGAACTACGCCCTGTATCCACACATGACTGCCGCCGAGAACATGACCTTCGGGATGCAGTCGGTCACCGATTACTCCAGCGCCGAGATCGAGGACCGCGTCGCCGACGCAGCCGCAACACTCGGCATCACGGAGCTACTCGCCCGGACCCCAGACGCCCTCTCCGGCGGTGAGCGCCAGCGCGTGGCCATCGGGCGCGCGCTCGTTCGCGAGCCGTCCGTGTTCCTGCTCGACGAACCACTGTCGAACCTCGACGCGAAGCTCCGCGTCCACATGCGGGCGGAGCTGTCGAAACTCCACCGAGAACTCGACACCACAACCGTCTACGTGACCCACGACCAGACCGAAGCGATGACGCTTGGCGACCGCGTCGCCGTCCTCAACGACGGCACCGTCCAACAGGTCGCGCCGCCACAGCAACTCTACGATTTCCCCGCAAACCAGTTCGTCGCCGGATTCATCGGGGAACCGGCAATGAACCTGGTTCCCGTGCGGGTTCGCGACCGCCCCCGTGGTCTCGTTGCCGACCACGAGGGGTTCGCTCACCCGCTTCCCGACGGCGGCTCCAACTCGGCACTCGTTGACCGCCGCCTGACATTCGGGGTTCGACCCGAGGACATTCTAGTGGCTGGGCGCTCTGCTACTGGACACGAGGAGTCCTTTGAGGCGAGGGTAACCGTCCGAGAACCGCTCGGTGAACAGCTCCTGCTACACTGCACCATCGGTGACGACGAGCTACAGGTGAAAGTCCAACCGCGCCGGGACGTTTCGACCGGGGACACGATCCGTCTGTGCTTCGATCAGCAACGCCTCCACCTGTTTGACCCCGAGACCGGCGACGCGATCTACCACGCGGCGTCCGAAAACCAACCCGCCAAACCAACCCCGTCACAGTAGCCCGTGCACCCACCGAACGATGCGGTTCCATTACCGACACCGAGCCGCGAAAAACGTGCGGTGGGTAGCCGACGATCGTCGATAGCGACAGCATACTACACAGCCGCCACCGCATCACGCAGGTCCGGATGCCCCGAGAGTTCGTGCAGTTCGACGCATATTTGCCCCTTGACAGCGAACCCCTCACGAATGAGTCGTTACCGGACGACCGGTCGTTTCTTGCTCCTGTGCGCTGTCTGGGGAACGGCGTTCATGGCAACCGACGTTGGATTGGCCGATCTGCCCGCAGTCCCATTCGCGGCCGTACGATTCGACATCGCTGCCGCACTGCTGTTTGCTGCCGTCTTCGTCTCGGACGCTGACGTCTACCCCCGAACTATGGATGACTTCGTTTACGTGCTCGTCGGTGGCACCCTCACGATCGGCGCCCATCATGCGTTCCTCTTTACGGGTCAGCAGTACGTTACCGGCGGTGTCGCAGCTGTTCTGTTGGGTCTCGTTCCCGTCGTGACGCCTGCGCTCACGCGCCTCGTCGCCACCGATGAGCAGCTCACCGCCGCCACTGCGGTCGGCGTCATGCTTGGGTTCGCTGGGGTCGTCATCATCGCTAACCCCGACCCTACGAACATCGCGGACAGCGTCCTTGGCGTGTCTCTTGTGCTTGCGTCCGCGTTCGCGTTCGCCGCCGCCGCGGTCGTCACGCACAGCCGATCGCCATCGCTGCCGTTCCTATCCACCCAGGCGTGGCTGATGGCCACCGGCGCCGTCGTCCTCCACGTCGCTGTACTCGTGCTCCCCGGCCAGTCGTTTGCGGCCGCCACCTGGACGCCGTCCGCGCTCGGCGCACTCACATACCTCTCTGTGGTCGCCGGCGTCGGTGGGTTCCTGCTCTACTTCAGATTACTGGACGACCTCGGTCCCATCGAGATGAGCTTCATTGAGTACGTAATTCCCGTCTTCGCGGCGCTGGCCGGATGGCTCGTGCTTGGACAAGAGATCACGCCAGCAACCGTCGTGGGGTTTGCGTTCATCCTGTCCGGGTTCCTCGCCTCGAAGTGGCGAGCACTACGTCTGCGGTCCGTTGTCGTGACTACGATCTCGTCATTCACGGGTCCACGTGATGATTAGCCGCCCGGCCAACCGTTAGCTGCCGGCCCTTCCACACCGTTGTTTCGCCGTTTTTTGGCTCAGAATCGCTAGGAGCATCTTCGTGGACACCCGGTCCGCTGCCGACCTTCCATCCTGCGCGATTCAATTCGTATCGTATCGGGTCGGACCCAGGGGTTGCCAAGCAGATCACATACTGCCCGTCGCACCAGCGCTTGAACGTCGCACACTGGCCCGGATACCATTCGTCCTGATCGCAGTTGCTCACAGCCGTAGTCAGAAACAGCAACAGCTCCACCGCGTTAGCGACACGCCGACCGCCACGGGTGGACGGCGCGTGGATCGGGCGCGCTATTCGAGGTCGAAGCGGTCCAGCTTCATGACCTCGCTCCACGTGTCCACGAAGTCCTGAACGAACAGCTCCTCGTCGGCATCACTGCCGTAGACCTCCGCGATGGCGCGCAGCCGCGTGTTCGAGCCGAACAGCAGGTCGACTCGCGAGCCGGTCCACTCGACGTCCCCGGTCTCGCGGTCGCGCAACTCGAAGACCTCGCGGTCCTCGGAGGCGGCTTCCCACTCGTAGTCCATGTCCAGCAGCGTCGTGAAGAAGTCGTTCGTCAGCGTCCCCGGCTGGTCGGTGAAGATGCCCAGCTCGGAGTCGCCGTGGGTCACTCCCAGCGCTCGGAGCCCGCCGACGAGCACCGTCATGTCGTCGGCGGTGAGGTTCAGCAGCTCGGCCTTATCGACCAGCAGCTCCTCGGGTTCGCGCTCGGCGTCGTCGCCGAGGTAGTTCCGGAACCCGTCGGCCTTCGGCTTGAGCGCCTCGAAGGACTCGACGTCGGTCTGCTCGGGCGTGGCGTCGGTGCGGCCCGGTTCGAACGGCACGTCGACGTCGTATCCGGCGTCGGCCGCGGCCTGCTCGATGGCGGCGTTCCCGCCGAGCACGATCAGGTCAGCCAGCGACACACGCATGTCGTCGCTGCGGGCGTCGTTGAACTCCGCCTGGATGTCCTCGTAGGTCGACAACGCGGCTTCGAGCTGCTCGGGCTCGTTGACCTCCCAGCTGCGCTGGGGTTCCAGCCGGATGCGCGCGCCGTTGGCGCCGCCGCGCTTGTCGCTGTCGCGGTACGTCGATGCCGACGCCCACGCGGTCTTCACGAGCTGCGGGATCGACAGCTCCGACTCCAGGAGCTCGGATTTGAGCGCCGCGACGGCCTCGTCGTCGACGAGGTCGTAGTCGGCGTCCGGGAGCGGATCCTGCCAGATCATCGTCTCCTCGGGCACCTCCGGACCCAGGAACCGCTCGGACGGCCCCATGTCGCGGTGGATGAGCTTGTACCAGGCCTTCGAGAAGGACTGCTGGAACTCCCGCGGGTTCTCCTGGAAGGTCTCCAGGACCTCCCGGTAGTCGGGGTCGTCTTTGAGCGCGACGTCCGTCGTCAGCATCATGACGTCCTCGGTGTCGGTCGGATCCTGCACGCCAGGTGCGGACTCGTTGAGCTCGCCGCTCTTGGTGGTCCACTGCCAGGCGCCACCGGGCCCCTTCTCGGGCTCCCACTCGTATTCGAGCAGGTTGTCGACGTAGCTCATGTCCCACTGGGTCGGCGTGGTGTTCCACGGCCCTTCGATCCCGCTGGTGATCGTGTCCGGACCTTTGCCCTCACCGAACTCGTTCTCCCAGCCCAGCCCCTGCTTCTCGATGGGGGCGGCGGCGGGTTCGGCGCCGACGTTCTCCTCGGGGTCGTCGGCACCGTGGACCTTCCCGAAGGTGTGGCCGCCCGCAATGAGCGCGACCGTCTCCTTGTCGTTCATCGCCATCTTCCCGAAGGACTCGCGGATGTTCTTCGCGGAGCCTTCGAGGTCGGGTTCGCCGTTTGGCCCCTCGGGGTTGACGTAGATGAGGCCCATGACGGTGTTGCCAAGCGGCCACTTGAGGCTTCCATCCGCGTCGAAGCGGTCGCCGGACGTGGTCTCCCACTCGTCTTCGGGCCCCCAGTCGACGGCCTCGTCCGGGGTGTAATCGTCCTTACGTCCGCCCGCGAACCCGTAGGTTTCGAAGCCCATGGATTCGAGCGCGACGTTTCCGGCCAGGATGATGAGGTCGCCCCACGAGAGCTTGCGGCCGTACTTCTGCTTGATCGGCCAGAGGAGGCGACGGGCCTTGTCGAGGTTGACGTTGTCCGGCCAGCTGTCGACCGGCGGGAGGCGCTGGCGACCGCCGGCTGCGCCGCCGCGACCGTCGAACGTCCGGTAGGTGCCGGCGCTGTGCCACGCCATCCGGATGAACAGTGGCCCGTAGTGGCCGTAGTCAGCCGGCCACCAGTCCTTCGAGTCGGTCATCATCTCTTCGAGGTCGTCTTTGACCGCCGCGAGGTCGAGGTCCTCGAACGCCTCGGCGTACTCGAAGTCCTCGCCGTACGGGTCGACCTGTTGGCTGTTCTGATCCAGAATCTCCAAGTCTAACTGGTTTGGCCACCAGTCGCTTGTTCCGAAGTTGTGGTCTTCGTTCTCCATTGATTGAGCGTACGCTAACAATGTTTTGGGGATACTAAAGCGTAGTTATCGAAGGTCGAACGAAAGCGTCAAATCAGTGGCTGTGATCTCGTGTTATGCGACCTTTGAGTCCGGATCGACGTTGTAACGCCTTGTAGTACCATCCCACACTACTCTCTCTGTGGCATGGCAATGGTACGGATCTCCCGATCGTGTTCGATTAAATACAACTCAGAACAATGGGGCAACGTCTTCTGACGCGACTCCTACCGCTCTGCCCCGTACGATCTCACGACGAAACGGCGACTACTCGTGGCCGCCGCTTTTTGTCCGGTTCCCTTGTTTCCGCGCTAGTCGCTGTTTCGTCACGCTCCATCGGTGGCGTGTTTGACATCCTCGCCGCCACTGCTCTGCTTGCTGCCCTCAACTACAGCGCTTGGTTCCACGGCGTCCCGGAGGAACGCCTCAGGGCGCTCGACGTGGGGCTGCACGTCGGACTCTTCGAGCACCACCAGCCGCGCGCCCGCGGCATCGGCGATGTCGCGGCCATCAGCGACGGGCGAGATGGTCGCTTCCTGGCCCCAAACAACTGTCACCGGCAGATCGAGAGCCGCCAGCTCGGCACCCAAGTCCATATCCACATCCAGGGCGCCCGCGAAAAACGACGCGGCGGCGAACCGAGCGCCCGGCTGATGGGCGGTCCGCCAGTGGTACTCGACCACGTCCTCGGTGACAACCGACTCGTCGTGGTAGCCGTGATCGGCGTTGAAATACCGGATGGCGCGCTTGCTCGTGGCCACGTTGAACAGCGCCGTGCCGACCACTGGCGTCCTGACGAGCGCGCCGACGAGCGGGCGCGTCCCCGAGAACCCCGCGGTCGTCGGACACACCAACACCAGCTCGCTGACCGAATCGGTGTCGGCGGCCGCAGCGGTCGCGTACGCACCCGAATGCGATGATGCCACGACCATCGGATCCTCGGCGGCGTCGGCGAGGAAGTCGGCCACGAACGTCGTGTAGTGGGACGCCGCGTACTCGATCGGCGGCCGGTCTGAGCGACCGAACCCCGGCAGGTCGGGCGCGATCACGTGGTGATCCGCGGCCAGCGCGTCGAACACGTTGCGGAACTCGAAACTCGATCCCGCAGCGTTCAGTCCATGCAGCAGTACCACGTCTTGATCGTCCGGATCGCCGGCCTCGGTGTACGCGATGTCGAACCCACGCCACTGGTACGTGTTGTTCGTCCCGTCCAGTGGCGACGCAAGCTCGTCCGCCCGCCACGCGAGGGCGGCGTTCGTGGCAGCAACGACACCGGTAGCCGCGGCCAGCGACCCGGCAATCTGGCGGAGCTTCATACTCCACCTACGCATGCCGGGGGCTTATCAGTTGTTGCCGCGAGCGCAGTCGCCACGCAGGTGCGAGCGCACTCAATTGTTGTCTGGTGCGTTTTGGTCGCTGTGACTGCCCCTCGCTCCGTGTTATCGACATCGCGTTTTCGCACCGTTAACTCCTTCACAACACAAGATATTTACTTTGTTCTTATATGTTTTAACTATGGTAGATTCGATCTGTACACGTCGCCGTCTGTTAGCAGCAGTTGGGGCGACATCGGTGAGTGCGGTAGCCGGCTGCAGTAGCACTCTATTCGGCGGAGACGTTGAATACATACAGGATGCCCCGGTTGGGGAGGTGACTGGTCCGTGGCCGACGTATCAACACGATTTCGCGAGAACCGGTGCAACAACCGATCCTGGCCCTTCGAGTGATGCAACCGAATCGACTGTACTTGAGCTATTCAATCTGCACCCCGACTCACAGGTGATGTTTACCGGTGACCGTGGCGCCCTTGCACTCAGTCCGGATGAATTCGGGGGCTCGTACACCTCATTCAATATCAACGAAAACACACGATCCTGGAATGTAGAGACAACCGGCAGCGCTGGATCGGTGACAATCGCTGGGAACGCGGCTTTCGCCTCAACAAGCAGAGGCATCCGCGTCTACGATATTCGAAGTGGTGACCTTTGCTGGCGGGCGAACACAGGTTCCCCATTCCTGGGCAATGCACCTGTTTTCGTCAGTGGCAAGATTCTCAGCTGGGACTCCTCCTCGGTCGTCGCGTACGACGCCACGACGGGGGAGAAACGCTGGACGTTCAGTTTCGAAGACACCGGACCCAATAGTGTAGGGCTTCGGGACGGGATCGTGTATATCCAACTTGAAACAGGCGTTGCAGCGGTTGATGCCGAATCTGGTGATCAGGTCTGGCGGCGGTCCCTCTTCCCTGGGATAGACCAACGGATTGTTATTGGCGATGAAAGCGTGTATTATTCCGCAGAAGGTGGGAAGCTGTATGCGTTATCGACGGAACGAGAGGGTGAAACACAGTGGAAAACATCCATTCCAAACGAGTATGGTCATTCGCTCGCCGTTAGCAATAATCGAATCCACGTGTCTGCCTCCGATTCGTCTGATCGTGGCGTTCTCACGACCTTGGACGCTGCGGATGGAAGCACAATCAACATCGAGAAGCATCCCGATGGCCGTACATCACCGCCAATCGTTGCTGATGGGACCCAGTTCTGGCTCGGGGACACGACACTGTATGCGTCCGACGCTGACACCGGTTCTCCCAAGTGGTCCTTGGATGTAAATGCCACGGTAGAGAATTATTCTTTGCCGTCAGTTCATGGTTCTAACCTGCTTTTTGCTAGTAAAAATGGCGTGGTAAAAATCTCTGACGGCGCGTAAGCGGCACAGATCAGCTGTTTTGTGTGATCTGACTTCCCGACCGCTCACATGTCTCCGAGGACATCGTCGGCAACGGTGTTGAGGTAGTTGCTGTGGTCGTCCTCGATCCGTGACTCGACGTCACGGTCGGTGTTGTTAGCTGGCGGCGTACCGTCGCTTTCGACGCCGGTCTCACCGAGTGCGTCGTCGAACTCGATGGTGCCGTAGGCCCACTGCAGAACGTCGTCGACAGCGTTGTGAACCTACGGGACACACGCGAAGGGAGCATGTATCGTCAGAGAGCGGGCGAAAGAAATTGATCACCCCGATCAGGTAGCGGGCCGTGGGCCTGGTTTCGTTCCGTTCGGTCGCTCCAGTGTAGTGTCCTGGTAACTCGTCTCTATTGCTGACCGTTTTGCCATCCTCGCGAGTAGATTCTGATGAGATGGGAACACCGATTCCACAAGGAATTTACATATTACTGATGTCCGTTTCCGTATGTCAAATTCGGTCTGTACACGGCGTCGTCTGTTAGCAGCAGTTGGTGCGACATCGGTGAGTGCGGTAGCCGGCTGCAGTAGCGCCCTATTCGGCGGAGACGTTGAATACATACAAGATGCCCCGGTTGGTGAGGTGACTGGTCCGTGGCCGACGTATCAACACGACTTCGCGAGAACCGGCGCGACAACCGATCCTGGCCCTTCGAGTGAGGCGACCGAATCGACTGTACTTGAGACACCCAGTCTGAACCCCGACTCACAGGTGATGTTTACCGGTGACCGTGGCGTCCTTGAACTCGATGGTTCGAATGGAGCCGGCGGTTCGTACACCTCATTCGACATCAACGAAAGCACACGATCCTGGAACACAGAGACGACCAGCAACGGAGGATCGATGACAATCGCTGGGAACGCGGTTTTCGTCTCAACAGTCGGAGGCACCCGCGTCTACGATGCGCGAAATGGTGACCTTTGCTGGCGGTCGAACACAGGTTTCGCATACGATAGTACTGCACCTGTTTTCGTTAGTGGCAAGGTTCTCAACTGGGACTCCTCCTCGGTCGTCGCGTACGACGCCGCGACAGGGGAGAAACGCTGGACGTTTAGTTTCGAAGACACCGAACCCGATACTGTAGGGCTTCGGGATGGGGTCGTGTACATCCAATTTAACACAGGCGTTGCAGCGGTTAATCCTGAATCTGGTGATCAGATCTGGCGGCGCTCCTCTCTCCCTGAGACACATCGACCGACTGTTATTGGTGATGGAAGCGTGTATTATTCTGCAGTAGGCGGGGAGCTGTATGCGTTATCGACGGAGCGCGAGGGTGAAACACAGTGGAAAACATCCATTCCAAACAAGTATGGTCATTCGCTCGCCGTTACCAATAATCGAATCCACGTGAAAACGACCAACCCAGATGGGCAGCCTACCCTTACAGTGTTGGCGGCTGCTGATGGAAGCACGATCAACACTGGATCACAGGTTGATGGCCCTATACGTCCTCCAGTTATCGCTGACGGAACCCAGTTCTGGCTCGGGGAGGAGACACTGTCTGCGTTCGACGCCGACACCGGTTCCCGTAAGTGGTCCTTGGAACTCAGTGCCACGCCAACGAATGGTGCTTCGCTGTCAGTTCATGGGTCCGATCTGTTCTTCGCTAGTGATGATGGCGTGGTAAAGGTCTCTGACGGCGCGTAAGCGGCACAGATCAGCTGTTTTGTGTGATCTGACTTCCCGACCGCTCACATGTCTCCGAGGACATCGTCGGCAACGGTGTTGAGGTAGTTGCTGTGGTCGTCCCCGACCTGGGACTCGACGTCACGGTCAGTGTAGTTAGCTGGCGGCGTATCGTCGCTTTCGACGCCGGTCTCGCCGAGCGCGTCGTCGAACTCGATGGTGCCGTAGGCCCACTGCAGAACGTCGTCGGCAGCGTTGTGGTAGTTGTACACGCTCCCGGTCTGCGCCTTGATCGCGTCGTAGGTCGCCCGGCCGGTTTCTTTTGTCGGCACGTCGTTGTCGGTGGCGGCACCGAGCGGGTGCACCGTCTGGATGGTGGTGTCAAGCGAGCCCCACGCGCTACGGTCGTTCAGCGTTCGGAGCGCGCTGAAGGCGACCTGTGCTCCGAGCGAGTGGCTGACGAACCGAAGTGTCGTCTCCGGACACGACCGTTTGACGTCGAGGGCGAACTGCGCGAGCTTCCGGCCGTTCCGTTGGGCGATGCCCTGTGCAACGTCCCATCCGAAGTCCAAGCCGTCGCCCTTGTCGCTGTCCCAGGTGTAGCCGACGGCCGCCCCATCGTACCCGTTCTCAGTGAGTTCGGTGTCGGCCGTCGTGATCTTGTCGAGGGCGCGCTGCTCGGGGTCGGATCCGCTTTTGTCCCAGCCGTGGACGAACACGGTCAGATCCGAGACACAGTCGGTATCGACGACCGGTACGTCGCTAGTGGTGTCGTAGCTACGAGCGGTGTTTTCGGGCGTGAGGGTGCCGTTTTCGTCGAAGTGATCACGCGTCGAAACGCATGGCACTGACGCTGCGGTCGCCGGAGCAACACCGAACACCGAGGCTCCGGAGAGTGCTGTTGCCGCCGTTGTGAGAAATTGCCGTCGGTGTGGCATGGCGTGTCTACTCGTGCTCACCGAGCGATAATAAGCCGATCTACGATTGTGTATAGAATACACTATACTCAGCTATATCAGACATATCTCACACGTGGTCTATTGGGTAGAACCGTCGAATTCCGAACCTACGGGACACACGCGAAGGGAGAACGTATCGTCAGAGACCGGGCGAAAGGCACCGAGTACTCCGATCAGGTAGCGGGCCGTGGGCCTGGTTTCGTTCCGTTCGGTCGCTCCAGTGTAGTGTCCTGGCAACTCGTCTCTATTGCTGACTGTTTGCCATCCTCGCGAGTAGATTCTGATGAGATGGGACAACCGATACCACAAAGAATTTACATATTACTGGTGTCCGCTTCCGTATGTCAAATTCGGTCTGTACACGGCGTCGTCTGTTAGCAACAACTGGTGCAGTCTCGGTGAGTGCGGTAGCCGGCTGTAGCAGCACCCTACTCGACGGAGACGTTGAGCACAAGCAGGACGCCCCGGTTGGTGAGGTGACTGGTCCGTGGCCGACGTATCAACACGACTTCGCGAGAACCGGCGCAACAACCGATCCTGGCCCTTCGAGTGAGGCGACCGAATCGACTGTGCTTGAGACGCCCAACGCTGGGATCATATCACAGGTGTCGTTTGCGGACGGACGTGGCGTGTTTGGGACTGCAGACGGAGAGGGGAACGGAGGCCCATACATGTCGTTTCAGACCGATGGAAAACCACGGGTATGGAAAACCGAGGTGGGTCTTGGCTCTTCACCAGTGACGATCGCCGGGGACGCAGTCTTTGGGTCAACAGCCGAAGGCATCCGCGTGTACGATGCACGAAATGGAGGCCTTTGTTGGCAGGCGAAGTCAGGTTCTGCAGGAAATACGAATGCACCGATCTTGACTGGCGAAACAGTACTTAGCTGTGATTCCTCATCAGTTGTCGCTCACGACGCCGTTACGGGCCAGAAAGAGTGGACGTTCACTGCCGAGGAGATCAAAGACATCGGACTGCGAGACGACGTTGTCTATGTACAGTTTGAGACAAGTATCGCAGCAGTCGACCCCACCTCAGGCGACCAGCTCTGGCGGCGGTTTGATCTCCCAGAAACAGCTGCCCCCATTGTTATCGGTGATATGACTGTTTACTATTCTGAACGGGGCGGAAAGCTGTACGCACTCTCGATAGCAGATCAGGGTGAGACAAAGTGGAAAAGATCCATCCCAAACGATTATACTCATTCGCTCGCCGTTAGCAATAATCGGATCCACGTGGCTACCACCGATTCGTCCGACCGTGGCGTTCTCACGACCTTGGACGCTGCGGATGGAAGCACAATCAACACCGAGAAGCATCCCGATGGCCGTACATCACCGCCAGTCGTTGCTGATGGGACTCAGTTCTGGCTCGGTAAAGAAAAGCTGTATGCATCCGACGCCGGCACCGGTTCTCCCAAGTGGTCGTTGGAGCTCAATGCCACGCCAACGTATGAGTCTTCACTGTCAGTTCATGGCCCTGACCTGTGCTTTGTTAGTAAAAACGGTGTCGTGAACGTATCTGACGCGGCGTAATTAGCCCGAACCGATCGCACCCCCAGTTTTTACTGTCACAGCGATCCTGCTCTCTCGGTGGCTCTATTCACGGAGCCAACACCAAGACAAAACTATCTGGCCTTGCACGGGGCTGTATGGTAACACAACAGTCACGTCGAGAGGCGGTCGCGTGCGTCGAGTCCGGTGACACGGTTGGGATCGGTGGGTTCGTGGCGACTGGCATCCCGGAGGCAGTCCTTGCTGCGCTGGGCGACCGCTATGAGCGAACGCGGGCTCCGCAGGATCTCACACTCTACCAGCCCGCGGCAGAGGGCGACCGGCAAGGACACGGCGTCTCACATCTCGTGCAGGAGGGCATGCTCGAACGGACGATCGCCAGTCACTGGGGGTTCACGCCGGATCTGATGGCGGCAGTCGTTAACAACGAAATCGAGGCGTACAACCTCCCGTTTGGCGTCTTAGATCACTTGCTCCGGGACACCGCGGCTGGCAAGCCCGGAACGATCACGCATGTCGGACTGGACACGTTCGTTGACCCACGACGTGATGGTGGCAAAGCCAACGCCGTCACGAGCGAGGACCTCGTCGAGCGGGTCACACTCGACGGCACTGAGTACCTGTTCTATCACGCGGTTCCGATCGACGTCGCGGTCATTCGCGGCACCACGGCCGACGAGCACGGGAACGTCACCATGGAGCGGGAGGCACTCGCCTCGAACATGCTGGCGCTGGCCCAAGCCGCACACAACACCGGCGGCAGGGTGATCGCGCAGGTCGAGCGCGTCACGAGCGCGGGGACACTCGCGCCCCACGATGTCGCTGTACCCGGTGTGGTCGTTGATTCCGTCGTCGAGGCACCGCCGGAAGACCACCCACAAACGTACGGCTCGGCGTACGACCCCGCACACAGCGGCACAGTCAGGCCACCGGCGCCCAGTACGGATCCGCTCCCAATCGACGAACGAACGATCATCGCACGCCGCGCCGCAATGGAACTCGACGCGGGCGCGGTCATCAACCTGGGCGTGGGGATCCCGGAACTCGTCTCAACGGCCGCCGCTGAGGGAGGTGTCGGCGACGCGATCACGGAAACCGTGGAGTCCGGACCGGTTGGTGGGGCTGCGTCCGGCGGAATCGAGTTCGGAACGGCAGTCAACCACGCTGCCCTCGTGTCCTCACCCCAGCAGTTCGACTTCTACGACGGCGGCGGACTCGATGTCGGGTTCTTGGGGATGGCGCAGGTCGACGCGCAGGGAAACGTCAACGTCAGCCGGTTCGGCTCCCAGTTCCCGGGCTGTGGCGGGTTCATCAACATCACGCAGAACGCCGCTGCAGTCGTGTTCTGTGGCACGCTCACGACGGGCGGTCTCTCGGTCGCGGTTGCCGACGGGACAATCACCGTGACATCCGAGGGGGCGCACTCGAAGTTCGTCGAGGACGTCGAACACGTCACATTCAGCGCTGACCACGCGCTGGAAACCGACCAGTCGGTTGTGTACGTCACCGAGCGCGCCGTCTTCGAGTTGACGCCTGACGGCCTCACACTCACGGAGGTCGCACCCGGCATCGACCCCGGAGCCGTGATCGCACAGCTCGGGTTCGACCCCGCTGTTGCGGACCCACTGGGTGTGATGCCGGCGCGGCTGTTCGCCGACGCGCCGCCGGATCTCACCGATGTCGTGTGATCGCACGGCGGCCGCAGCTCACGGCGAACGAGCGGCGGCGTCCCGCTGAAGCGCACTGAACACTGTCCAGGCGGGATCGCTCCCCGGGTGCACGACCTGCGTCCCATCAACGGTCACGCCACTGCCCTCACTCACTGTCCCGATCGCGGCCACGGGAGTGTTCCGTGCGTCCAGCGCAGCCATCGCCGCGTCGGCGTGCGCCTCGGGGACTGTGACGAGAAGCGTGCCACGCGAGGAAACCTGCCACGGGTCGAGCCCGAGATCCGCACAGACGGCGCTCACGTCCTCGGGAACGGGGACGGCGTCGCTGGAGACGCTGATCGAAACGCCGGCGGCCGTCGCCAACTCCACCAGCGCCCCTTGAATGCCGCATTCGGTTGCGTCGTGCATCGCGGTCACGGGTGCGGACGCCGCGGCGCACGCGTCGCCAACCACTGTGGTGTCCTCGAGCCGCGCGTCGGCGCGCTCGACGGTGTCGTCAGCGACATCGAGGTGGTCGCCGAACAGCGCGGCGAACAGCCCCGCGACCTCTGCCCCGGGGCTGTGCGTCATGAGCACCGTGTCACCTGCTGTGGCCCCATCGGGGCGGACGATCTCGTCGGGGTCACCGACACCCATGGCCGTCGCGCCGCCGATCCAGGGGAACGACACGTCCTGGCGCGCGGTGTGTCCTGTGACCACGCTCACGCCGAGCCGCTCACACTCCGTGGCCATCGCGTCCCACAGCGCCGCGATGGTGTCGTCTCGTGCTGACGCCGGGAGCACCAGGGTGATGGAGAGAAACGACGGCGGAACCCCGCTCACGGCGACATCCGAAAGCACGCTGTGGAGGGCCAGCCGGCCGGCGCGCTCGATCCCGACGCCGGGGTTCACTGACACCGGGTCCGCGCTCACGACGAGGCGCTGGCCGCCGATCGAGAGCACACCGAAGTCAACCCCGTACTGGGGGCCGACGGTCACCGCGTCGTCGTCTGCACCGAGGTTCGGGGACAGGTGCTGTGCGAAGAACTCGGCGTCGATCTTCCCGATCTGGCTGGTCACGGGAGACCACCGAACAACTCGTCGTTCGCTGTCAAGGGCTCACAGGACGGGCATGACATACTGCTCCGTCCGCACACCCACCAGTAAAAAACACCGGATGCGGCCGCGGCTTACAGGGACACACCGAGCGCCGCAGCGAGCGCGTCGGCGACCGCAGTGTTGTCGCGTGCGGCGTCGAACCGCGCCGCGTTCGGGCCGTGTGCGAACACCGGCACGTCGGTGCCCGTGTGTCCGTCGGTGGTGAACGCGATCCCGGCTCGCTCCGCGAGGATCGTGCTGATCGAACCCGGAGCGTCGCGGAGCTTTGCCACCTCTCGGTCGGTCAGTGCGGTGATGCCCGTGTGAGCGGCGACGATCGACTCCAGTTCGTCAGCGCTCCGGACCCCGGCGAGGAGATCCCGAAGCCGGCTGGTGGTCGCTTTCTGCGCGGCGAGCACGTCGTATTCGACCTCGTAGGGCGAGTCGCGACCCAGCGTGAGACCGCCACACTCGTGGTCGCCGGTCGAAACGAGGAACGTCGGCTCGGCGGTCGTCTCGGCGTACTCCACCAACTGGCCCGCCACCTGCGTGGCTTCGTACTGTTCGGCGACCTGGGCGGGGTAGTTCGCGTGCCCGGCGTGATCGACGCGCCCGGACTCCACCAGCAGGAAAAACCCCTTGTCGGGGTCGCCGGCCGACGAGAGCAGGTCAACCCCCGCGTCGACCATCGCATCGAGGCTGGGTTGTGTGTTCTCGGGGTCGTTTTTGCGGTCCAGGTAGTAGTCGAGGTGGCTCTCCTGGCTGAACAGCCCGAGTACGGGCGGGTCGTCGACTGCGTCCAGTTCAGCCGCCGTTTCGGCGATCGTGTAGCCGTTGTCCCTGGCCGCATCCACCAGCGTGCCGCCGTTGGACGCGTCCGCCTCGAAGTCGCGGCGCTGCCCCCCGAGAATCACGTCCGGCTGGGTGTCTTCGATGTACTGGCGCGCGATCTCGGTCTGGTTGCCGCGATCCTCGACGTGTGCCGCGAACGCTGCGGGTGTGGCGTGTGTCGCCTCGGTCGTCGTGATGAGGCCGGTCGCGTACCCCTGGGCGCTGGCCCGTTCGAGGACCGTCCCGACGCGCTGAAACCCGCCGCCTGAGGTTCTGACGCCGCCGATCGCTCCGTTGTAGGTTTTGACGCCGCTGGCGAACGCGGTTGCGGCGGCCGCCGAGTCGGTGGTCGTCTCGTAGGGGTCATCGGGGAACGTGGTCATCGAACCGCGGGACGAGAACGCGTCGAACCCGGTCGGCGTCTCGGCCGGACTCACGTTCAGCGGGAAGCGCTCGGGCGCTGTCTTGTAGGCGTTGAGGTAGCGCGCGGCGGAGATCTGTGTCTGCCCCATCCCATCGACGATGTACGCGATGGCGTTCGCAGCCGGGGACGCCGTGGCCTGTGCGCGCGCCGTTGTCTGGAACTGTGACGCGACTGCGCCCCCGGCGACGGCCCCGCTGAGGCCCGCCAGGAACGTGCGCCGATCGACACTGGGTGACTCTGTGGTGTGCGGTGTTGGCATCTGATCGCTCTACACGGCCGTACCACCACTGCGCTCAAAGCCACTTATAATAGTCGTCCGGACGCCTATATATGCGGCGGCGTCACCCCAGCGCCCTTCGGAAGGCAGATGAGCGGGGCCGGCGAACGCCGTGCGTAGTGTCAGCTACGTCACTTGCGGTTGGTCGGATCGCGCTCGCCCTCCTCCTCGTCGTCCTGAACGGCTTTTTCGTCGCCGCAGAGTTCGCGTTCGTGCGGCTGCGGTCGGCGTCCGTCGAGACGCTCGTTCAGGACGGACGGCGTGGCGCAACGGCGGTCAAGGAAGCCACGGACAACCTCGATGATTACCTCGCGGTCTCCCAACTCGGGATCACGATCGCGTCGCTCGGGCTCGGGTGGGTCGGTGAACCCGCGGTCGCGGTTCTGGTCGACCCACTACTGGAGCCGGTGCTCCCGGCTCCCGTTCGCCACACCGTGACTGTGGCCCTCGGGTTCGGGATCGTGACCCTGTTGCACGTCGTGTACGGCGAACTCGCGCCGAAAACGATCGCGATCCAGCGCGCCGAGCGCGTCGCGCTCGTGGTTGCGCCCGTGATGAAACTGTTCTACTACGTGTTCCTGCCGGGCACGATCCTGTTCAACGGCATCGCGACACGGTCGGTCCAACTCATCGGCGTCTCCCCGGAGACAGAGGGCCACGACACCCACACCGAGCCGGAGATCCTGAGCGTGCTCTCGGAAGCCAGCGCCGCCGGCCGGATCAGCCCGGCAGAGGTGTCGATGATCGAGCACGTCTTCAGCCTCGACGACACGACTGTTCGTGAGATCATGCGGCCACGCCCCGACGTGACCAGCGTGTCCGCAGACACCCCTCTCCCCGAACTCCGAACGATGGCCGCCAGCGGCGAATACACCCGCTACCCGGTCACCGAAGGCCCCGACGACGACGTGATCGGGTTCGTCGACGTGAAAGACATCTTGCGCGCCAGCGACGCCATCGACGAGTCGGGCGATGTCACGGCCCGGGAGCTGAGCCGGCCGGTCGTCGTGGTTCCCGAGACGCTGCGCGTCGACGAGCTGCTCGCGGAGTTCCAGGCCGAGCACCGCCAGATGGCGGTCGTCATCGACGAATGGGGTGCCTTCGAGGGGTTGGCAACCATCGAAGACGCCCTCGAAGTGATCGTCGGCGACATCCGCGACCAGTTCGATCTGGCGACCCACGCGCAGTCCATCGAGCCCCGCGACGATGGCGGCTACGAGGTTCCTGGCGCGGTGTCGATCACCGAACTGAACGACCACCTCGGCACGGATTTCGAGAACGAGGCGGTCGAAACCGTCGCTGGGCTCGTGGTCAGCCGACTCGGGCACGCCCCCACGGTCGGTGATCGTGCCGTGATCGACACGCACACGTTCCGCGTGACTGGCGTCGACGGCGCACGGATCACGTCGCTGACGGTGACCCCCGACTCCTGACCGGAGCGGTCACCGGCGCTCGCCGTTTCCACCGGGGCGCGCGAACGGCCGCCATTACGTGTACGACGGGCGCTCGGCGTATTCGATCGGGTCGCGTTCGCCCAGGTTCTGGAACGCCTGGAGGCGGAACGCACACGCGTCGCACGTCCCACACGCGGGGGCCTCGGCGCGATAGCAACTCCACGTGTGCTCGTAGGGGACACCGAGTTCCAGGCCGCGCTCGGCGATGTCGGTCTTCGACCAGTCGACGAACGGTGCGTTGATGCTGATTTCGGTGTCGGGTTTGGTGCCGGCAGCGACGGTCTGCTGGAACGCCTCGAAGAACGCGGGCTGGCAGTCCGGATACCCCGAGAAGTCCTCGCTGTGCGCGCCGATGAACACCGCCTCACAGTCGTTGGCCTCGGCGTACGATGTCGCCATCGCCAGCAGGTTGGCGTTCCGGAACGGCACGTAGGAGGTGGGGATTTCGTCGCTCTCCATGTCGGCGTCCGCGACCGCCATCTCGTCGTCAGTGAGGCTCGACGCGCCGATCTTCGAGAGGTGATCCGTGGTCAAATGGAGGAAGTCAGCGGCACCGAGGGCTGCTGCTTGGGCCGTTGCGCACTCGTGTTCTTTGCGCTCGGTCTGCTGGCCGTACGAGGTGTGGAGCATGTACACCTCGTAGCCGGCGTTGTGCGCAACCGCAGCGGCGGTGGCGCTGTCCATCCCGCCGGATGCAAGCACGACAGCGCGCTTCGCGCTCATCGTCCACCACTCGGGTGCGTGGCACCCGCGGCCGTTCTGCGGTTGGTCGTCGCTGTGCGGTCGCGCCGAGCGCGTGCGTTCGTGTCGATCGTACCGTCAGTGAGGTCTGTCATTGTTTCAGGTCTCGGGGGCGTCGTTCCACAGTGCAACGTGGAGCCGCGGCGTATACCGGTAGCCGTGCTCCATCGCGAGTGTCGCAACCTCGTTTCGTCGCGCGTCGAGCTCCGCGTGGGTTGTGCCCTCCGGCATCAACACCACGTCCTCGTCGCCGATTCGGGTGTCAGTGGCTGTCCTGATCTCCGCAAGCAGTGATTCGATCTCGGGCATATCCGACGGATCGGTGACGACGAACTTGAGTTGGGTGTCGTAGTCGTCGGCGAGCGCGCCGAGCGTCGCCACGTCGATGCGGCGGGCGTCGTGGCGGGCCGCCCACTCACCGTCGCCTTTGGGGTCGGTCTCGGCCGTGGGTGTGCTGGAGGCGAGTTTCGGGCTGACGCTCGCCAAGTCGATGGGGGCGTCACGGTGGATGGTGCCGTTCGTCTCGACGGTGGTGTGGTAGCCAAGCGCTGCGAGGCGGTCAAGCAGCACCACGGCGTCGTCGTGGAGCAGTGGCTCGCCACCCGTGAGCACAACGTGGTCGGCGTGCTCGTACGACTGCACCTCCGCGATGATGTCGTCGACGGACATCGTGGCGTGGGTGGGCTCCCAGGACGTGTGGTATGAATCACAGAACCAACACCGGAGGTTGCAGCCGCTCGTGCGGACGAACACCGACGGCGTGCCGGCGAGCTTGCCCTCGCCCTGCAGGGAGTAAAACAGCTCGTTGATCGGAAGCGCCGGCCCGTCACCACCGTTGCTCGCCTGCCGGTCCGTGGTTTCGCTGACCGGCATCAGTTCGGGCCAGCGGTAAGCGCCGGCGTTTCCGCGACCGTGACGGAGACCGCTGACACCGTCTCAGGGAGCGCGTCGTGGAGCTTCCGCTCCAGCACGACGCCCATCACCTCGGCGGTCGGCGGCTGTTCGAGCACGACAACCGCGTCGCCGTCGCCCGCCTCCCGGAACGCGTCAACGAGCGGGTCGCCGTCCTCAAGCAGGAACCGGTGGTCCCAGTCGGACACCACCGCCGTGACTGTGCCCTTGTCTACAACCCACCCCTCGTCCGTGAGCTGCCCCGTGATTTCGACGCTGATCTCGTAGTTGTGGCCGTGTGGGCGGCTACACTTGCCGTCGTGGTGTTGCAGTCGGTGGCCGGCGCTGATCCTGATCGGGCGATCTCGCCCGATGTGCAGCGTCCGCTCCCCGGTGGCTGTGGACTGTGATCGTTTGGACTGTGCTGAACGCATGTCTCCCTATTCTTTGAGTATGCGGTAAAGAATATCGAAGTCACATCCACGATGCTCTGCGGTCGCCGACCCACGATCCGGGACACGTCACGGGCGGCCGCGTCCGTCCGGGCATCGTTGCCCGCCACACCGGCTCAGTCGTCGGTGCGTTCCCAGACCGTGTTCCCGCGGTCGATCCGGTCGTTCCAGTCCGCGACGAGCGTCGTGACCGCCAGATCACCGGTCACGTTGTTCATGGTCCGAAGCCGGTCGAGGATCGGGTCGACACCGGCGACCATGCCGACGACCTCAAGCGGCAACCCGAGCTGCGTGAGCACCAGCGTGAGCATGATCAGCCCGCTGCCCGGGACACCCGCAGTGCCGACGCTCGCGAGCAGCGCGGTCACGATGACTGTCGCCTGTTCGGCGAGCGTGAGCGTTTGCCCCACCAGATTGGCCGCAAAGATGGCCGCCACGCCCTGATACATCGCCGTTCCGTCCATGTTGATCGTCGCACCGAGCGGCAGCGAGAAGCTGTACACCTCCTCGTCGATCCCGAAGTTCTCGTCGGCGTTGTTCATCGTGACGGGCAGCGTCCCGCTGCTGGAACGGATGCTCAGCGCCGTCACCATCGCTTCTTTGGCGCCGGCGAGGAACGCCCGCGGCGATTCACGCAGCAGCCCCCACTGAATGACGAACAGATACGTGACCCCGATGTGGAGGACCACGGCGAGCGCCAGCGCACCGATGAGTTTTGCGAACGGCAGGATGGCGTCGACGCCTGCCTCCCCGAACGTCGTCGCCATCAACGCGAACACGCCGATCACGCCGTACTCCATGACGCCCCAGACGACGTTGAACATCGCCTCCGACCCCGCCTCTGCGATCTTGAACACGGCCTGTGCACCGTCGTGCACCGGTGTGCCGGGCTCGAACTCGTCCTGCAGGATCGCGAACGAAATGCCGAGCGCGATCGTGAAGAAGATCGTCGGCAACACGTCCCCGTTGGCCATCGCACCGATCGGGTTCGTCGGAACGACGTTCATCAGCACCGTCCCCAGATCCGGGGCTTGCGTCGTCTCCACGGCGGCATCAGCCACCTCAAGCCCGACTCCCGGGTTGATGAGGTTGCCCGCCAACAGCCCGATGGCGATCGCGACCGCCGTCGTCCCCAGGTAGAGCGCGATCACCTCGCCGCCGATCTTGCCGATGCGGGTCGGCGAAAGCTGCCGCGCCCCCATAAGCAGCGTGAACACGACGACAGGAATGATGATCATTTTGAGCAACCGAACGAACAGCGTTCCGAGCGGCTCAAGCTGTGCGGCTGGCGCGCCGACCGCAAGCCCACAGACCGAGCCGAGAACGAACGCGACCGCGATCCGGTAGATGATCGCAACGGATCGATACGCAGCCCATGCGTCTCGAAGGCGGTTCAACATAGCACAGCATTCCGAAATGCTGGCTGTAAAGCTAACGATACCATATGCTGGCGTCGTTTCAAAAACACATGACGACTGCTTCGTATCCGTGGCGTTCTCGTCACATTCGCTATGGGATCGTCGGGAACTCAACACGCGTTTGGACTCCCACGAACGAAGCCCCTGTTTGGATATTCCGGAAAAACGCGCCATAGCTAGCGAGACCACGGCGGGATCGGCGGATGCTGTCGACGGATGCCGTTGAAACGTTCGATCAGTTAGTTGTTCATGATAGAAAGGAAGATTCAAGTCGCCTGGACCGGAGACACAGAGTGATGGATCTCGACCACATCATCACGAGCAAACAACTCTCCCGGGCGGACATCGAGACCGTGCTCGACCGCGCGGCGGAGATCGACGCCGACCCGTCGGCGTTCGCCGACCGGTACGAAAACACCGTGCTCGGACTCCTCTTTTTCGAGCCGAGCACCCGCACCAAGATGAGCTTCGACACCGCGATGAAACGCCTGGGCGGCGACATCGTCGATATGGGGTCCGTAGACTCCTCAAGCGTCAAGAAGGGGGAGACACTCGCAGACACGGTTCGCGTCATCGAAGGGTACGCGGACGCGTTGGTGCTGCGCCACCCCAACCAGGGAGCAGCCCAGATGGCGAGCGAGTTCGTCGACGTTCCGCTTTTGAACGCCGGCGACGGCGCCGGCCACCACCCGACACAGACCCTCCTGGACCTCTACACCATCCGCGAGAACGCCGGCCTCGAAGACCTCACGATCGGCATCATGGGGGATCTCAAGTACGGGCGGACGGTCCACTCGCTGTCCCGCGCGCTCACGAACTTCGACGTCGACCAACACTTCATCAGTCCCGAGAGCCTCCAGCTCCCCCGAGACGTCGTCTACGACCTCGAACAGGAGTCCGGCACTCGTGTCCGCGAACACGACTCCTTCGAGGACGTGCTCCCGGAGCTGGACATCCTTTACGTGACTCGGATCCAGCGCGAGCGGTTCCCCGACGAAAACGAGTACCAGAAGGTTGCCGGAGAGTACCAACTCACCGCCACCCACCTCGAAGCCGCCAAAGACGACTTGACCATCATGCATCCGCTCCCGCGAGTCGACGAGATCGCACCCGAAATCGACGACACCGACCACGCGGCCTACTTCGAGCAGGCACACAACGGGGTGCCGGTTCGCATGGCACTGCTGGATCTGGTGCTGTCCGCCGATGGGGGTGTCGACGATGAGTAGCGACCAACACCTCCAGGTCAGCAAAATCCAGGCCGGAACCGTCATCGACCACATCCCGGCCGGGCAGGCGCTGCAAGTGCTTCAGATCCTCGGGGCCAACGGAGCAAGCGACGACCAGATCACCGTCGGGATGAACGTCACCTCGGAACGCCACCACCGCAAGGACATCGTCAAGATCGAGGGCCGAGAGCTGAGCCAGGACGAAGTCGACGTCCTGTCGCTGATCGCGCCCGACGCAACGATCAACATCGTCCGTGACTACGAGGTCGACGAGAAACGTCGCGTCGACCGTCCCGACGTCGTTGCGGGTGTGCTCTCCTGTCCGAACCCCAACTGCATCACCGCCAACGACGAGCCCGTGCGCTCCGGGTTCGACGTGCTCGACGACGGGATGCGATGTCAGTACTGCGAACAGATCGTCAGTGAGGACATCCCGTCACTGATAGATCCGGAGTAGGCGGCCGTACTCGCGGCTTCTCGTGGCTTTCTCTCGTTATTCTTTTGACCACTGTTCGACTGCTGCCGGGCGAACCACTGGCCCGGATGTAGCAGAATTTATCGTTCTGGAGGGTGAAGGCTCGCATATAATGCTTTATAACCTTCGGCAGGAACTGCTCGCTGGAATCCGGGCTGCCACCTCTGACGCGGGGTACGACTATGAAGTCGACCAGTCCGCGATCGAACTCGAAGACATCACCGATGAGGAGAAAGGCGAGTTCTCCTCACCGATCTCGTTCTCGATCGCCGCCGCGGCCGGAGCGCCCCCGGTCGATGTCGCGGCGGCGATCGCCGACGCCCACCGCTCCAACGGGCTGCCGGCTGAAGTCGAGGCGGTGACCGTCGAAGGCGGCCACATCAACTACCACGCCGACACGACCGATCTGGCAGACGCGACGCTGTCGACGATCCTCCGCGACGGTTCGGAGTACGGCACGCGGACGGACGCCGACCCGGACACCATCCTCGCCGACGTGTCCTCGCCCAACATCGCCAAGCCGCTGCACGTCGGCCACTTGCGGAACACGATCCTCAGCGATGCAGTGATGAACATCCTGGAGGCGCGCGGCCACGACGTCACGCGGGACAACCATCTCGGGGATTGGGGCGTGCAGTTCGGGAACCTGATGCACGAGTACACCGAGTTCGGCGACGAAGCGACGCTGGAAGACGACGCCATCGAACACCTCCTGGATCTCTACCAGCAGTTCGAGCAGCGGGACTCGATGCTCGCGGATCTCGAAGACGATGAGACCGTGACCGACCAGTTCGCCGACGCCGTCACCGAGGAACGTGACTACCACGCCGACAGCGGCAAGGAGTGGTTCACCCGGCTCGAGCAGGGCGACGAGGACGCGACTGCCCTCTGGGAGCGGTTCCGTACCGTGAGCATCGATCGCTTCAAGCAGACCTACGACGACCTCGATGTCGCATTCGACGTTTGGAACGGGGAGAGCTTCTACGCTCAGGAGGGCTGGAACGACGTCATCATCGAGAAGGCGATCGAGAACGACGTCGCGATGCGCGGCGAGGGCGAGTCGGTGTACATCCCGGTGTACCCTGACGACTACGAGAACGTCGGCGACCCGCAAGCAGCAGACGTGGACGCCTCGCTCGATCGCGCACGCCAGATGCGGGAGGCCAACGACGACCTCGAAGACGCCGACTTCGATCCGTTCTACATCGTCAAGTCCGATGGATCGACGCTGTACGGAACCCGCGACCTGGCGACGATCGAGTACCGGATCGAGGAATACGACGCCGATCAGTCGGTCTACGTGGTGGCAAACGAACAGAACCAGTACTTCCAACAGCTGTTCGTCGCTGCCCGAAAAATGGGATACGACGACATCAAACTTAAGCACATCGATTACGGGCTGATCAGCCTCCCCGAAGGGAGCATGTCGACACGGAAAGGACAGATCATCACCGCCCGGGAAGTCCTTGATCGTGCCCAGGACCGCGCCGAGGAGATCATCGCGGAGAAAGGCCGAATCGACGACGCCGAAGCCCAATCGGTCGCAACCAAGATCGCGCTCGCAACGATCAAATACGAGATGGTGGCGGCCAAACGCGAGCGCGACACGACGTTCGACATCGACGAGTCGGTTGCACTGGAGGGCGACACCGGACCGTACGTTCAGTACGCGGCAACCCGTGGCTACAGCATTCTGGACGGAGCGGACGCCGCTCCCGAGATCGACGACCTCGATCCATCGGTGTTCAACGACACCGACGTGGAACTGCTGTTCGAGCTGGCCCGGTACCCACTCGTCCTGGAACGCTGTGAGGAACGGTACGACGCGGCACCGCTTGCCCACTACCTCCTCCAGCTCGCACACGTGTTCAACTCCTTCTACCACAAGAACGCGGTCTTGGACGCCGAAAACGCACGCACAGAGCGCCTCCTGTTGACGAAGGCAACGACACAGATCTTCGACAACGGCCTCGGCCTGCTCGGCATCGACGTGCTCGAAGAGATGTAACCGCGCTGGACATCGTTGAATCGGTTTTGAGGTCCGTGAAACTCGGTTGGCAGCTACTACGATCGCTGTAAGAACGGCACAGGAGCGCCGGTGTCTTCGGTACGGCCTAGTAAAAAAGACGGCTCGAAGACCGGATCCGAGACGCCGACGTTATGCGGCCGTATCGGCCGACTCTTCGGGTGACTCCTCGGGGTCTTTCATATACATCTTCCAGCCGGTGAAACCCATGATAACGACCAGGATGGGCGAGAGAATCCCCACGAAGTAGTACGGCAGATAACTCAACACGGGGACTCCCAGCGTTGCAGACATGAACACACCGCCGGAGTTCCACGGAATCATCGGCTCCGAGACAGTCCCGGTTTCTTCGAGGGTTCGGGACAGACTCGTTCCGTCGAGATCGTACTCGTCGTTGAGGTCACGGAACGTCATGCCAGGCACGACGATTGACATGTATTGGTCGGCAGTGAGGACGTTCATCATGAGCGGACCAACCGCAGTAGCGAGCGTGGCACCGCCGATACTACCGACAGCTTTTGCGGTGTTACGAGCCAGAACAGCCAGCACGCCAGTGGCTTCAAGCAAGCCACCGATTGACAACGCACCAAAGACGATCGTAACGACACCGATCGATCCTTCCAGTCCGCCGGTCTGGAGCAGTGCCGTGACGAGATCCACACTGGTGGAGGGGTCAGTTCCACTGTAGATGATCTGCCAGGCTTCGGCGAACCCGCGCCCCTGAACGAGAATCGAGACGGCAGCCCCAGAGAACACGCCCGCGCCAAGCGATGGCAGTGCGGGGTAGCCGGCAATCGCCAGCCCAAACGTGATGACTAGCGGGAGCAACACGAGAACGGACAGCTCGTACGAGCCAGCGAGGGCACCTTGGATTTCAGCGACCCGTCCGACCGCTCCTGCAGCGCCACCTGTCTCCGTCGTAAGGCCGAGAACAGTGTACAGCGCCAGCGAGATGACCCCAACAATAATAGTGTTGGGGAACATGCCGCGAACGTGGTCCCACAGATCGACGTTACTAACGCCGGAGGCGAGTAGCGTGGTGTCGGACAGCGGTGACTGCTTGTCGCCCATGTAGGCGCCCGACAGGATCGCACCGGCAGTCAAGGGCTCGGGAATTCCAAGCCCGGATCCGATGCCAACCAGTGCGAGGCCAAGCGACCCAGCAGTCGTCCATGAGGAGCCAATCGCCGTCGCAACCACGAACGAAAGTACTGCTGTTATCGGCACGAACACTGACGGTGACAGGAGATCGAGTCCCCAATACATGATGAAGGGGATGGTACCAGCGTCAACTAAAGACGAGATCAGCATATAAATTATAAAGAGAATAAATATCGCCCCTAGTCCCATCACAATGCTATTCGAGATCCCGTCAAAGAGCTCATCCCACGAGTATCCCCAGCTATATCGTGCGATCAGCCCGATGAACGCGATCCCCCAGAGCAGTGGCATCTGTGCCCCGAGGTCTAAATAAACGATCCCGATCGCTAGGAAGGTGATCATCCCCGCTATTGGGAGGAGTGCTTCGCCGAGCGATGGCCGCTGCTCGGGGTCGAAATCCTCGTAACTCTTCGGCTCAAAGTCTGCCATTGGTAATTATATCTTGTTATCGTTGTTCCAGTTGTCGATTCATCAGCCGCCTGGCGCACTCTGTGAGCGAAATCTTATGATCCTGCATCTTGGCGTTATTCCCAGGATAGGATAAAGCTACCGCCAATTCCTACAGCCGTAGTTAATATCATTATCCGACAGATATTTGGCCGTATGTTTTTCTTGTCGCTCAATTATTATACGTAGTGTACTCTGACTGACTGCTCGAAACGACTCACAGTCCGCATGAATACCCGTTGCAGCGCCACGGTCGGATGCGACTGATAGACATGCCTGTACTCTACAGTACCCATCGACAGGAGAAACCGACACTACTGTCCGGCAATAAAAAAGCGGATCGATGCAGTTATTGGTTGACGAGCGTGTGGACGATGGCCTTCTGCACGTGCATGCGGTTTTCGGCCTGGTCAAAGATCACCGACTGCGGACCGTCGGCGACCTCCGCCGTGACCTCTTCGCCACGGTGGGCCGGGAGACAATGCATGAAGATCGCGTCGTCGCGGGCGGCGTCCATGAGATCCTGATCGATCTGGAACCCGTCGAACTCGGCGAGCTTCTCCTCGCGCTGCTCCTCTTCGCCCATGCTGACGAACACGTCGCCGTAGACTGCGGTCGCGCCATCAACCGCCTCGTAGGGATCGTTGGTGACGGTCACGTTGGCGTCGCTGACACGGTCCTGGATCTCCTCGTCGGGTTCCATGCCCTCGGGTGTCGCGATCCGACAGTCGACGCCCATCTTCGCGGACGCCTGCATCAGGGAGTGGGCGACGTTGTTTCCGTCCCCGACGAACGCAAGCGTATCGAGGCGGTCTTTCTCCTGCATGGTGAACATGTCGGTGAGCGCCTGACACGGGTGCAGGAAGTCGGTCAGCCCGTTGACGACTGGTACGTCCGCGTTCTCAGCAAGCTCCATCATCTCGTCGTGCTCGAACAACCGAGCCATGATGGCGTCCTCGTACCGGGACATCACCTGGCTCACGTCGGAGATCGGCTCCCCGCGGCTGAGCTGCGAGGACCCCATCTCGAAGAAGATGCCGTGCCCACCGAGTTGGGTCATTCCCGTCTCGAAGGACAGCCGTGTTCGCGTCGACGGCTTCGCGAACAACATCACGAGAGACTTGTTGTCCATCACGCCGGAGAACTCGCCCGGGTTCTCCTTCATGCTCGCCGCCAGGTCAAGCAGCTGTTCGATCTCTTCGCTCTCGACGTCGTTGATGTCTACTAGATGCTCCATCGTGTTGTGTATCTCCGGGTCGACTATTTAATCCTTCGACTGTTCCCAACCCGCGGTCACTCGTCGGCTGGCACGACTGTCGTGCCGGCCGCCCCATCGAGCGCCTCGGTTGCGGTCTCCGGCTTCGTGATGATCGCACGGTCACCGCCGCTTTCGACGAACTCGATGCACGCTTCGACTTTCGGCGCCATGCTCCCCTCACCGAACTCTCCGGCGGCAAGCATGTCCCCCGCTTCCTCGGTTGTGAGTTCGCTGAGTTCCTCCTCGTCCTCGGTGCCGAAGTTCCGGTAGACCGCATCGACGTCGGTCAACACGAGGAACTCATCGGCACCGATGTCGGTCGCAAGCGACTGGGCAGCACGATCCTTGTCGATGACGGCCGCAACACCAGTCAGGCTGTCACCGTCTTCGACGACCGGAACGCCACCGCCGCCACTGCTGATGACCGGCTTTCCGGTTTCGACGAGCGTCTTGATGTGTTCTGCCTCAACGATGTCGACTGGCTTCGGGGACGGAACGACCCGCCGGTATCCCACGTTGCCGTCGCCGTCGGTGCCCTCCTTGACAGGGAAGTCCTTCTCGGAGGCTTCGTCCTCGCCGTAGAACGGACCGATGCGCTTGGTCGGATCGTCGAACGCCGGGTCGTCCTCGTCGACGATCGTCTGTGTGATGACCGTCGCCGGTGTCTCACCGAGCTCTTCGCGGAGCTGCTGCTGGAGGAGGTATCCGATCTGGGCCTGTGACTCGGCACCGAGCACGTCCAGCGGTTTCTCGGCGGCGGACTCCGCCTCCTCGTTCTGCAACAGGAGCTGTCCGACCTGTGGGCCGTTGCCGTGAGTGAAAACGAGCTCGTGTCCGCGTTCGTAGAGATCCACGAAGTGGGGGACAGTCTGCTCGATCGTGTCTCGCTGGTCCTGGATTGATCCTTCGCCACCTCTGAGTAGGGCGTTCCCACCCAGAGCTACAACGGTGTAACTCATGGGTGCCTCGTAGTTACACGGGTGACGCAAAAACTCTTGCGCCGGTTCCCACCCGTCGACCCCGTGCAGAAGCCGCGATACAGCGCAGCACTGACACGAAACGGATCAGCCACGGACTGCAGCACACAGTGAACGTCCCACCACCGGAACGAACGTGCCAGGTACACCGCAGACACACGCAGTCAAAGAAGAGCCCAACCGCGGTGGACGTGCCTACTCCCGATGCCCGCGTCGACCGCTATTCGGGAGTGCGTCGGAGCGGCGTCGTCATACAGTGGATCGCCCCGTAGCCCGCACGGAGGTTGATGATCTTGCGCCCCTCTCCGTCCGGGATGACCGTGACATCGTAGTCCTCCTGGAGCCCATCGATGAACTGCTTCATCACGCCGTCGTCGTCGTCGGAGAAGCGGACTGGCAGGATCTTCCGTGGCCCAACCGTCAGGAAGTTCGTGATGGCTTTCAACGCCATGTCGGTGTCCGGATGGGACGGGTCAACGTAGTCGTACACGTCGACGATTTCGAAGCCCTTCTCGCGCAGGTACTCGCCGAAGTTCACGTCGGGTCGTTCCAGCGTGTACGGCTTCTCGCCGCCGTGGGTTCGTGCGTACACGTCAAGCGTCGTGTTCTCCACGAGTTCCTTGTGGGCGACAACGAGATCGTCGTCGACGAAGTTGAACCACGTGTCGAGGTGCATGATGTCCATCTCGACTTCCCCGTTGTCGTCGTCCTTGTGTGCCTGTGCGGCTTCGAACGGCGCACGAACGAGGCCGACTTCCTCGGATCCGAAGGCGTCGTCCATCAGGAGTCGGTGGCCTGCGGCGTACGTGCTCCGATGGACGTACTCGGTGTCATCCGCGGCGATGTCGTGTTTCGGGTACGCCTCTCCCTCGGGAATCTTCGCCGAGACACCGAGCAGCGAGAACTCGCCAGCCGGATAGAAGTCACCGCCCTCAACGAGCACTTCCGTCTCTTGGATGTCGTCGCGCTCGGGGACGTGCTCGGTTACGTCGTGTTCCCGAACCTGGCTCATGTCGGCGACGATGTCGACGTCGAACTCGTCCCCGTCGAGGGCCTCCCAGGACGCGCGAGCGATGTCGACCTCCGGTTTGCGCGTGTCCTCTTTCATCGAGCAGAGCACGACGCCGTTTTGCGTGACGAACTGCTGGTCACGCTGGAAGTACATGTTCGTGAGCGGCTGCTCCAACTGCACACTCGTCGTGTCCCAGCGGTCCGGGTTCGAGCCAGGAACCTCCTCGTCGGAGTGGGAGTGGTGCCGGATGACCTCGGCGTTCCCGAGCACGGCCTGGATCTGCGTATGGGGGCTGAGCTCGTGCAGCCGTGCCCACATCTTGTCGCGCCGGTTGACCTGCTCGTCCGCTCCGAGTTCACTGAGATCGAAGTTGACCCGCGAGGAGAGCAGTGCGTTCATGCCGTTGCCGTTGGCGAGATCGTCGTGGAGATAATGGATCGGGTTCGATGCCGGAAGCGCCGCCTCCAGGTCCTGGCTGAGACTCAGATGCTCCTGTTGGGCGTCGACAAGCGAGAAGTCGTTCAGAAACAGGTTCGGCTCGGGGTCCATGATGCCAACGAACGTTTCGGCCCCCGGGAGGTGCATCCGGACCGCTTGGAGCGGGTCCCATTCGGCGGTCGCCTGCACCTTCGTGCTGTCATCTACGGACTCCGGTGATTCACTACTCATGGGAATTCAGTTGAGTATTCTGGATATAGCCTGATAAAGCCGTCGCCAAAATATACCGATGTTTATGACACGCGGCGGTTACGCTGTCTCTAACCTCACCTCGATTATGTTTGCGGCTTCCATCACGAGTGCGGGGACTTCCCCCGCGAACTCCGCGTTCTGCAGCCGGGTCTTCGGTGCGGTAACGCTCACTGCGCCCGCGACGTCCTCCGTTCGGCCACGAATCGGTGCGCCGATCGATCTGATGCCATGGATCTCCTCCTCGTCGTTGATCGCGTATCCCTGATCGCGGACGGTCGCCAGTTGCTCGCGGAGGGCATCAGGGCTGCCGATCGGGGTGGACGACTCCGTGCCGAACTCGATCTCCGAGATCAACGTCTCCCGACGGCCTTCGGGCAGGAACGCGAGTATCGATTTGCCCGCCGCACTGGTGTGGAGTTTCCGTGGCGTCTCCCGCATCCGGAGGTGATACTCGGTGGTCACTGACTCCTCGCCCATCGATTCGTAGAGGACGATCTGGCGGCCGTCTGACTCCGTGACGAGGTGAGCCGTGTGCCGAGTCTGGGTCGCCAACTTGTCGATCTCTTCGCGTCCGAGCCGGTAGAGATCAGTACTGTTTCGGGCATAGTTCGAGACCGGAACGAACCAATCCCCAAGCTGGTACGTTCCGTCCTCGTCCTGTTCGGCGATTCCGACTTGCCGCAGGGTTGCCATGTACGTGTGAATCGTCGCTTTCGTTAGGTCGAGTTCGGTGGTCAACTCTTGGAGCGTTATCCCGCGGTGTTCTTTGATCGCGTCGATGATTTCGACCGCGTTAAGAACGGATGTTATCCGTCGCGGCTCACCGTTGTTGGCGGCTTCTGGGTCCATACTACTCGTATGGATAGCAACTGTTTATACTCCCCTGAATACACGGCCAGGGATTGAAACTATCAAAAACACTGTCCCTGATCGTGAGATGGCACTGTTGTGGAGTGTTTCGCCTTGCACAAGCGATTCAGACTACGGTGGGCCCGTGATCGAGTACCGCTGGTTGGCTCTCTAAAACGGTCGATTATACACATTGTAGACGGGTATCGTACAGTAACTGGTGAAACGAGGCTTTAACGATGTCCTAGCAGTGCAAGATTTTGATACTTGAGGGTGGGAATCTGACCCTCGTGGGAGTTTGAAGTACTCAAAAAGAGCATGTAATCACGTCTGATCCGCCTAAATTATGTGTACAGATAGCTGCAGGCACTGCTCTGAATGTCTTTTGCACGACACTCTCGGATTTATTCGTTGTCTACTCGGTGAATTTGAGTACATCAAACAACGCGCCAAGGTCGAAACGCACACCGGGATCATGGATGGTCTACTGGTCGCTCGGGTGGAGCGTCATTCGGGCTGTGATGGCCCGACTAACGCGTGGGTGTCTCGGCACAATTCTCGATCAGCAGGTTTGAATACAGAGAACGAAGCATGCCGAGACGACCATGACGGACCACTGCTGTAAGATCGGGCGCACGATCGCCACCTACGACTTGGGGGAGCGCGCCATCGAAGACGGATTCGACGAGGAACTCGCGGCACGCTGGGTTGGTGACCACGGCTTCCCTGAGACTGCTACACGACCGCTTACGGATTGGTTCAACACGGAGCTGCTGAAATCGGTTTACGACAGCCACAACCGAAAGGCGATCGACGTCCACATCCAATCAGAGTACGATGCCCTCCAATCAGACGACGCGGTGACGCGCGGCGAAATCATCGACGACCTCGCGGACGACGGGATCGACGGAACGGAGCTCACCACCGACTTCGCCACGCGATCAACGATGTACCGCCATCTCACCCAGTGTCTCGGCGCGAACAAAAGCAAACAGCGCTCGAACAGCGACTGGGAATCGGATAAGATCGAATACGCGCGGGACACGATGCGGACGAACGTCGAAGACGTGCTTCAATCCCTTGACCGAAAGGGAGAGCTTCCGAACGGCGCGGACGCCACTGTACGAACACAGATTATTCTCCAGTGCCACGTTGACGGGTGTTCCACGCAGACCCGGCTCAGCCGTGCACGAACACGTGGGTTCATCTGTCGAGCCCATTCAGACGTGGCCTAGAACGTCCCGGTTATTGTTAGTACGCTATTGTTTCCGCGGCTCGGATCATCTAGTGAGTGTATAACATCGCTCCTTTTATTATCGATCTAACTAGAACTCAGAGTATGTGGAACGTAGATGTAACTTGCATCGGTGGCATTCGTTCCGGCGAGGCAACACTGCGTCCCGGCCCAAACATCGTTCAAGCTTCGAACTTCCAGGGCAAATCGAGTTTCCTCGCTGCGATCCAGACCGCAATCGGAACCACCGGGCTGCTCACAGAGGATCACCCGTTGATGGAGAACGAAGACGACGGCAAGGTCACGCTTGAAACCGACGAAGAGACGTACACCGTCTCTCTCACGCGAGCGACCGACAGCGACGAACCCGCGATCTCGCGCAGCGGAACGCCATATCTCACACGGGACCAAGACCAGATCGCTGCTCGCTTGTTCGCTGTTCTGGGCGAGGACAATCCCATCCGTGCCGCCGTACGGGAGGAAAACCAAGAACGCCTGACCGAGCTCTTGAAGAAGCCGCTTGAGACTGAGAACATCGACCTGCGTATCGAGGCGCTCCAGCGCGAGATCAAGGAGCTCGAAGACGAAGTCGCCGCAGCCGAAGCCGCCTCCGCGGATTTGCCCGCGGCACAGCAGAAAGTGACGCGGCTCCAAGGGGAGCTTCGCGACCTCAACGAGACGCGTGACGAACTCGAACGTAAGGTCGACGAAGAGACCGATCAGCGCGCCCTCCGGGACGAACTGACGGCCAAACAGTCGGATCTCGAACGCGAGGAAACCCGCCTCGAACGCCTCGAAAACCAGGTCGACCGCCGGAAAGCGCAACTCGACGACAAGGAGGCGGCGCTCGAATCACTCGACATCCCAGACTCCCCCACAGCAGAGGCGGACATCGCCGAGAAGCAGACCCAAATCGACGAATTAGCAGTGAAAATCGACCTGCTTGACGATCTCCACCGCAGCACCAAGGCGATCATCGACGAGGGAGAAATAGACCTCATAACGGACGTCGAACGCACCCTCTCCGGGGACACGTTCTCGTGTTTCGTCTGCGGCGCGGAGACCACGGCGGAAGCGGTCACCGAGCAGCTGAACGAGATCAGTGACCGACAGGAATCGTTGCGGGAACAGCGGGCCACGCTCACCGAGGAGGTGACTCAGATGCAGCAACGAACGCGTGAGATCGAGTCGAAGCGACAGCAAAAGGCAGAGCTCGAAGACGAGATCAAACGACTCCGCGTCGATATTCAGGAGGACCAACACGAAGTCCGGTCGATCGAAGCGACCATCGAGGAGCTTCAGGCGGAGATCGAACAACGCGAAGCCGAGTACGAAGCGGCTGAGAAGGCGGGCGAATCGCACAGCGCCGAACTGAAAACGACCCAGCAGAAGATCGGCAGCACGGAAACCAAGTTGGATCGAGCCCAAGTCGAACTCGAGCGTATCGAAGCGGAACTGCAGAAGCGAAACGACCGCCAAGAACAGCTAGAGACGAAGCGAGACGAGCTTGAAACCCTCAGACAGCGCCGGAAACAGAAGTACAACGAGCTCGTCAACCAGTTCGACGCAGCGATGGCGGACATCATCGGTCGGTTCGCACCCGGCTTTGATGGGGCGTACCTCGACCAGAAGACCGATGCAAACGACACTGTCGGATTCGAAATCAATCTGGCGCGCGACGGCCACACAACCGATTTAGACACTCTCAGCGAGGGGGAGCGCGAGCTGGTTGGGATCGTGACGGCGCTGGCGGGCTACCGAACGTTCAGTGTCGGCGATCGGGTTCCGTGCATTCTTTTGGATGGTATCGGACAGCTCGCAGCGGAACACATTCGGCACATGATCGAGTATCTAGAGAACACGGCCGAGATCCTGGTGACAACCGCGTATCCCGAAGCTGGATCGTTCGACGGTGAAACGGTGTCACCGGAACACTGGGATGTCATCTCACACGAGACGGCCCAGTCGAGAGACCACCCTCAAATCACGAATTAACAGCGACCGTTGCATTCGGTCGTGCACCATAGAGGCGGGTCGGACGTGTCCGAACGACTCGCTGTACATCGTCTGTTGGGCACGATCGACACTCTCGTGCTTCGTTGAACGCTGTCGCTTTTTATCGGGAAACGCTACTGAGAGTACATTCACTGGCTTCCTACGTCCCGTGGATGGATCGAACCGCAATCTAGGACAGACTTACTATGTCTCAAATTCATGCGGGAGTCTGGTCCATGACCCGTATACAGATACGAGCGACCTTCCATGCTGAACGCTGTGCGCTTTGCAGGAGCTTCTGGTTGTATGGTCTGAGATTTTCAGTGAGAGTCAACAGGCAACGACCCCGTCACCGCACAAAAAGACAGCTACTGCCGATACCAAGTCCATAACCGAGAGATAGCCTGGGAAAGCCCAGCCCCCGCACCATTCCCCAACTCATGTACCGGTACAGGAGACTGCAAACTAGGAGGATACCACAACCTTACAGCACTAGCAACCAAATACTACGTACCCAAAGAAGCAATCCCCGTAGGAAACCAAGACTTCGAAGACAAAAAGAAAAGCTTCGCAACAACCAACGGATTCAACAACATAAGATTCGACCACATCCACCGCGCAGAACTAGACTACCTAAACGGAAAACCAGGAGAAACATACGAAAACCCATACACCCACCAACCCTCAAAATACGACCAACTCAACATCTCAAGAAACAACGCCTACACACAAGCAGTAAACAACACCAACCAAAAAGCAATCAGACAAATATGGAACCCAAGCAACGCAACAGGCCAATACTCGGACGATGTAAGATCAACACTAGACCTCTCCAAAGTAAAGAACAGAGTAAACAGCACTGAAGTATTCAACGGGGGATTCTACCCAAGCTGCAAAACAGGCCTCGAATGGGGTTACACAGGACAGAACTGGAAATGTACTGGTGCTATCGACTGGGACCTAGATCTATACTCGTTTGAACCAGCAGGCACACAGGAGAAAGACCCAGCAGGATACTTCGCAATGCCATGGGAATTTAAGCAAGATCCAGACTTTCTTACCTCATATTATGAGGCTAAACAAGATGAAGACACAGAACCTGAGGCCGCTATTGAGGAAATCAGGACTGTATGTTGGGCCGGTGGCCTTGATCATCAACCGGAGTTTAACTCTGGAAATAAGGGGGAGGAGTGGTTTGCACGTCAGGTAAGTGGAATCGGAGATAATCCTCAGGTACCGGTTCCTGTTATCGGAGAACTTAAATTAGGTAGCAGTGATAATGTTTACTCTTGTAGGCTGGAGTTCGATAACTCTGCTGGTGAGACAGTGACGGGTGAAGGCCAACTTAATGTTGTATCATCGGAAGATGTTGCAGAGCAACAGACTGATGCACAGAGCATACTTACTGGAAGCTATAAGTCTAATCTAAGAAGTAGCTGGTTCAACAAGAATAATGTTTGTGGAGGAGGAAGTACCTGTGCTGTTTCCGGTCAAGTACCATCAAAAGATGATTTATCAGGATCAGTAAACAAAAATCCAGTGATAAATCTCAGAAGAATCTGGCAACAAAAACTTGGTTACAGCTTTAACCAAATGAACTCTGGAGATCTATCTAACTACCTGAAGAACGGAAAGTAAAAAAAGAGAAAGAGAGAGTGAGAAGATGAGTGCGACGATAAGCCGAGGCAGATGTTCGAGATGGCTTTGAATGGATTGGAGCTGGTTTCTACAGAATGGGATGTCCGATACTCCACTGAGGAGGGTGATCACCTTCGTATGTATGTTCCGACGCCAACCGAATTTAAGCAGGGGAGAGAACCTAGAAATGCGATAGACTGGATGAACGGAGCCTATGGATCCAGAAATCGATAGACCGACTAACCGATGTGTCCTTCTTCGGTTTCTAGGCCTGCTGCTTCGAGTATTTGTTGTATATCGTTGACTTGGTTGTGTGCATCTTCCATAGTGTATGGAGGCATTGTTTCTGAAGTTCCGATGGTGAAGTAGTCGTCCGGGTCTTGTGGTGTGTAGTGGATGATAGTTCCGAATGCGGGGGCTTCTCCTGTCCACTCTTCTTTTGTGACGGTTGGTTCGTCGATTGAGATCCCGCCGTTTACTGTTTGGTAGAGTGCTTGGCTGAGGTCGCCTTGACCTCTTGCCATTTCTGCGAGGTCTGCTCCGTCTATGTTTACGAGTATGTCTTCTTCGGAGATCTCATCTAGGGTAGCATCTAGTGCTTTTCCGGGGTTGTCGGCGTGGTTGGCGTAACGGATTCCTGAGTTTTGTTCTCGGATGAATGCGTGGTAGTCGACTACATCATAGCCGTTTTCCTCCAAGGCCTCTCCAGCCTGCCTCATATTTTCCGCGAACCTTTCTTCAAAACTAGATAACATATATAGTTACTAATAGGTAACAAATTTTAAATATATTTTTCCTGGTTGATATAGTGATCGGAGTTCCACATTCTGACCTCTCTAAGGAAATTCTAAAAGAGAGGCAGTAGAGAAGAAAGAAGAACCGTTGAGTATGTGAGGTCGATAAGGAGTTTTTATGCGCCGGCCAGTGTCTGCTGGCCGAGGTCTCCTGTTTTTTCTCCTTCGAGTGTTGCGTCGACTTCTTCGGTACTCATTGAGTAGGATGGGTTGTCGCGGAGGAACTGGTTGAAGTCATCATAATGCCCCTCCTCATCCTTCCAAACATCATCAATAACTTCACTATCCTCAACTACAGCGTACTGCGGATTCTCTGTATCTCCATAGACGACATGATTGTTTTCTTGATCGCGCATGAATTTGTCGAGGATCTTGGACTGGTTGTATAGTTCCTCGAAGTCTGCATCATTCTGGTTGTATGTTCGGAGTTTTTCTGTAAAGTCTTGTAGGTATTCTGTGGTCATACCTAGGGAGTTCTGGTCGTGTGCTGCTACCCCTGCTGCGCTTTCTGGGTGGATTGAGGAGGCCATACCTCTAACGACTCCTGACGCTCTTCTCTTTTCCTCTTCGAAGTTCCATCTTGTGCTGTCGCTGTGTTCGTCCCAGCCGAATCGTAGTGGGTGCCAGTATCGGTTGAACTCATCGTGATCGGGATTAAGGTAGTTTGAATCCTCGACCAGTGGGTGGAGTTGGCTTCCTCTTGTTTGTGGTGTTGATGTTACTGGTTTGCTGACTGTTTCCATGATACGGAGTTCGTCAGTGCCGTCCGCGTTTTTTCCGTAGATGAGGCCGTTTCCGTGTTCGTCAAGGTCAAAGTCCCAAGCGTGGGCTTCTAGTTCGGTATTGTTTTTCTCTCCGATTGTTTGTTCAATTGTCTGTTCAAGTACAGGCGCATAGATGAAGTCTTCGCTGCTGATTGGTCCTGAACCTGTTTTGTATCTTTGCCAGTTGAATAGGTACGGGTGCAGCCAGTCAAGTGCATCTCCGAGTGTTTCTGAGTCGGCAAATTCCTGGTATTCAAAGCTACCTACGTCGCCCCGGAATCCTCCTCCATTCGGGTATCTGTTTATAGCTAGGTCTCCTGATTTTATTGCTTGTATTTCTGGGTTGCCGGTGTCTGTGCCGATGCTGTCGACTAAATTCTTGGCCTCACTGTCTTGGTAGTCTGATTCTAGTGTTTCGTAGTCGTTGTCGTGTCGCCATTCTAGTGCGGTTAGGTCGACGCCTAGTTTGTCGAATTCTAGGTTTTGGTGGCTGTTGTAGGAGTTGAAGACTGGATCTTCCTCTACGAATCCTCCGCGGTCTTTGAGGTAGTTGTCTTCGTCAGCGTTTTCTTGGATGGTTTTCCGTAGTTCTTCGTTTTTCTCCGGTATTATGTCTAGTTTGTAGTTGCCGGGTGTTTTTTTGGTTGTTTGTGTGGTGTCTTCGGCTTTGGCGTTGTTTTTCTGTGCTGTTGCTTTGAATTCTTGGTTGCCGGTCAGCATTTGACCTGGTTGTACGGTAACGCTTGTTCCGTTCCATTGTTCTGAGTCCTGGCTGATCTCTACGTCTCCGTTGCTGACTGCGGCTTGTGTTGGCTGTCCGCTGGTCTCGACGGAGAATTGGGCTTGGAACTCTTCGATGCTCTTTGAATCGGTCCAGATCGAGGGTAGTTGAGCTGGTTCTGCTTCTACAGAAATGCTGATCGAGATCTCCGGCGGGTCGCTGGCTGTGTTTTCGCTCTGATCGGGCCCATCGGCCGCGGGTGCTGTACCGGAAAGGCGACTACAGCCTGCGAGACCGACGGCCACCCCACTCCCGAGAAAAGAGAGGACAGCCCGGCGACTTGGCGACCTCTTATCCATACCAGATGGTTCTACTGGAACCACATAAACGTCGGGTGAGTGATGAGAACGCGATGGCTCCAACCCCCCAGTTGATTCCTGAACGGCGAGCGCGGCGATTAACCGATACATCTCTGTTGGAATTGAATCGTGAGAGACACTGTGATCTGGCGAATCGGTTCTCGCGGCAGTTCGAACAGTGCGACTCCAGACAAAGGCAGTCTCTGATGCGTATCCTGATTGGCATTCAGCGCCGTATTCATTCGTTCCGATTGTACGATTGGCTTTCCTATCACAAGACGATTAGCGAGAGCTACCAGTCACTTGCAGCGTATCCTGGACTCGCTACTACTGGATTTGGAGAAACTACCCGACCGATTAGCACTCTCACGGACTTGGCGCAATAGATTCGACGACGAGGCACAGGAGGTCATCGAGACGGCGGCACACTTTCTCGTCAAGGAAATCTACACCAAGATAACCTGACTGCGGCAGCCCGGCCCAAGAGCGACGCTACACTGGTTGAGGCCGAAACAGAGGGTCAGGAGGGTCCAAGTGAGAGTTTAGCGATGCGGAAATCCGTCTGAAAACGCGGTTAGCACGGGAGCACACGTTCAGTGGGTTTGTTCCGAAAGAGTAGCTAACACGAGTCACGACAACTCTCGGCTTTTCGAATTGCAGACGTTTTTGATCAAGCGGTGTCCCAGTCACATCGGCGGCTACGTTGGAAGCTTCGTTTCACGGCCTGTAACGGCCACTATTGACATCACAACTGTCCCGTATTACGGAGATGTCGAGGAGATGGATGGTGAGTGGGGCTGAAAACGACGACAAGTGAGCGTTCAAGTCCGCTACGTTGTCTGCGGTCGGATATAACGTGCTGTTGATATTGGCTGTTGAACATCGATGTGAACTATTTGATCCCGACACACTGGCAAACTGAAGAGGACGTTCCTGAGAAAATGACGGCACAGGGTGAGGAAAGAGCAGTAGAGCGAAACGGGTTGAAGTGGAATCCGTGTCACACGAGTGTCGATATCTCTACCTATTGTCGTCGAGCGGTGAGGGGACGGCGGTGTCCGTGACGAACGTGGATGTTGGGCCAGATACGGCGGTGTCGTTCCGTCAGCGGTACAGCCGGCCCTGACAGATTGGAACAGAGTACAAGTAGTTAAAGAGTGGTTTTCTGGGAAAACGTCGTCGAAGGATTACCGGGTGCGGCTGTTCTATTTGCTGTTTGCGGCTCTCTCGTATAACGTGTGGCGAGTTATAACTTTCCTCCCACAGCGGCTGTGAGTTCGGTTGAGGGGTTCGAGTACAGTACCGACAGCTGGTGAGTGTGCAGCGGTTATCGCCGCTGGATTAGATCCGCCCGATAGCGTACGAAGACGGGCCGAGTTCGCAGGGTGGCGAGTGACAATGCTGTGTGTTTTCTCGATGAGTCGTGAGGGAGGTGGCGAGTAACCGTATGATGAGTGTGAGGAGTTGGTTTGGATGGTGTGGGTACGGTTTTGTAGCGCACAATTCGATACGGAGGAGCTAGTTTCGACTCATTCTCCGAAACTGCGGGTCAACAACACCCAGGAAAAAGATATCGCGGTATGTAATTTATATCGAGGGGTTGTCCTCGTCTCCATCCCACGAACGCGGCGCCGGGTCCACGTCTTCGATCCCCGCTGTAGCCTTATCACCGAGCTTCCCGGCTTCGATGTGTGAATACCGCTGTCGAACCATCTCCTCGGAGTTATCCAGGTACCGAGCTGCAACGGTATACCCGAACGACCGCACGAGGATTTCTCCCATCCCGCGACGCCCACCATGGGGCGCGAGATAGTCGTGGTTCGGATCCGAAACATCGATGTCAGCCGCGTCTGTGAGGCGGTCAAGCACGTTTCGCGCCCCTTCCGTGGTCATCGACTGTGGCCGAACGCTCTCATCAAGCGCCAACAACAAGTCACGTGCATGGGTTGCCCGGCGACGCTCGATTTCCTCGTCGGTGACCCCTCGATCGGCCAGCGTCTCTCGAAGCAGGTTCCCCAGACTCCGCGGGCTAAACGTCGGGAAGACGGGCCAACGGTCGGAGGGCGGATCGAGTAGAGACCGGTATGCTTCGAGTGGCTGGACAACTGGATCCGGCAGACTTGCCGTATCCCACTGCTGTTTTTTCCGGTAGACGGTGATGCTTCCGTCGTCGACGTTGACTTCTTCCCACCGAAGCCCCCGTCGACGAGGATCGGATGGATCTCGGAGTAGTTCCCCGATTCGAACCGCGGTGTAGGCAACCACGTACACGAGCGCTCTATCCCGTGCCGCCTTGATCGCGTAATATCTGCTGCTGGCGCGCTCCCGTGACTCCGCACCTGTCTGACGGTGTCGTTGGAGTGCGGTTTTGAACTGTTCTGTCACGAATTCAGTGAGCTGATGACGGTGATCCGGACTCCATGCTTGCTGATCTCCAGGGCGGCGCCCATCGTCGTCCGGCAGTGGTCCCCGAGCTGTCGAGCGCTTCGCGTAGTGCACATCGAGATACCCCTCCGTCACACACCACCCAGTCCACGAGGACAGGTAAGCGTAGTACGTCTGTGTAGTGTTTTGCTTCAACCCGCGCTCGTTGGCGAGATACCGTGCATAGTCGCGGAACACTGTCTCAGAAAGGTCGCTAAACCGTGGCTCGCGGCTGTCAGCCGCCGGGACAACTCCGACCCATGAGTCCGGTCCTCCGCCACCGCTCGCCCAGTCACGGAATTGATTGAGCTCTCGCTCAACGTTCCGCCGGTAATGGCCGCCCTCTCCGTCGCGACCCTTGCCGATGTCTCGGAGATATGGCTGGAAGCTCGCTTCGATCCGAACCCCGGATTTGTTACGCGACACCGTGATTCCCCCGACCAGACAGATCCCGTGTGTTGGCGTTGATTCGCCACCAAAGCAGCCGTAGCGGCTCGTATTGGCTCGATTTCATCGGTAATCAGCTATTGCCAGCGCTAGCTCTGTAAAGATTGGGTGTGATTAGCGCAGTAATCACACCCATTTGGGTGAGAGCTGTTCTCTACATACTAATGAGATAGCACGCTTTACACAGCAGCTATCGAACGACCAGTAAATCTTATACTGATATATAGAATGCAGTCACCTGATGTTCACAGATTCGGCGTTTGGATTTCTACAAACCACCAACCAGACGATATATGGCACGTCTTGCAAATCAAAATTGTACTACCGCTCACAACGGATGGGCGCGAAATGAGGCTACCTCGAGTTCTTGGACAGCGTTGACAACTTCAGTGTCGTCCGGCATTGTCTTCAGGTATCACCGCATTCGAACGTAGTATTCGGCGGCGGCTATCACCCCGATAACAGCGGGGAAGAACGGCCAGACGCCGAAGTAGAATACTGTGAAATCTTCCATCGAGCCGCCGGGAAGCCGGTCTGCAAAACAATATGCGGTAAGCAATACTGTGAGGATGAATGGAAGGACCAGCTTGTGTTCTAGGTACAGGTAGATTGGGACAGCACCGAGGAGGAATGGACCGATAATCCAGTACGCCCAAGCTCCAACTGAGTCAGAAGGGTGGTTCGTGGTCCAGGACCGCTTCCGCCAAGATAACTGAACTCCCACCAGTTGAGGAGAATAGAATGGAGGACTCCACCAACGGTGGCAAGGAGGACGCGATTGTTTACGGGGGACATCAAGTTATTCTTGTTGTTTCTGCTCATATACGCTTTCGCTGTCCATCCCATCCTGACCGGGAATACTGAAGTCCCTCTGTACTGACCGAAGCTGCTCAACCAATCGAGGCAGAATATCACCAACCGGCTGGAAGTGAACCAGCTGCTCAGTAAGTGAGGATACCGTACAACTGGGTCGTTTCCGATTACTTGAACACGAAATACCCTGCCCGGCCTATCAGCGGGAATCCTGCCCGTTTTCCGAGTCGGAGCGGCGAAGACGGTATCGCCAAATCACGCCGTAGAGTCCATAGCCAATTAGCACGATTGTCGGCACGATTACGGAGTTGCTGAGGAATGGCTTGGTTCCATACACGAACCAAACAACAAGGAGAGTGCCAAGAAGTGCAATCGGCGTGACGACGATTCGCGCCAAAATGGGGTCAATCGGAACGAATTGAGGTGTGACCTTCTGAATGGAGACTTCAAGACCCATCTCTTCGAGTTGTAATTTGACGTCATCGATCTGTGCTGCAGTAATCGTTGCATCCGGCGGCTTAGAGAATATCGGCCCAGTATAGTGTAGATTCACGAGGGCAACGTCGGCAAGCTGGATGATTGAGACGTGACCGACATCATCAGCATCAACCGGTGAATACTGCCCCCCGCCGTATGGTTTCGATTTTACTAGCGTTCGCTCAGCAGTATCGACGCGTAATTGCGAGTTTGCGAACTCGTGGCTAAACCACAGGAGCAATAATGAGATGGCGAACGGTAACCCAGCGGCAGCCGTGATAAACACGTCGTGAACTGGAGATAGCAGGAGGCACGCAAGCGGTAACCCGATGACAAGCCCTGCCCACAATCGGGTACTTAGTGTCAGTGTTGCGAACGCAAACCGCGTTGGAGCGTCCCGAGCCCGAGCAAGTTGCACACCATAGACTTCGTCTGTATCTGTATTTTGCTCCATCTTACCCTAGCACATCGATTGTAGCGGAGCAGTCATCCTCATCATAGATATTCGATAGTGCCGTTCATGTAATAAAGCTGCTCCCTATACTCAGCTCTCAGGAGATCGTTTTCACTCACTACTCCCTTCGACTTGATCGTCCGCAATAGCTCAAGAGATTTTTCATGCGTTCGAATTTGGCTTCACGGCGTGCTTCCTCTGACGGAGCTTTCGGGACGAGCGATGCGCCCTCTGGTAGGTCAACATCCTCGCCCTCCAGGAGGTCTGAATCCGCGACCATCTTGCGGATCTCCATATCTCGGTTGAGCTTCCCGATCAGCTGCTCGAAATTACAAATCTCCCGCGAGAAGAGTTCTCACCGGCGGACCTAGCGACGATCTATCATTGCAGGTGGGAAGTTGAGTCGTTGTTCCGCGAACTCAAGACGCAATATTCGTTGGCCGAGTTTACCACGAGCAAGGAATACAGTCACGTAGATTTTCCGTCGTACCAGAGAGTAGAATGGGGATGGGTTAGAGTCCGAGTTTGCGAAGGACGTACCACGTGAACGTCGGTACAGCACCCGCTATGAGGAGGACACCTGCGACGACGACGGACTCTGGGGCTGCTGCTGCCGAAAGCAACTCTCCGGTCGCTAACACGCTGGTTCCGGTTGTCAAGCCGAGAAGCGTGTATCCGAGAAGTGGACGACGGAGATCCTCTTCAAGCTCGTTTCGAACGTCTGTTAGTGTGTTTTTTACCATCGTTTCAAATATTCTCTAATAACTGTTCCAGACAGTAGATACTTGTAACCACATAGTTATGACGAAACCTGATCGACTACATGGGGGGCTGACGAACTGCTCGCAGAGGCCCAAGCTAACATCAACGAAATTCAACTTCCGGCACCTCCACGAGTCCCAGCGAGGAGAATTGCGACGATTGGTTTCCCCACGAGTACGGGCCTGTCTCACAGGTTCCCGAACACGGGTGAGTTAGATGCCTTGATCGAAAATTGGTGGTGAGGGAATACCTGGCAGTAAGCTATTTAGATATATGGCTACTTGTTAGAAAAAATGTCATCGGGTAAGTCACGACGGCGAGTCCTCGCGGGTGCCGGTAGTGTCATACTCGGCGGGAGTGTCGCAGCCTTCGGCACTGACGCCATCACCGTCAACGGAAACGCAACTGGCTCCACCCAACTCGGCGCTGATGACCTTACCGCCGGAACGATTCCGGCGAGTGCAGACACACTCGCCGTGGCTCAGATCAACCGAGGAGAGCCTCCGGAGCCTGTCCGTGCCGTCGCCGGATCCGTCGCCGAAGCTCTTCCGTTTGCTTCAGTTCCCGCTCGACTCCGTAGGCTGATGTCCACGGGTTCGTCCCAGGCTGTCGATGCGTCGCGCATCGGAAAACTCGCATTCATCGGTTCTGCCGGTGGTCGTGGTGCGGTCGTCGTCTGGGCAAACTGGACGGAAGAACACTTCGCTGACTTCGTCGGTGTCGATAGTTCCACCGATCGCCAGGCTGAGATGCGCCACGGTCGGCCAATGTACACCACCGGGGAAACGGCCGGGAGCGTGCTCGCAGAGACCGCGTTCGTCGTCGGCGATCCGTCCATCGTCGTGGACACTATCGGAGTCTGGCATGGTGATATGGACCCAGTCGGCGGATCGACTCTTCGGACGTACTCCCTGACCCAGCGACAGTCCCCGTTTCGGTTCAGCCTCGGTGACATTCAATTACCGTGTAGCTCCGTTAGGCCTGTTCGGAAACCACCAGTGTACGACCACGTTACACGTCGGTATGGGGCTATCTCGGACGACGGAGAGCTTCGTGTGTCAATGACGCTGGACTCACAGGCACCCACCACAGCACTTGCAGCCGCGCTCCGTCAAGACCTTGGGCTTGCCGGAGCGGCGGCTGCTCGGGTAGACCTCCCAAGTGATGCCGTTTCGGCACTCTCTGTCCATGAGGAAGCCAACGCCGTGGCAGTCCAGTTCTCTCCCACGGATAGACCACGCCAGGGTACGCTTACCGATCTCTTCTGTTCCCTTTCCCAGCTCGTCACAGAGGAGTGACGAAGGGTTCCATCCGGAGACGCACAGGAAGCCGACGACGGCCGTACCGTTCTCGGTTGTGTCGATTTCCCAGTTCTGATTGTTGACAGCGAATGGCTGACTCCCTGGGTAGCGAATTTTCCCAATCCTTACGGATAATCAAGGAGAAAGCCCCCGTCCTCCAAGGCGGGGACGAATCCGACAATAGACTACACAGTCAACCGTCGATAGAAAGGCCGGATATTCCACGCTCAAATACACATCTTCAAGCAGGTTTGTCTACATAGGTTACGTACGGCGAAACGGGTCGTCACTCGCACCTACACTGCTTCCATCAGGAATCAGCCACAGGTGTCCGACGACCTCGATCCGCTCGGGTTCGTCGCCTCGAAACTCTGGAACGTCGGACGGTGGGGCTGTGAACGAGTGTGGTCTGAGATAGGCTACATTCCCGGTCACAACGAGCTCACCGCGTACCTCAAGTCGCACGAACGCTATGATGACCTGCATTCGCAGTCAAGTCAGCGAGTCCTCCAAGAACTCGCTGAAGCGTTCACCGGCTGGTACGGCAAACGACGCAATGAGGACACGAGAGCAAGCCCGCCGAGATACCGCAAACACAGCGATGACAACCCACGAAGTACAGTCACGTTCAAAGCCGCTGGCTTCAAACTCGACACCCAGTACAACAGAGTCCGACTCTCGAAAGGCTCGCCCCTCAAAGAGTATTGGTCGGACTTCATCCTCTGCGAGTACCAGACCCAGCCTGATGTTGACCTCTCTACCGTGGAGAGCGTCCAACAGGTTCGGGCTGTTTGGACGGGTAGCGAGTGGGAACTGCACTTCGTCTGCAAGGTCGAAACCGAAGTGAGTACCCCGGTGAGAAGACCGTGGGTGTTGACCTCGGCATCAACAGCTTCGCCGCACTCGCCTACGAAGATGGTCACAGCGAGCTGTACCCGTTGAACCGCTTGAAGCAGGACGACTACTACTTCAGCAAGCGCCTCGCCTGCTGTGACGACTCTGACTCCGAACAAGCCACGCGATTGAACCAGAAGAAGTCGGATCGTCGCACCCACTATTTCCACACCCTCTCGAAACACATCGTTGAACGGTGCGTTGATGAAGGAGTGGGAACGATTGTTGTGGGCGACCTCTCTGGCATTCGTGAGGATGAGGAGAACAACGAGTCAAAGGACTGGGGCAAGCACGGGAACCTCGACCTGCATTCGTGGGTGTTCGACCGTTTCACCTCGATGTTGGAATACAAGGCCGAGATAGAGGGCATCACGGTCGAACAAGTATCTGAGCGGGACACGTCGAAGTCGTGTTCGTGCTGTGGTCGCAAGCGCAAGGCGAATCGTGTTGAACGCGGGTTGTACGTCTGCGATGACTGCGAGACGGTGGCGAACGCGGACGTGAACGGCGCGGAGAATATTCGGCAGAAAGTTCTCCGAGTTCACCGAGCCTTTCGGTGGATAGAAGTAACGGCTGGTTGGCACAGCCATCAACGTACTTGTTCGATTCAGAGAGCGGCTGCTTCGCACCGCGAGAACAAGTCACGTCGTAAACCACAATATCCCAACGGCAGTCGGGAATCCTCGCCCTTCAGCGCGGGGAGGATGTCACTCCGGTATCGCTTGGCGATTCATCCGCTTCGTAGGCCTCGTCGGTCGTGACTTCGAGGAAGACATCTTCGAGGGTGCTCTCGCCGCCCGCTTCCATGCGGTCTTTGAGTTCCTCGGGCGCTCCCTCCGCGACTAATTCGCCGTCGTAGAGAATCCCGACCTCAGTCGCCAACTCCGCCACGACTGGGAGGATGTGTGTTGAGAGGAAGACCGTCCGATCACCAGCGGCTAATTCGGTGATCGTGTCTCGGACAGTGCGCGCCGCCCGCGGGTCGAGTCCGCTGGTTGGTTCGTCGAGGATAACGACATCAGGCTCGTGCATGAGTGCCTGAACCAGCCCAGTCTTCTGTTTCATTCCCTTGGAGTACGTCGAAATCCGGTCGTCTGCGTCACCCGTCAAATCAAACCGATCCAGCAACTCCTCGATGCGATCTTCGATCTCGACTGGGTCCATATCGCGGAGGCCGCCGTGGTACTCCAGTTGTTCACGGGCGGTGAGTTCGTCGTAGATCGGTGGCAACTCAGGTAAGTACCCGATGTGGGGAATGATTGCCTGTCGGTTCGTGATGGGGTGGCCGGCGACGTGGCCGGCGCCGCTGGTTGGCTCGGTGAGCGCCGTCAGCATGCGGATTGTCGTCGTTTTCCCCGCGCCGTTCGGCCCGAGAAACCCATATACGTGGCCCGCTTCGATGGCCAGAGTAAAGCCTGAAACGGCTGTCGTATCGCCGTATTCTTTCGTGAGATCGTCTGTGGTGATCGCCAGGTGGTCGGTCATTACTTGATGTGTTGAATTTCGCCCGTATTGAGAGTGCCCTTGTTATCAGCGAACGTAGACGATACGTACGTTTCGCTGATCAGCCTCCCGGAATTATTATCTTCCGTTTATGATGAACAGTTGGCTATGAGCGAGACCACGTTCACGGATGCGCCGCGAAGTCAACAGGTTAGATTCATCCCCGGTGCGGTAGTGATCGCTGTCGCAATAGCGGGGGCCCTCTCTTTCCGCCGCCAGATGACATGCGAACTGTCTTCGCCATCGTCGTAGGCCGCCTCACCGCGGCACTCCGCAATTGGGCGGTTTTAGCTCGTCGCCAAACACCAACCGTTCTGAGAGCGCAGTTGTTTAGTAATTCTTGACCTCGCGGCTCTGTGAATACCGATTGGATAGATACTGCTTGTGTCGAAACAGCTGTCACTGGAACCATATCCAAGTATTATTTCATGTTGGACTTCTTTAATTAGGATATTGGGGGCGTGACAGGCACGCGCTCTGTACGTACCGATTCAGTCGCTTCAGCTTCAGGATCGTCTGAATGACGAAACCGCGCTAGCAACCACTGTTACTGTTCTCATTCGCACCGTTTAGAATCCCGCCATGGCTGGATCTCGTGGTCATGGGAGGGTGTACTCGTTGAATCGGGCGACTGCCCGTCGATAAGCCAGAGCCGCTACGGCGATAGCGAAAAGGCTGGTCACGATGAGTGCCCCGATTCGAACTACTGGCATAGAGGCGCCGAGTGCCGTCGCTACTGGCCCGCCGACGAATCTGGCTCCATACACCATGTATGCCGGAACACAGACGAGTCCAACGACTGCGAACACCTTTCCCCACTTGAAAACGCCACCACTCTCGGTGTACGCTGTGATGTCGGTGAATGGGATTGCCTCTACTCGGATCGCATAGTACGGCGCATCCAGGCCCAGCATAGCCGAAACCACCACGCTACACGCGATGAGCACGATACCTACAACACCCAGCACCAGCAGTTCAACGCCAACAAGTGGACTCCCAAGGCCCAGCAAGAGAACCACCAGCAGTGTGAACGGGCCGCTAATCGTGACGCCAGCGAATACGGTCCCCCGAATGAAGTGTCGTCCCGACACCGAGGTGAGCGTCATCGGTAACGATGCGTATTCGGTTCCAACCAGCTCGGCTCCGAAGGCGAGTGCCGTTCCGACCGCAGACAGAAATACGAGTCCGACAAGTGCCACGCCAGGCACCTCGCCAGCGGCGAAGATCGGGAGAAACACGAGTGGGGCGAGCATGAGCAGATAGCCCTGGAAGAGGAGTCCAATGGGGACACGGCGCTCTTGGAGCCAGCGCTTCCGTGCGACCGTCAACACCGGCCGCGACACCCAGCCGGCGAACAGCCACTCGGCGAGGCCTGCGCCGACCAGAGACCGGGAGCGGTGAAGTACTGACCCGCTGACGCGGTCAGCCGTCCAGACACGCTCAGTCAACGCGATCGTGGTTCCCATTAGGACGGGAAATCCCACAACAGTCACGCCGAGCGCACTGAGACCGCGAGCTGGCTCAGTGGGGACGTCTGTCAGCCCGAACAGGGCAAGATCGACGAACCACCCCGGCGGGACTACTTGAAGCCAGTCACAGGCACCTTGATTCGAGACGGGGCCCTGGAGTATGGTGATCCAGATGAGGAACCCGAGAATGAAAGTGAGGACGTAGGTGTAATTCTTGTATCGCCGGAGGCGCGGCGACCGGCTCGTAGCGAGTTTCGTGGCCAGACTGAGGACAATACCGAGCAGGGCGGCGAGCGTGACAAATCCCACAACCGCGACACCGACGGTAACGGCCGTAGCGGGTGTTTGTGAGCCGAGTGCGAGCCCAACGGCGACAGCGAGAGCTGGGAGGAACACCGGGACAGCCACTTGGCGGTACACGGTGAACACCAGTCCAAGCGCCGCCTCGTGCGCGCCGACCGTCGTCAACAGGTAGCCCGTATCGAGACGCTCATTCACGCTTGACGTCCGCTGTATTCCCAGCGAAAGAAATGTGATGAACCCCGCAACTGCTGCGGTCTGAATGGCGCTGACCGGCAGTGTGAAGTCGCCACGAGCTATCAACTTCCCAATTAAGTATGCGCCGGTGCCGCCCCCGATAGAGAGCACAATGAGGGTGATCATACGGAGCGCCCGCCACGTAGCGGAGTGGCCGGGTTGGCGCTTGTTCCGCGTGCGTTCGATGCGCGCGATTTGGAGGGCGTGGCGGAGCCAGGAACGAACGTTCACTATTGTGTTGGGATACTTACACAGCACTCACAAAAAAGTATCTTACAACCTGCGAGGGCGAGTTCCCCGACCCACCGGGGTCGGGGGTGAAGCCCGACACTCGACCTAATGTTCTGTCTGCTCGATATACCGTTCAACCACTTCTTCTGACACCGCACCCGTCGTCCCCACGTAGTACCCAACCTTCCAGAACCCACCACCCCAGAAATATGACTCCCGAATCTCAGGATACCTTTCCAGCAAGTGCTTACCCGAATACGACTTGAACTGTCGAGCGATGTCGGCAGGACTGTGCTTCGGGTCGCACTGGACGAACAGGTGAACGTGGTCGTCTGCTATCTCCAACGCCAGAATCTCGTGCCCGAAGTGGTCGGCAGTCTCCGAAAACAACTCCCGCACATCGTCTTCAACCACGTTGAGAACCGGGTGGCGGTACTTGGAACACCACACAAAGTGATACTTGCAGGAACTAACCGAATGCGCATGACTGCGGTACTCCTCCATCCCTAATCCCTACATTTATGACAGTATGGAACGATTGTCAAAGTATGGGTGAAGAAGCCACGAAAACCATTCAGACGCGCCTTCAAATAGCGTCTGGTGAACGGTCGTGGCTTCACGACGCCCGCCTCGCCTCACGCGAGATATTCAACCAAACCATCCGCCTCAAACAGCAAGGGTACAATCGCACCGAGATACAGCGGGAAGTTGACCGCGACGACTTCTTGCGGAACAACAAGTGCGCGGTCGTCGGGAAAGCCCTCCAAACGTGGAACTCCTACCAGTCACTCAAAGACTGGTGGGAGAACCAAGACGACCCTGACGGCGGGAAGCCGACCCCGCCGAGTACCGACAAATCTGGTGTGTACCCGCTCGTGATGGCGCACGCGGAAGGCTACCGCCTCACCGTAGATGACGACACGAACCGCGTCCGGTTCCGCATCAGCCCGAAACCCTACAAGAAGGTGAAGGGCCACCTTCGCGGAGAGCCGGACGCGATGGATGAACTTCGAGACGCCATCACGTCGGATAAGATCGATGTGGGGCAGGCAGAACTCCTGTACCGCGATGGCGTGTACTACCTACACGTCACGGTCACACGCGAGTTCGACGTGCCCGAACCAGACACCAGCGACACGCTCGTCGGCGTGGACATCAACGAGCGTAACGTCGCACTCACCGCCCTCGACCGCGAGACGATGCGGACAAAGGGCACGCTCGTCCTCGACTATGGACGGGTGAAGGAGGAACGTCAACGCTACCATACAATCACCACTCGCTGTCAGGAACACGGCAAGACGAGCATCCACCGGAAACTCGGTGACGACGAAGAGCGATTCACCGAGTGGGTGTTGCACCGTCTCTCCCGTGCGGTCGTGGAGTTCTCGGAGCAGTTCTCGAATCCGGTTATCGTGTTCGAGGATATGACCGGCATCCGCGACGAAATCAAGCACGGGACGTATATGAACCGGCGGTTGCACAAATTGCCGTTCCACAAGTTCGAGACGTTCGTCTCGTATAAGGCGACGTGGCGAGAGATTCCTATGGATACGGTGGATGCGTACTACAATTCGAAGACGTGTTCGTGCTGTGGTGAGCGTGGGAGTCGTCAAGGACGGCGTTTCCGGTGTACGAACGACGAGTGTGTTGTGGTGCAAGATCACGCCGACCGGAATGCGTCGGTGAACATCGCGTGGCGCGAGACGGTGAAACTCGACGGTAACGAATCGAATTACCGGACTCACAAAACCCAATCACAAGTTCGGTTGGTGCGTCTGTCCGGGTCGGGGCGCGTAAGCCGCCCAACCTCATCCCGTTCCCTCGCGGAACAGGGAGTGTTAGCGCACGGTTGAGGGAACTACAAAAGCCTCAGGCCATCGTGCCCGAGGCTGTTTACGCGAATCCCAGTAACAGAAGATCGATGGCAGGAACTCACCGAACTGAAGGGCGCAGGCCAGACGTACGACGAACTCCTCAAGGAACTGATTCAGGAGCGGAACCGGCGTCAGCTCGCCGAACGAGTTCGTTCGGTACGGAAAGCGGACGAGGAGGAGCTGGCGTCGCTCGATGAGCTATAGTATTCTGCTTTCCGAGGACGCCAGAGCGTACTACAATCAGCTGGACGAAAAGAGCTAACGCATTATCAAGGAGACCTTCGAGAAAGTGGAAGAGGGGCCGCATCCGAAACCAGGGGCGGGAAGCGGTAACCGTGAGAAAATACCATGACGGTGAGGAGATTCACCGGCTCCACATCGGGCGAACCTACACAGTGCTCTACGATATTCTTGAAGACGGAATGGGGGTTTTGCGTCGTCGGATTACTGTCTATCGACGAAGTATACGACCGATATGGCTTCTGAACCGCCTGCCGGCACCGTAAGTGTTCTTGATAAGTGTAGTTAGGTCGTGTGATTTCAGCTATCCATCAGATCGTGCGGAGACTCCTGCATAGTAGGTGATCCCGCTGATGATTCCGCCGATCGTTACCTCAAAGAGGCTTACGGCCGGATCTTGACCAAGGGCGACGAAGACTGCTAGCAGGAGAAGAGATGATACTACGGAAATAATTAGGGCTGCTACTTTTGCAGAGACGCTTGTTCCAAGTCCAGTTTTGACAGTTGCCATTGTTTAGAGCTTGCTCGACTAGTATTAGATATAGGGGATGTCTACGTCAATAATATCTCCGCTCTCGTTCGGCCCACACACATCAAGCCCAGAGGACTTACAGATTGTCGCGGCGAGGTCGTCACCACACCCCGACGCTTTCTCAGCGACCTTGCAGACGATCTTGACGAACGTCACACAGCCAATTCCTCCAACGACACTAATTCCGAGGAGTCCACACAGGAACCCACCGAACGCGCCACAGACATTTCGACAGATGAGTTTCGAGGCGTAGTAACAGCCACTACACGAACTAATGTTTAATACGTCCGGGAGGTCTGGGTAGTCGATCTGAGTACTGACGTCTTGTGTCGAGACGCCTTGTGTACTCTGTCCCTCACTAAGATCGTTGATGAGCGTCCGAACTGCCTTCTCGTTTGGTTCCGCTGTTGTCTTCGTAAATTCCCCATCAGCCTCTTTGGGACCGTTTGAAGCGACGGACGGGGCCGCCCCAGAGGAGTTGGTGCCCATGAGGTCATACCGCTCAAGCTTCTTGAACACACCATCTTTGTGGTAATGTTCGATGTCGAGCTCTGCGACTACTGTCTCGTGAGACTCAGAGTGCCATCCGAGAATAATGCCCGCACGGGTGTTTTCGTCTGCATCCTGCAGTTCGTACGAGGCAACCTCGCGCTTGAAGTTCTCCGCGTCGACACCACCGACATTGAGTTCGGTCTTTTCCCAACTGAATGAGTATCCGAGTTCTTCGGCTTTTTGGCGTAGTTGCTTGAACTCATCCGTTTTTGCGATTGCGTGTGCGACCTGCTTTTTCTTCTCGCCGTGGTAGATTGAGACGGGATCGGGGTTATCTCCGTTTGCGGCTGCAACCGAGACATTGAGTGTTGATCCGATACCGATCGAACTGAGTGCTGCCATGCTTTTCAGTACTTTACGACGATTAGGTTTTTCATCTGTCATCTGCGTGTATTTCGTAATTATCCACTTACATAAAACTTTGTGATATTATCAGGTAGATATATCTGGGAGAAGATAAACTATAGCTCTATGACGACTTCTCTACGGCAGACAGTACGCGTCTATGGCTCACTGCTCGTTCTCGTAATTGGCTTTCTCTGTGGTGGTTTGACCATCGCCTTATTCATCTCCGCCTCTTGGGTGGTTGAAACACTCGGCTTAGTTGGGTTTGTACTCTATGTACTCACAACGTTTCTCTGCGCACTCCTCTCGTTCATGTTTGACCTCATTGGGAACGCCAAAGAAGCGTTCGCCTAGTCTGGCCGAGGAGTCTGCTGTTGCCTACGACACAACTTGCTGAGTAGAACTATCGTCACCAAGCTGCACGTTCAGTGCTTAATTTCACTGCCTTCACGATCTTCACAGGATATTCGTATATCCGATAATACAGACATTTAAAATATATTACTATTCTAAAGTCGAAAAATAGATAATAGATTAACCCTTTTTGAGCGTACATGAAAATTACTGTAATCAAGACACTCCGCCAACCAGAGTATACCGGCGAAAACAGATGTAAGCCGTGCACGCTGTTGAATCTCACCATCGCAGTGATACTCAGCTCAGTTATCGCACGCAAATCAAAACTTGGAGGCGCACTCGCAATAGGGGTTTCAATAGCGCTCATCTACCTCAGAGGATACCTTGTTCCTGGTACACCAACAGTGACAAAGCGCTACCTTCCGCCAGCAGTACTTCGATGGTTCGGCAAAAAACCCGGAGCCAGAGGTAGCAACTGGCATCGGAGGCGACAACACGGCACCGCAGCCGCTATCAGGAGATCAGCCGCAGTCTACGCAACTCACGACGACGTACAACGCGGGCGAACTTCACGACGACCACCCCGTCCGCTTCACGAACGGAGGGCTACGACTCGACCACAAGCCCGAGAACGCCATCGAGTGGTACGTCAAAATCCCGCACCACGAGGACTACCACCTCTGGATGCCAGCACAGCCGAACCCTGAACAGCGGGACTGGTTGGAAGCGTTGAACGCGGGAGACGCCACGATGGGCGAAAGTCGGCTGTTCGAGCGGGACGGAACGTGGTATCTCCACGTCACCGCCACCCGCGACGTAGAGGAACGCTCCGATGTGTCCGCCGAAGAACGGACGCCCATCGGAGTGGACATCGGGGAAGCGTCACTCGCCACGGTGTGTCACCGCGACGGCCACGGTTCTCCGACCGCGCCCGAACTGTGGGCCGACGAGGGCAAGACCGTTCGTCGGCTCCGCAAGACCTACTTCACCGCCACACGACGACTCCAGACGCGCGGAAGCGAACGTATCGTGGAGTCCTTCGGGGACGACATATGGGACCAGATAGACGACGTATTCCACCGCGTCACCCGCGAGATCGTGGAGTACGCCGAGTCCGTCGAGAACCCGGTTCTCGTTTTAGAAGACCTGACGTACATACGGGAGTCGATGGACTACGGTAAGTACATGAATCGGCGTCTCCACGGATGGGGATTCGCCAAACTCCACGCGCAGATACGCTACAAGGCCGTCGAGAAGGGCATCCCCGTCGAGACGGTGAACCCGCGCAACACGTCGAAAGAGTGCCACGCTTGCGGTGAAGTGGGGTATCGCCCGCGACAGGCGACGTTCAAGTGTACGAACGACGCTTGCTGGATGGGCGAGTACCAAGCGGACGTGAACGGCGCGATAAACATCGCAGACCGCTACCTCAGCGGAGAGAGCCATTCAAGAGAACACACGGATGGCGATGACTCGGCTGGGGATGGGGGGCGTTTGACCGCCCCGCAAGACACCCTAGCCGATGCTACCACGCAGGAGACGCTTGGGACGTATGCGTCTTGAAACCATAGGGCCACGCCCGGCCTGAAATCCCGTGGTGGGATTCCCGCGTCTTCAGGCGCGGGAGGAGGTCAAGCACGGGACACTCCACTGGCCGACGAGACGGCCGCTCTGGATATTGGTGCGAACAATCTCGTTGCCTGTACCACGACGACCGGCGAGCAATACCTGTATGAAGGCCGTGAGTTGTTCCAGCGATTCCGTGAGACGACGGGAGAAATCGCCCGGTTACAGTCCAAGCTACGGGAAGGCCGCTACAGTAGCGAGCGTATCCGGCGGCTGTACCGGAAACGCACTCGTCGCCGGGACCACGCACAAGAGGCATTGTGTCGTGACCTGCTCGAACGACTGTACACCGAGGGCGTGGACGCGGTGTATATCGGTGGCCTGACCGACGTACTCGAAACGCACTGGTCGGTCGAGACGAACGCCAAGACCCACAACTTCTGGGCGTTCAAGCACTTCACCGAACGACTGGCCTGTACCGCCGAAGAATACGGCCTCTCGGTGGAAGTCCGGTCGGAAGCGTGGACCAGTCAGGAGTGCCCACAGTGTGGCGGCACAGACCCAACGAGACGGCATCAGGACACGCTCACCTGTCCCTGTGGGTTCGAGGGTCACGCCGACCTTACGGCGTCAGAAACGTTCCTGAAGCGGTATACAGAGAACGCAGTCAGGCCGATGGCACGGCCCGTGCGGTTCGAGTGGGACGACGATGAATGGTCAGAGTCACCACGCTTTCACCGTCCCAAAGAACAGCGCACAGACCCGAGTACCGTCCACCGTGACGGGAATGTTGCGTCCAGGGAATCGGCATAGCCGAGACTCCTACGGAGGAAACCGCGCCGTTTACCGCGCGGAGGATGTCATTGTGTCACGAATCGTTGTTCGGTAGCGGTCAGCGATTGTGGCGGCGAGTCGCCGCTCAACTCGACTGAGTCCGAGCAGACGAATCACTACTGCGTAGGCGAACAATCCAGAGAGGACGCCCACAGCGAAACCCAGCGTGCCGCCGAGTGCCGTTCGAGCGAGCACGCCAAGCCCCGCAAACGGGATCGCTGCGAGGAGGGGTGAAAGATGACGGCGTGTGAAGGGTTGCATCCCCTCCAGATAATACAGTCCAACCACCTCAGCGGCGTTGTTCAGGACGTTCATCAAGAGGTAAGCCGTAACCACGCCAGGGAGACCGTACCAGCTAGCCAGCGGGACGGCCACTACGACCAGGAGCGCCGTGACACTGCCGTTGATCGCGAGGCTCGCCTTCTGGTGATCGGTCATTGTGAGGATGAACCCAACACTCCCGGCCGCGGAAGCGGCGTACTGTGCAAGGATAAACGCCGGAAGTAGAGCCGCAAAGGCTGTGTACTCCGTCCCGAAAACGGACAGCAACTCACGGCGGTAGACGATCATCGGAACCGCGATCGCAGTTGCCCCAACGAGGACGAGCCGCGTGGTTACCTGATACAGTCGGTCCAGTGCCTCGTGGTGTCCATCAGAGTGAAGCGTCGAGATGACCGGCGAGATGAACTGGTTGATCCCAGTCAGTGGGAGTCTGACGAACCCCCCAAGCAACGCACCGACAACGAACACGGCCCCAGCCGTTCCAGAGAGAAACCACGCAATGAGCGGATAGAAGCCGAGTTGCTGTGTCGTATACGCGAATCCAGTGAAGAACAACGGAATCGTGTACCGGAGGAACTGTACTGCGGTTTCGCGACCTCGGTCGCCCAGCAACCGTGGTCGAACGTCGTGTTTCACGCCTAGCCAACAAGCGAATCCGACACCGAGGATGGCGTTGACGGCGACAGTTCCAATCAGGACGGCGACGAGGCTGTCGAAAACGACGACACCAACAGCTGCGACACCCAGCTGAGCCAGCGGCGAGACCACCCGCATCGAAAGGTTCAGCGCTCCGACTTCTTCGAAGGATCGCAGCAACGAACCGGTGGTGCTGAGCCACACCAGCGCTGGCAGTCCGATCCCGCACAGTTCGAGGAACCGGACAAACTGTGGCCCTTCGTCGGTGAGTGCCGCGAGTGTCGGAGCCGCCAGCGTCAAACTGGTACCGAACAATACCGAAATCGACACCAACAGCACAGACCCGAAAGTCATCATGGCGTCACGTTCAGCCCGTGTGTCGGCCGTCGGAATGTATCGCGGAAACCCAGACATGAACCCGCCGGCAAGGCTACTTGGCACACGTTGGAATCGGCGAGCGAGCGCATACAACCCATACGCACTGGCGACGAATCCGTTGGTGAGTACTGCGGTCAAACCGAACGTGACGAATTTCTCGAACAGGATTGCCAGAATCGACACGGTCGCGCCGTGTGCGACACGTTCGAGAGCGTCATCCAGTTGGGCGTCCGAGGGGTCGGACACATTCTCGCACACACTCTCGTCTGGTGATCCTGTTTCATCCTTCTCTCGTTCAATTGGACTCTTTTTTGACATATTTTGTGGATTTATACAGAGTAAAGAATTCTTCTAGCAGCACCCAGAAGCGAGATAGCAATCATTGTATTAACCTAGTATATATTCTTTCATTATTCCTTCCACGGCGAGAAATGTCCGCACTTCAGCTATCTCAACTCGCTTGAATTCCTCAAAGTATCTCACAAGGATAGGTCAAACACTGGTGAACGTCTTCCGTACCGAACTGAGTCAATCTGGACGGCGTGATTGTACGACTGAGACAACTCCAGAGAAACGAATCGGAGGAGAACCTACCACAGTAATTCCACTGTCTCGTACTGCAGGTCCGACGCAAATCGGTCCTGGAGTGCACCGGAAATACCGTGCGAGACACCCCTGACTCCGCAAAATGAGTGTCTCGATTCGCCAGGTAAATCGGTCGGTCCCACTCGGAACATACTGCTAAACGGACAAACGGTGGGTTGCGTAAGAGTCCGCGTCTGACCACCGAACTACTTCTTGAACAGTATATCAACCTCTCATCTGTCGCTCCCTACACCAACGCGTGACAGACAGGCACGCTTGTGAGTGGATGGTGTTTCTGGTAACGACTTTGAGGCTCGTCGGCGTCCTCCGCACCATATTAATAGCTGATCTAGTGTAGACCAATTTATTGATTTATTTTCTTATACTTTAGTAATTCTTTCCACAGCAATTCATGCGATCTCGTCGCTGTGTTACATCTACATGCATGATGTGTAATATCCTATCTGGTGCTCTTTGTTTCGCGTGCGTTATATCACTCCTCTATCCTGCGTCTTCATCACGCCGGAGTTATAGCCAGCATCCACGCGGACACGAGTGATGCTATGGCTACCTAGTTGACAGTACCAGACAGAACACTGATAATATCTCCATAGTATTGGTTTCGTCCGAAAGTTTATAACTCCGTGAACAGGAGGATAATAAGAAACCAATGGATCCAGCATCGTCAGACATGGGTGGCGAAGCGACTGGAGAACACCTCGCAGACGAGTTGTGCGAGGCATACCTCGGGGACAACGAGGACGACGGTGGTGACGAACTGCAGCGACTCAGCCGCGAGCGGGACTTCTGGAAGCACATGTTCAATCAGCTCGTTGCCGAGTATCCGGAGGGAATTCTCATCACCGCCGCTGATGGGACGGTGACACACTGGAACGAGCGGTTCAGCGACCACATGAAGATGGCTCGATCGGACGCCCTCGGCGAGGACGCCAGCGATGTCTTCAGCACCGCGGAGGAGTCCGAGACTCTTCCTGAAGCGGTAGTTCGCACCGGCGACACAGTCGAGGAAGAAGAGCCCCACGACGTCCCCACGGACTCACTCTGTCAGTACCACGGCGTTCCGCTCCGAGCCCCGACGGGAGACGTTGTCGGCAGCTTTGGAGTGGTCCCGGACATATCCGAGAAAGTCAAAAACCAGCGCGAACTCCACGACCTCCACGAGACCGTCAGCAGTAACGTGGGCGAACATCTCTCAGAGCTCTCCGAATCCATCGACGAGGTCGGGTCGTTTGCCGAGGAGACTGAAGCATTCGCTGGCGAGGAAATCGAACGCATGGAGGGCGTCGCCGACGAGGTGTCTAACCAGTCAGCGACCATCGAGGAAATCGCCTCCAGCGCCGAAGAGGTAAGTCAGGCCAGCCAGCGGGCGCAAGATCGGGCAACCGAGGGTGAACAGACGGCTGAAACCGCTATCGACCGTATGGGGGCGGTTCAGGAGTCGGCCGAGCGGGTCAACGACACCATCGACGGCCTCACCAGCCAGGCCGACGAGATGAGTGAGATCATCGATGCGATCAACGACATCGCCGATCAGACGAACATGCTCGCGCTGAACGCGTCCATTGAAGCTGCTCGCGCCGGCGAGAAGGGGGAGGGGTTCGCGGTGGTCGCTGACGAAGTCAAATCGCTGGCTGAGGAGTCACAGGAGCGAGCCGACGAGATCGAACAGATGATCGTCGAAATGGTCGAAACGACCGATCAAACGGCAGACCGGATCGGACAGACCACGACGGAGATCGAGGAGGCGATCAAAGCCGTAAGGGAGACGATGGATTCGCTTCAGGAGATCCGCAAGGCTGTCGACGAGACTGCCACCGGTGTCAAAGAGGTCGCGGGGGCGACCGACGATCACGCCGCCAGCACTGAAGAGGTGGCAGCCACGACTGATGAGGCTGTTGACAAACTCACCGAGCTCGAGGACAAACTCGACGATCTGAGTCAGATCGCCAGCGAGCAACACGGCCGTGTCGCGGAGATCGAAGACATGGTTGACGAACTCGTGGAGTAACGCCGCTAAATATACGTCGTTGCTACAACTCAGTGCATCGAGCACCTATCCAACGGTTCGGGGGCATCTCGCACTCTCCAGTAACGTCCAGACGGCGAGACACTGCCACGAGTAGGGAGTGCACCGCGTCGTCGGTCGACTAAACACTGTGTTCGGGTTTGTTACGAACCGACCGTGGGGTCTGTGCCGCCGGCTCCAACATTTTGTACGGAGTTCTGACACTAGTACCGAAGTTACCGACAGCGACCCCGCTCCCGAATCTTTTTCATCACAGATTGCGCATAGAAATCATGGCCCTCCAAGCGCCAGGCAGCGAAAGTACCACAGAACCCGAGGACAGCACGCAGATAACGATCCAAACGGACGCGCTCACCAAACGGTACAACGATACCGCCGTGGTGTCCGGGCTCGACATCGCCATCCGCGAAGGAGAGGTGTACGGATTCTTGGGGCCCAACGGCGCGGGCAAATCCACGACGATTGATCTATTGATGGATTACACCCGACCGAGTTCGGGGTCGGCGTCAATCTTCGGGCTGGATGTACGCGAAAAGACCGCGGAAATCCACGCTCGAACAGGGATCCTTCCCGATCAGTTCGGTGTCTATGGGTCGCTCACTGGCCGCGAGCATATCACATACGTTCTCGATGCGAACGACGCGACAGGGGATCCGGCCACCGTTCTCGGTCGTGTCGGACTCTCGGAAGCGATCGACCAGCGGGCCGGTGGCTACTCGAAAGGAATGCGCCAGCGCCTCGGCCTTGGCATGGCCCTGGCGGGTGATCCGGAACTGCTGATCCTCGATGAACCGTTCTCGGGGCTAGATCCGAACGGCGTCAGGCTTGTCCGTGATCTCGTGACCGAGGAGCGAGACCGTGGCACAACGGTGTTTTTCTCCAGTCACGTTCTGGATCAAGTTGAGCGGGTCTGTGATCGTGTTGGCTTACTTGCTGAGGGAGATCTCGTCGCAGAGGGCACTCCTAGTGCCCTTCGAGAGGCTGCGGGAGTCGAAACGACGCTCCGGGTTGAGACGGATAGTCCTGAGACAGCGGTCACAGCCGCCGAACGCCTCGACGCTGTGTCCAGCGCGTGGTCCGTAGACGACACAGTCGTTGTATCGTGTCCCCCGGACCGACGGTACGGTGTCCTCACTGCACTCGACAAGGCGGGGATCAGTGTCCGGACATTTGACGTCGATACCGGAACGATCGAGGATGCGTTTGTCGCGATAGCTGAGACGTAACGGCGACCACACCGTAGTTAGTCGAGGGGCCGCCGCTGAAAGACCAGTACTGCAAGTCCCCCTACAACCCCACACCAGATCGCAAACAGCGCGACCGTGATCGACGGATGCAAGAACCATTCGGGGACGGTTGAGTCGAAGACCTGCGTGACAATGACATCCTGTGAATACGAACCCCGCTGGAGCTCAGAAAGGATCCCGATAGCGTTTCCAGCCGAGTTCGGAGCGTCAAGAACGGCGTTCGTTGCGACGCTGAACACGTTGATCGGTGGGAGCCAGCGGAGCAACACATACACTGGGTCTGCCGGTGGCGAAAACCCGCTTACTGTTATCCCTGTAATCCCACGGTAGATGAGATTTGAGACGTTATACCAACTCAGCTGTATTCCGATGATACCAGTGGTGAGTACAGCACCAACTGCTTGCCGCCGAACTAGTGTAGAAATCCCTACGCCAATGCAAGTCAGGCAGCCGACGTATGCGATTATCAGGAGGAGATACGGAGCAAGCGTGTGGAGTGGGACGACTCCGGTTGATGGGACACTGCTCACGCAGACGCCGAGGACAGCAAGCACAATCGGAATGACGAAGGCTGCTGTGCGGCCAGCGACAGTTCCAGCCAACAACTCGCTTCGTGAGATGGCTGTCCCAGCAGCCACACGGATCCGTCCAGTTTCACGCTCGACCGTCACTGCACGGAAGCTACCGAACAGCACGCCAACAAGGCCAACCGACATGATCGGACGCTGAGCGACTGCAAGTGGGAGAGTTGAGCCGAAGTAGTCGACAGCGAGTGACGGTTGCGAGCGCGTAAGAACGCTCCATGTGAACACTGCAATACCGAGCACCCAAACCCCAGGCCCACGGAGTAGGCGCTGGAACTCACGCCTGGCGACCGGCTGCCAGGACCCCGGAAGCATGTCTGAAACCCCGGATTGACCGACGGATTCGCCGGGCGCGTGGTTTGAACGTGACGGCAGCGTCGGCCGACGTTGCCACAACGCCCGGATGTACCCGACCTGAGTTCCGGGGGAGACGGGACGCCGCTTGAACCGAGCGCATCCGAGGGCGAGAGAAGCACCGGGCCAGGCGACACCAACGACGAGACCAACCCATGACTGCAGAGCTGTGGGGACGGAAGGCTTGTTTGCCAGTGTCACCTCGGAGACAACGTTGGTGATCGGCTCGGGTCTACTTGCCCACCCGAAGGCCCAGTTCGTGACGCCGAAATACGAGTTCGGGAGGCTACCCCAGCCCAGATCGGCGAAAAGCGCTGACTGGACCGCCTGGCTATCGGGTGGTGAGCCGGTGGCGAGAGTCCACACCATTGGACGGGTGAGTGAACTCCAAAGCAGACCGCCGAACAGAAAGACGATACAGCTGAGAAGTGCTGCACGGGTCGTCGAAGAGCTCGCAGCCGAAATGCCAACGATAACGCCAGTCCACGCAAACGCGTAGACAACTGACGCCAGCAGAACAACCAAGAAAATCGGCAGTGAGAACCGGCCCGACTGGAGCGCGTTGCTGCCCACAACAACACAGACAAACCCAACAACTGGGACTGAGATCGCAGCGCCACGACCCACGGTCTTTGCAATGACAAACTCGCTGCGGGTGAGTTCGGTGCCGAGTAAAACACGTGCGGTTCCTGTCTCGCGGTCACCAATGATCGCGCGCACTCCAAGTGCGAGCGCTGCGAAAGGGACGATGATGGCGACAACCACCTGTATACCTGTGAATGCCAGGGCCTCACCGAGCAACTGGCGTTGGGCGGGTGTGAACGTCGGTGCATACTGATTCATCAGGAGCATCGCGAGGACGATCACCCATGGTGTCTTCCCGCGAATGAACCTCTTGAACTCCGTTCTAGCAACGGCGGTGGAGGGCATTACGGTAGTATACAGCAATCCATCGTGTAGTTTCTTTGGGATACAAATCACACTGTGAAAGATAGTGTCCTCATTGAGGGAACCGAAACTGCACCGACGATGGTGCTCTAACTGACTACGTAATACAGGCGGCTGTGACGTAGTTATTCGTCTACCTGGCGTCTAGACGCGACAAAGACCGACCCAGACGGCACTAAGCTCAACCGTCCGACTGTTTGCGTAGAGAAATCCCCCACACAATTCGTTCCTTTCCAAAAAATATACTTATTGATGATTATTCATAGAGATTTTATGAATTAGGGTAGAAATATATTCCAAACTATTATGCGCCAGCTTCGACTCATGCGGTACATAAATGAGATCCCGGACCATGGGTAGTGAGATCAAGCTCCAGTCACCTATCACGGCACATGAAACGAGTTCATAACACGTCCCGACGGGCAGCGATCGGCGTGTTTGTGGTCGTCCTCCTCGTTGGACCTGGGATTCCGGCTGTGGCCGCACAGGCAAGCGACTCCGGGCAAGTGATCGGGAACCCGGATCTCAACGTCCTCACCAGCTCCGGGGAGTTCGAGGCTGGGACGACAACTGAGTTACAGCTCACCGTCTCGAACAAGGGTCACCTCAAGAAAGGAGGACCGTCGCAGTACGAGGATCGTGTGACGACCGCTCGGGGTCTCACGCTCGACGTACAAGATGATACGGTCCCGATCGACGTGACGACGGGAACCATCGGCGTCGGCCGCGTGCCGACTGGCACCACGTCAGTAACGCCGGTCAGCGTGACGGTTCCCGAAGACGTGGACCCGGGAGCGTATCGTGTCCCCATCGAATACTCGTACGCGTACACGCGGGCTGTGAACTACAACACGAAGGGCGCACAGTACAACGACTTCACCGAGACTGGGACGCAGTACATCACGATCCAGGTTCGAGACCAGGCGCAGTTCGAGGTCGTGGATCGCTCCACGACCGCACAGGTGGGGTCGCGAGGCGACCTCAGTGTGACGGTCGAAAACGTCGGGACCGAGCCAGCCAGGGAGGCCAGCGTCACCGCAGCGTCCCGGAGTGATGCGCTGTCAGTTGGCACCAAGTCGACGCAGTCGACGGCCCAAGTCGGCTCGTGGGAGCCCGGTGAACAGCGAACCCTCAACTACACCGTCTCGCTCGATGACGACGCTGCGACACGAGCGTACACGGCTGATCTGACTGTCGACTACACCGACCCCGATGGTATCGCCCGGACCTCGCGCACGCTGAGTGTTGGTGTGGACCCACGAGCAGAACAGCAGTTCTCCGTCGCGAACGTCTCGACCAACCTGCGCGTTGGTCGTGAGGGATCCGTCCAGGGTTCAGTGGTGAATGATGGCCCGAACCCGGTCACCAATCCAGTCGTCCGGATCGCCGCCCAGAACCCCAACATCCACGTGGATTCGACGGCGTACGCAGTCCCGGATCTCGGCCCCGGTGAGCGGGCGCCGTTCGAGTACACGGTCAGCGTGAGCGACGCTGCAAGCGCCAGCGTCCAGCAGCTCAACCTCACAGTGAAATACCGCGACCAGCGGGGGGACGTGCGCTACAGCGACGGCCTAGAGACGAACGCCGACATCAAGCCCTATCAAGACCGGTTCGCGGTGGCTGTGGAGAACAACACGCTGCAGGCGGGCGGCGAGCGGGCGCTGACAGTCACGGTCACGAACAACGGCGACGACCCGATCACGGACGTTGAAGCGAAAGCGTTCGTGGATGACCCACTCGGCAGCGACAACGACGAGGGGATCGTCTCGGAACTCGCACCGGGGGCTTCAGAGACGATCACGATCTCGCTTGACACCGGCGGGAGCACGCTCCCGAAACGGTATCCGGTCTCCATCGAGTTCCAGTACGAGCTACCCGACGGCGACACGGAAACGTCGCGGTCGTACACACTGCCGATCGAGGTGACCGCCAGAAACGGTGGTGGGCTCCCAGTCGGTCTGATCGCGGGCGGGATCGTGGTCGTTGGCGTGGTTGGCGTGGTTGGATGGCGGCGTCGGAGTCAGGACTGAACAGATGGATATCCAGATCGAATACCAGCGATATATCGACGCCGTCGACGAGTGGATCGTCACCCGTCCGAAGACAGTGTTGCTGGTGTTTCTGCTGTTATCAGCAGGGTTTCTGCTCGGTCTCGGTGGGTCCGGCACGTCCTCGGGGACCAGCCAGTTCACCGAGGACGTGCCGGCCCAAGAAGCGCTGAAAAGCGTCAACGAGGACTTCGAACGCGTGACGTTCGAGGCGGACACGGGAACGACGCAGTTGATCCAGTCGGGCACGAACGTGCTCTCGAAGCCCGAGTTGCTGCGGATGCTACGCGCACAGCACCGGCTTCGAACGAACCCCGATCTGGAGGTCGCAGGGACAACAAGCGTTGCTCGCGCGGTTGCGCGGACAGTTGACCCGTCCGCGAAGACGCTTCCCCGAGAGATCGACGCCATCGAGCAGGCGACGCCGGCGGAGATCGACACCGCAGTCGAGACCGCAGTTGAGCGTACGCCTGGGCTCACAGCCAGCTTGAGCACGGATTTCAACGCCGAATCGGCGTCAGCAGCGTCGACGATCGGGATCGTCACACATTCGCTGTCGACGGAAACCTCAAACTCAGCGGGCGCAAGCGGGTCGAGCCCGCTCACGGAGATCCAACAGCACGCTTCGTTCATCGCGTCCTCGGTCGGTGGCGATATTACGGTCTTCGGGAGCGGCATACTCGCCGCGGAGTTCGGGGACGTGATCAGTGACTCGTTGGCGCTTGTGGTTCCGGCAGCGGTTGTGTTGATCCTGTTTTTCCTGATCGTGGCGTACCGCGACCCCATTGACCTCCTGATCGGAATCGTCTCGCTTGCGATGGCGATCCTGTGGACGTTCGGGTTCATGGGGCTGGCCGGGATCGCGTTCTCGCAGATGCTGATCGCCGTGCCGCCGTTGTTGCTGGCGGTTGGCATCGACTTCGGGATACACGCGATCAACCGATACCGTGAGGAGCGTGTGCTTGGTGGCGGCGTCCGAGAATCCATGCGAACGGCCACGGACCAGTTGCTGGTTGCGTTCACGATCGTGACCGGAACGACCGTGATCGGGTTCGCGGCCAACGCGAGCAGTCAGCTCGGTCCGATCCGGGATTTCGGGCTGGTGGCTGCCGTCGGAATCGTGTTCACGTTTCTCATTTTCGGGATCTTCTTGCCAGCGGCGAAGGTGTACGCCGACACGCTCCGGGAGCGTGTGGGCGTCCCCGAGTTCGGCTCCCAGCCACTGGGGGCCGAAGACTCAGTGCTGGGCCGGATCCTTCCGGCTGGCATCCACATCGGTCGCGTCGCCCCGAAGGCGTTCCTGATCGTGTTGGTAGTGAGCACAGCCTGGGTTGGCAGTTACGGGGCCGGCGTGGACAGCCGGTTCACACAGGACGACTTCCTGCCGCCGGAGCACAACCCCCAGTATCTGGAGTACTTCCCGGCGCAACTGCAGCCCCGGGAGTACACCGTGACTGGAACCACGAACTACCTCGAGGAGACCTTCGAAACGGGTGAGGAAGACGTAACGACGGTGTACGTCGAGGGGTCGTTGACTGACGGCAGCGCCCTGGAATCGATGTGGGGTGCAGGGGCTGGGCCCCCGGATAGCTTCGTTGCCGACGACGGGCACGCCAGGGAGACGAGTATTGTCTCAGTCATTCGCTCACACGCGCGGCGTGATCCGGAGTTCGCCGCGTTGGTCGCGCGCAACGACCGGAACGCCAACGGCATCCCCGACGACAACCTGAAAACGGTGTATAGCGAGCTGTTGTCGTCGTCGGCTCGTGATCGAGCACTGAACTACATGACTGCCGACTACACCGCAGCCCGCGTCGAATACGCCGTCGAATCCGATGCGTCGCAGGCGGCGGTCACCGCTGACACCAGGACAGTTGCGGATCGCTTCCGGATGTCGGCGACCGCGACCGGCGGCGTCGTCGTGCTGAAGGCGGTCTCGGACGTGATCGCGGAGTCCGCGTTCGTCAGTCTGGTGCTTGCGTTGCTCGGGAGTGCCGTCTTCCTGGTTGCGATCTACGGGTTGCTCGAAGGGACCCCATCGCTGGGTATTGTGAACTTGCTCCCGATCGCCGTCACAGTGGCCGCTATTGCGGCGACGATGCGGTTCCTCAACGTCCCGTTCAACGTCATGACGGGGACCATCCTCTCGATCGGGATCGGGCTCGGGATCGACTATTCGGCGCACCTCGTCCACCGGTTCGCGGAGGAGTACGACGCGTCGACGGACGTGTTCGACGCGCTGACCAGGACGGTTCGCGGAACCGGTGGCGCACTCACCGGGAGCATGCTGACGACTGTCACCGGAATCGGCGTGCTCGTCATCGCGATCACGCCGATTCTGGGGCAGTTTGGACTGCTCACTGGTGCCGCGATCCTGTACTCGTATCTCGCGTCGCTGATCGTGTTGCCGCCTGCGCTCGTCGTCTGGGCGCGTGTCGTTGGCGACAGCGACGCACACCCATCATCAGTGTCCGATCACATGACACAGTCGTCATGAGGCCCCGTACACGGGGTCGAGTAACGGAGCGCAACCAGTACGCCACTGAAACGGCCTGTTGGGGCAGCAATCAGCGGTCGAACGCCCAGTGGCCGGATGGAGTGCGTTTGATGACGCCGATTTCGCTGCTTGCTTCGAAGACGCGGCGCACCTCCTCGTCGCTTGGCCGGTGATCGAAGTGGATGTCGTTGCGGACGTTCGAGATGGATAACGCGTCGTCTCGGCGGGCGTGGCGGAGTATCGACGCCCAGATGCGGTCTCTCGTGGTGGGCTCGCGGTCCATACGTCTGTGTGTGTGCCACACATCCTTTGCTGTTCGGCATGCGAGCCAATGGCGCGTCAGCCGGCCGCGTTCCCGCCGGACACGAGACGTGCCGTACAGAAGCAGGGGTCAGTGGCGTACACGAGCCGGCCCACATGGGGACGGTTGTGCGGCGCTTCCGTTCGTCCACAGCCGTACGGCCAGTTCCCGCGTTCTGTAGACATCCGCTGAAGCAGCGCGCAGCACGGACTCCACGGATCTCGACGCGCGAAGGCTGGCATCGACATCAGTGCTGGCTGTCTACGGTGTGATCCATGTAGCCCACCCGCTGGGAGGGCCACAACTAGAACCACCAGCCGATAGCTGTCGTATCAACCCAGGAACGAGAACGTTTAAGATTTGTGTGGCGTATCACTGATACATGGGACCAGAGACGGTGCTTCTCGCGGGGAAGCCCGGGGACGAGGGCCGTGGAGCACAACTGGCGGAGGCCGCAATCGCGGTGGCGGAGCCGGCTAATGCTAGGCTACTCGTCGCACAGGTGTTCACCAGCGACGAATACGAAACCACCACGAAGAGCCTCGGGCTGGACACCGAATCCGAGATCACACCCGAACAGATCGCAGAGAAACACGGGACCTTCCGTGGTATCGTAGGTCGGCTTGACGACGCGACGGTCGACTACGAACTCCGGACGGCTGTCGGCCCACACGCCGACACCATCCTCGATCTCGCGTCGGACGTCGACTTCGCAGTCATTGGCGGCAAGAAGCGATCGCCAACCGGGAAAGCATTGTTCGGGTCAACAACACAGGAGGTTCTCCTCTCTGCACCGTGCCCAGTGATCTATGTTCCGGATCAGCTAGCTGAGCACGACGCCTAACCGCCGAGCGGTGATCGCGGCCCCGTTGCATGATCCTCGCCCGGCGTAGTTCACGCAGCGGTGGTGGCTGTCTCACCAGAGCAGGTGTGGCCAGACGAACTTGAACAGCAGCCAGATTAGACCGGTCAGTACCACCGTCATGATGACGTTGAGAACAACGCCGGTCCGCAGCATGTGGCGTTGTTTGATATACCCACTCCCGAAAACGATCGCGTTCGGCGGCGTTGCAACCGGTAGCGCGAACGCAAAGCTCGCTGCGATCGTGCCGGCGACCGAGAGAAAGATCGCGGTCTTGAACTCGGTGAGGCCGAGTGTGGCCGCGAAGACACTACCCAGTCCGATGAGAATCGGAACCAGGATGCTGGTCGTCGCCGTGTTGGATGTCATTTCGGTGAGGAACACGACAACGAGCACGACCACAGCGATGATGAGCACGATCGGCATGCCGGTGAGACCACCGAAGATCGTGGTTGCAAGCCACTCGGTGGTCCCAGTATCCGCGAGCGCTCGTGCGAGGGTGATGCCACCCCCGAACAGCAGGAGCGTCCCCCAATCAATGTCGACGAGTTCGTCCCATTCCATGGTGTCTGCGAGGACCAACGCGGGGATCGCTGTGACACCGACCAGGACATAGTAGAGAAGGCCCTGGTGGCCTTCAAGACCGAAGACAGTCATTCCACTGCCGCCGAACAGCGTCGTCGTCCAGATCGACGGGAGATACGACTGCAGGAACGATCCCAAACCACCTAGAATCCAGAGCCCAGCGGTCCCCGTGAAGACGACCGCGACTCGTCGGCCTCGTGTGGTGAGCGCGTCCTCGTCTTCGAGGTACAGTTGCGCCTGTCGTTGCGCTTCATCGACGTCGTCGATCTGTGGCGGGTACAGAACGAACGTGAGGACATACCAGACGAGAGGAAGTGTGATGAGTACGACTGGGAGGCCGATCAACAGCCAGTCAACGAACCCGATTTCGTAGTTGAGCGCCGCGTTGAGTTGGCCAACGAGAACAGCGTTTGGTGGAGTGCCGATTATCGTTCCCACACCGCCAATGCTGGCTGCGTAGGCTGTTCCGAGCATCATCCCGATCTGCATATTGGTGAACTCGTCGGCTGGCCCAGCCGCGGCGCTGTCGGCAGCCTGTTCCGGCGCCGTTTCACTGGCCGCTTCCCCTGCAGAGGCGACCGCGTCGTCGCTAAGCACTTGCGAGAGAACGCCAACCGCGATGGGCGTCATCATCGCGGTGGTGGCCGTGTTCGAAACCCACATCGAGAGGACGGCCGTGGAAACCATGACGGCCCCGATCAACCGTCGCGGCGAGCTCCCCATTTTCGCCATCGTGTACAACGCGATTCGGCGGTCGATGCCGTATTTCTGAACGGCGTTTGCGAGCATAAACCCCGCCATGAACAAGAAGATCAGGTGGTCAGAAAAGCCAACGAGGGCTGTGTCGATGTCGTCGTAAACCCCCGTCCCGGTGAGGAGGATCGGGATCGTCAACGCAGTCACGGCAAGCGGGAACGCGCCCGTCACCCACATTGTACCGGCAAAGAACATCGTCGCAAGCGAGTACTGGCCGGCCAGGGAAAGGCCAGTCGGAGACGGTGCAAGCGCGATGAGAAGCGCGCCAAGCGTCGCAATGCAGAACGTCACGAGCCGCTGCTGTGCGTCGTTCAGGTGCCGACGTATCATTGATACACAGATGCCCGATCTTTCCTAATTAAACATAGTGATCTCTTACAGTGCGCCGGTACCGTAGCCAGCACCGGGGCTGATCACACGATGTCACTCAGAAGTTGTGGACGATCGCAGCGATCTGCTCTTCGGTGAGTTCAGTCGCATACAGGTCGAAGAGAACCCGGCGGCGATCCATCGAGAGCGCACGAGTTCCGTTTTCCAACATCGAGAGATGCGCCTGTACGAGATCGGTCACCTCTCGTTCCACCTCGCGCTGCTCATATCCGGCAGCGACCCGGAGGAGCCGCCAGGCCACTGTGGAAACGTCCTGTAGTTCGTTGTCGGGTAGGATTTCCGTCTCGTCCATTCCACTCGGTCACTCCTGACGTTCTATTTCTGCCCTACTACCCTTTTCGCACGCACTCGCTGTGTTCTCGATCCGGGCGAGCAGAAGTTCAACAGTAAGGTGGCTTGCGGATGATCGAAGGCGGTTGGTGACTGACGTCACCGAAATCAGATCACAGGGCGAGATGATACTGATACGGAGTTTTTCTATGCAGGGACTCAGCGATAAATCAAAGCGATTTGTAGGGAGTTGGGGCTGCTTCTTCGTGAACATACTGATTAGATAGTGTGGGTTCCAGAACAAACCTGTTCCACCTCAACGCACCGAGTCATGTAATTTCGTGCGCTATCATTAGACGGAACACAGGTCAATATGCACAAATATTTTGTAACTGGTTAATACAGTTTACATGTGACGTTGCGGACTGAGAACCTCGGGAAGAGGTATGGGGAAGACAAGTGGGGCATCCGGGATGTCTCGCTACAACTTGACGACGGAATTCATGGCTTATTGGGACCAAACGGTGCCGGAAAGTCGACGCTAATGAACGTTCTCACGACGGTGATGGAGCCGACAACCGGCACTGCCTACTGGCAGGGCGAAGACATTACCACATCACCAAACGCCGTCCGGTCGGTTCTCGGCTACCTGCCCCAGGATTTTGACGTATACCCCGACCTGACGCTTGAGGAGTTCCTCGAATACATGGCTGCACTCCGTGGCCTCGATAGTGAGACTGCAAGCGCGCGCATCGAGGAGATGATCACCCTCACAAATCTGAACGATGTTCGAAGCCGGAAGCTCAAGGCGTTCTCCGGCGGGATGCGCCAGCGGGCTGGCATTGCACAGGCGTTGCTCAATGACCCAGATCTGCTCATCGCTGACGAGCCAACGGTTGGACTAGACCCCGAAGAGCGCGTTCGACTGCGAAGTGCGCTGTCAAACACTGCGGACGGACGTGTCGTCATTCTCTCGACGCATATCGTTCCGGACGTAGAAGCAACTGCGAACAAGATCGCTATTTTGGATAACGGCCAACTACTAACACACACCGGCGTTGAAAACCTCGTTGAGCGGGTCGCTGGAGAGGTCTACGAGTGTCTCGTGCCACGAGCCAACGTATCGACACTCCGCGAGCAGTATCAGGTCTGTAGTACGGTCCAGCGCTCGGATGGCGTTGCAGTCAGACTGGTTGCCACAACACCACCGACAGACAACGCGACTCAGGCCGCCCCGACGCTTGAGGATGCGTATCTGAAAACGATCGATCAGCAGCCCGGTGTCTAGGATGCGGCGACTCTATCACATCGCACGGGCGGACTTCCTACAACGGATCCGCTCGCGTCGCCTACTGGTTGTTCTTGCAGTTATCGCGTACGTTGGATACCTCGTTAATGTCGGACAGATTGAGCTGGCGTATCAGGTCACTAACGCAGGTGCCACGACGAATTACGGCGGCGTGAACACGGCAGCATTCATCGGGCTAAAGGCTGGGTTGACTGGGGCGGCGGTTGTTCTGTTCGGTGGATTTTATCTGATGAAGGACACGCTCGCACGTGACCACCGATACAATATGGATCAACTGGTCGCCAGCAGCTCGGTTTCAGGTCGAACGTATCTCACTGGGAAGTGGCTGAGCAACGTCGCGCTCGGCGTTGTTATCCTCCTCACGCTCGGATTTGCAACGGTCGTCAATCACGTGGTCCATGGCGTCGGACCAACGAAGCTTCTTCCATTACTAACGCCGCTGTTCGCGTTTGCGCTCCCGCTGTGTGCCCTCGTTGGTGCTGTCGCGCTCTTCTTTGACACCGTCAGCCGTCTGAACGGGACACTCGGCAACATCCTTTATCTGCTGCTCGTGGCGTTGGCACTCAGTACACTGGCTATGGCACAGAACTCGCTACCAGGGGCGATCCCGCTCCAATCACGGGTAGCCGATATAATGGGGCACATGTCTGTATATGAGCTAACGGCTGACGCGCTGCTGGCTGAGGTTCCGAGCTATAGTGGCGGCCTTCCATCGGTCGGGGCGCTCGCCGGCGACCAGACGTTCCGATACACGGGCGGAAATTGGCCACTCTGGGTCTACCTACAGCGTATCGTTGTGTTCATTTCTGCCATTCCGATCCTGGTTGCTGCGACGGTGGCTTTCGACCGAACACCGTCAGCCGAATCGTCTGACAGTTCGGGGTGGATCCCACGACTCGTTGAAGCCCTGCCAACGGTCAGCGACGAAGATAACTCCGTTCGAAATGACGCAGCGCCATCAGCAATCGATTCCGTGTCACTTACAGCCGTAACTGATCGTGACGCTGGCGGATTTATGCGACTCGTCGCTGCGGAGGTTCGGCTCGCACTTCGGGGGCAACCATGGTGGTGGTACATTGGGGCAGTCGCCCTCTTGGGGAGCCCAGTTGTACTGCTACTAACTGGGAGTTCGTCGGGGAGCACGGTCTCATCTGCACGCCGAATCTTGCTCCCGCTTGCGCTCGTATGGCCGATCTTCGTCTGGTCGGAGATGGGTGTGCGGACGGACAAGCACGGGATGACGAGCCTGGTGTTGTCGTCGAAATACGCACACAAGCAGCTCATCGCGGAATGGGTTGCAGGCGTTGTCGTCGCGGTAAGCGTCAGTGGTGGGCTTCCCGTGTTGTTTATCGGTGCTGGCCACCCCGAGCTACTCCTCGGGTATCTCGGTGGGATCTCGTTCGCACCATCGTTCGCCATTGCGGCGGGGATCTGGACTCGCTCAGGGTGGCTGTTTGAGATCGTCTACCTGATGATCTGGTACGTCGGACCGCTCAACAGTGCCGTGCCAGCTGATTTCATGGGTACGACAGCCGAGAGCGTTCACGCGAGAGTCCCGCTCATGTTCGCTGCCCTGAGCATCGTCTTGCTCGGTGCCGCAATACTCCGTCGCCGAGCAGAGATCCAGTAACCAACCACTTAAATAATATGGCTAGATCGGAGCCAGCAGTTGATAAGAGATGAGTGGTTGACGACTACGTTGTCACTAGCTGATTATGTACCACGGAGTTGGGTGTACGCCTCGGCAACAACTCCGATAGCGAGCAGTGAGAACAGGGCGACATTGAGTCCAAAAGATAGATACAAAACTAGGTCGGGACCGACCACGAAACCCATCAGAAGAACACCGAACGAGAGGATGATTGAGCAGATCACACTGGCGACAGAGAGAGCAAACAGCAGGCCGAATACATCGAGCCAATGGCCACGAGTAAGCGTCCAGCTGTCTCGGAAAGCTGAAATGAAGCTTTCGTCTTTGTCAGCAATGTAAATAAACGTAAAGACGAGCGCAGTGTAGGCGATAACTCCCGGCACAATGAGGAGTACCGTACCGGCGGCGACGAGTAGGACAAAGACGAGGCCGCCGAGAAGCGAATTGATGACGACGTAGACGATGTTCCGTGTATAATATTCTCGTGGAATCGTCTTGGTGCGACCACCAACGAACGTTCGGACTGCAACAATCGCCACGTACTGGAGCGCTAGTAGTGAGATCACTGCGCCGATCATGACGAGTACTGGTGCGGCGTCGATAGTAGGGACTCCCTCGACTGATGTCCCGGCCCAATCAGCGACAGCGCTGTAATAGAGGAGCTGCCAAACGAATGCGAAGACAGCGTAACTAAGACCTAATTTTAACCCATTACGGTTCGCGACGCGACGAACTCCGCCAGTGAGTGAGGACCCAATATTCAGAGACATTAATCCATAGTCATAACTCCCTGTATAAGCCTGTGTCGCTTGTGACGTAGACTAACCGAGACGATAATACAAGCTCTAAAGTGTTCGTACATAGCATTCTGTCGACCCTCGCAAGGCCGGTGGCCCAACCACAGTTGATGGCTAGGTTGAAGCTACCACTGAACGAATGGGAGTTCGGGCGCATCGAGGGCGACGAACTCCGAGACGAACTCCGTTGCGGGCGACTCATACACTTCCTGTGGGGACCCAACCTGCTCGAGGCGTCCGTCGTTCATCACGGCAATGCGATCACACATCAGCATCGCCTCCTCTTGGTCGTGGGTAACGTAGAGACCGGTGACATCCAGCTCCGAGAGAAGCTGACTGACTTCCGCACGGAGTCGAGCCTTCAGTTTCGCGTCCAGCCCCGTCATCGGCTCGTCGAGGAGCAAGACGCGTGGCTCGATGGCGAGTGCGCGGGCGAGGCCAACGCGCTGTTGTTGGCCACCCGAGAGTGTCATTGGGTCACGGTCGGCCAGATCATCGATGCCGAGCATGTCGAGGAGTGCGTGAGCACGTTCCCTGCGGTCGGCTCTCTGAACGGCACGCATTTTCAGTCCGAAGGTTACGTTCTCGATGACCGTCATGTTGTCAAAGAGGGCGTACTCCTGGAACACTAGCCCGACGTTTCGGTTCTCCGGTGGAACGTGTGTCACGTCTCGGTCGTCGAACGAGACTGTGCCGGTGTTTGGTGTCTCGAAGCCTGCCACAGTTCGCAGCGTCGTCGTCTTCCCACAGCCCGAAGGGCCAAGCAGGCCGACGATCTCGCCGTCCCCAACGGTGAGCGAGACACCGTCGACGGCGGTCGTTTCGCCGTACTGCTTCCGGATCGAATCGAGTGTGACACGTGCCATTGATCAGCCTCCAATGTCGAAGCCGCGCGAGCCAACCTGCTGGAGCAGGAGTGTGATGGCGACGATGATACAGAAGAACATCGACACCGCGGCGGCAGCCTTGGTGAACGAGCTGTTCGAAATGTGGCGCTGCAAGAACAGCGCGAGCGGTTGGGTGCCTTTCGCCCAGACGACATACGAGAAATTGAACTCTGCGGCCGCGAGCGTCCAACAGATGATCGCGCCGGAGACGATCCCCGAACGGGCGTTCGGAACGATCACGGTAAAGAACGTTCGAGGCCAAGACGCGCCGAGCGAGCGTGCCGATTCCTCCAGGCGTCGAAGCGGCATCGACTCGAACTCGCTTCGAACAGCCATCACCATGAACGGTGCCTTCAGCAGCGAATAACCGACGATGAGCCCAACGCTCGTGCCCGAAAGATCAGGGTAAGCTCGGAGGAACGCCACCCCGAGGATAACTCCGGGGACCAGCGGGAGGACCGAGATAGCGTTCACCCATTCGTCCCCGCGGAACCCATAGCGTGCAACGGCATAGGCGATTGGAACGCCGACAACCAGATTGATCAGCACGCCACAGAGCGCAAGCCCCACGCTGAAGATCAACTCAGACGGCACGGCGAGTCTGTACCCACTGACCGAGACGAGTGTGTCCCAGCCCATACTGCGCTGAGAGCCAACTGTCTCCGCCAGCCCAAGCACTTCCCGCCAGTTCTGCAGCGTTACGAACCCCGACGGGAGGACATCGCTCCACTCGCTCGCGAACGAGCCGACGAACGTGAGCAGCACTGGCAGCACGAGCGAGGCAACAACCAACAGCAGCGTTGCCGTCACGGCTCCGCGACCGAACCGCCGAGACGGGGCAAGGCTCACAGCCCCACCTCCGCGTCGGTGTAGCGGAGCCCCAGCGCTGTGAACGCAAACGTGAACGCGAAGTATATCGTTGCCATCGCGCCGGCAACTTGAATGGTGTACCCCGAGCCGAGTTCCCGGGCGATCTGGAGTGTCCAGACAACGACCGCCTGAATGATGATCAGCGTCCCGAAAATCGCGAGTCCGGTCCGGAACGTGAGTATCAATGCCCCAGTGATCCCGGGCCGAATCTGGGGGAAGGTGACGTGCCGGAACGTCTGCCACGGGGTCGCGCCCAGGGATTGGGCCGCTTCCTCGGCCGCATGATCGATCTCAGCGTACGTGCCCCGTAGGATGAGTGTTGCCCGGGGAATCATCGAGTAACAGAACGCAACGAACAGTCCCGGTGTGCTCACAGCGATAGCGAGATCGATCGCATCCCGACCAGTAACCATCGCAACGATGTTCGTCACTAGCCCGTTGTTCCCCAACGTGACGAGAATCATGAACGCCGCGACAATGCCTGGAAGGCTGATCGGGAACGAGACCAGCGTGACGAGCAGGCTCTCACCGGGTAAGTCGTACTTTTCGAGTGCATGCGCGATGGGGATCGCCAGTCCAACCGATGCGAGCGTCGTCGCCCCAGACAGCCACAGCGAATTGACCGCGATGCCGCGATAGTACGGGTCCGAGGCAAGTGTCTCGTACGCCTGCAGCGAAAACCCGACGGACTGATACTGGTCGACGGAGACGCTGATACGGACGACCTCGGCCAGCGGATAAACACCAGCAACCACGAGCAGCGTGGCGAAAGGCGCACACAGTATCACAATCCGGCGGCGTTCCCGGTCGCGTTCAGTAGTTGGGTCGACCGCCATGTCGACACATCTCCGCAAACGTGAGCCGGCCGTGGTGGAGTGATCGTTGGATGCCGCCATCAGATGGTCGCGCCACGAGTGATCTCCTGGATGATCTCGTCTTGCTGCTCGACGAGCCGGTTGTAGTCCACCTGGAACTCTGTTCTGTCGTACTCCTCGCTGTCGATGAACTCGTCGGGCAACTCCAGCTCCGACGAGCGAATCGGCCGGACGTAGGCGTCGAGGAAGTGTTGCTGCCCTTCCAGTGAGAGGACGTAGTCCATGAACAGTTTCCCGGCTTCAGGGTTCGGGGCGTCTTCCAGCAGCGCGTAGCCGTAGGGCATGTTTATCGCCCCCTGGTTCCCGTTTTCACCTTCGAGGACCGTGACACCGACGTCCTCCTCGTCTATTCCGGTGTTGTTGTACTTGAGATTAAGTCCGGAGTAGTCGTACCGGATGAAGGTTGAGTACTCCCCACTGGAGAACTGTGCAAGGAAGTTGTCGGTGAACTCCGCCCCGCCGTTCTGTATCGTCTTGTAGTAGTCGATAACTGGCTGGCAGTCGTCCATTGAACCGCCGCGGGCGTTGTTGATCGAAAGTGCTGCCGCAAGACCGACTGCGGATTGGGGTGTCTGGAGCGCGAGATCCTGCATGATCTCGGGCTGGAGGAGGTCCGCCCAGGTTGTCGGCGCAGTGAGGCCGCGTTCCTCGTAGATGTCTTTCCGATAGGTGACCGCAGTCGTGACACGCCGTGTGGCGGTCACGTGGCCGTCGGCTGTCTTGAGTGAGTCCGGCACCATCTCCCATCCGTTCGGTTTGTAGGGCTGCGTGAAGCCGTCGTTTTTCGCAATGATCCCGTAAGTGTACCCGCCGTTGTATCCGGAGTGAGTCATGTCCCCGGAGTGGGATCGCATGTGCTGCAGTGCCTCGCCCGACGAGCGGTCGTCGTCGTGAACGGCGACACCGTACTTCGACTCGACGTTGTCCATGATTGTCGGCCAGTTCATCCACCCTGACTGCACGCAGTAGAAGTAGAGCATGTTTGGGAACGCAGACGCACTGATCTCCGTCTGAAAGTCGTCATGGCCGACAGTGTACATGCCAGCATCGGCCGAGCTATTCGCTCCGTCATCGCCGCCTGACGTGCAGCCGGCGAAGCCACTGAGGAGGGCTGTCGTGGATGCGCCGATGAACGACCTTCGAGTAGTTCGCATCAGTCGACATGTCCGAGTACAATCAAAAAACGGTTGCTAAGAGTAGTACGTGAGGTTCTGGACTGCCACCAACGCGTGTGTGTGAGTATAGTTGGCACCAGAGCCAGTCTGGTTGGGATACCGATTTCAGCCATAATCCGACGCTGAAGATTCATCGAGGGGGCAGTCACAGCCAAGCAAAGGCTTCACTGCAGAGGGTATCGACACCTGCCAGAACGTGTTTGTTGGTCTGAATTTGAGCGCCACCGCAGTCCCACGATTGTGGTTGGAGCCGAGTACGGGACAGCGTTCAGAAGCCACTCTTGCAGGCCAACGGAGGACAGAACGAGAACACGACAGAGGTCTGCCGGTCGGCTATCCACACGCTCACGACACTCAGACAGGCACCGACAGCCGTAGTCAGGTTTTTCCTCCACTAAGAATGTGAGATATAACTCTATGACACGCAAGCACTGACGATGATCGCTGCAGCAAGTGCCACGGCCAGTGCGTCTGTTATCGCATTCGATCCGCGCGTTCGTTGTTTTCGACGGTGACTCTTCGCTGACGACGCGGACCCGAACACCGTCTCGTCCCTCTCGTTGGCCCCGGTTGGTGAAAGTGCCTACAGAAGTGTGGCCGGCGACTCCAGTCAGAAGTCTGCGTGGACGTCGCCCCGTCTCCGTCGCCCGACTCATGTGAGATGGGGTTCTTCTTCGAAGAGCGCGCTGGCAGTCCCGATGTATGGACAGCCCGCCCCACACCAAACTGATCGCCAGGAATGTGCATCGGTACGGGCAGTGATACTGTCGGAATGTCGGAGTGGCTGGCTGCGTTGTCCCTCTGCCGTCCAGCGTTCAATGGCTGTTGAACCAATGCATACATCTAACCATACCCCGCTTCTTGACGGAGATGGCGAGAATGTCATTGCTCCCCTCTTCACGCTCGGAGTCTGACTCGTCCCAAGACGGGGCACTCCGGATTCTCGATGTCGACGATGATGAAGCAGACGCAGTGTTCGACGCACTCTCCTCGAAGACGACGCGAACAATGCTCTCGGAGTTGCATCGAACCCCACGAACGCCGGCTGAGCTCGCCGAAACGACGGATACGACGGTGCAAAACGCGATGTACCACCTCGAAAAGCTCGAAGACGTCGGTCTTGCCCGCGTTACGGAGACGGAGTACTCCTCGCGTGGAAAGGAGATGTGTGTGTATGCGCCCTCGGAGCACCCGGCTGTGGTGTTCATCGGCACCGACGACCGAAAATTGAGTTTGATCGCGAAGCTCAAGCAGTTCCTCGGCGCTGTTGGAGTGCTTGGCGTTCTCGCCCTCGCCATCGACCTACTCAAGACGGTCGAACAATCCGTCGGAAACCACGTAGTGAGCCCGCGCACCACCGTTTTCGCGGCAGCCACTACGTTCGTCACACTCGTCATCTCCAGTCGGTCAGCCAACGGTTCGGCAGCCGATCACGCCATCACTGAAATCAATCCAATGAAACGAAAGACCCTCCTGATGACAGTCGTCCTGCTCACCGGCATCTGTGTAATGCCGGTCGCTGTCGCGTACAGTCCCGCCGTCTCCGGCGAATACATAACTTTGACGGCACCCGCGTCAACGACTGCCTCCGCTGCGAATGCTGGCGTTCCGGATCTCGCTAACGAAACCGTTACGATCGTCGTTAGTGGTAGCAGTCCTACTGTTCGCGAAGCCGTTTCCCAGCAACTGGGGCAGTCGTTTCAAGATCGCGGTGCAACCATCGAACAGACGGACCGAATTCAGGACGTTTCCGGTAGCCTCTTTGCTGTCGAACTCGCGGACAGTCGTATTGATGCCGGACGGCTTACACTGACACCGTCCGCAAATCTGACGGCGTACTTCACGTACGTTGAGTCCGGAAACGCCACTGTTGCAAAGTCAGTTCTCACCCACGAACGAGTCTCGGATCGCGGCCCACCGATCTTCCGAACCGAATTGGAGGGACGGGCTGCCGTTGGTTCGATCTCGTTCGAACGTGGTGATGGCTGGATTGTCGATTCCTTGAACACGATCAAGCGTGGGGGTGTCAACCCTGCCGCGTTCAAGCAGGATGTTGGGACAGCGGTCGCGAACACGACGATGCGCAGGGCATTCGACGACCGCCTCTGGACGTAGCCCCTGCCGTCAGCCCACTCAGATTTCAAGACCCATCCAGCTCGGTGGATGCTCGACAAAGCCTGTTCCAAGCCACAACTGTGGGATGTAGATCGATCAGCTGCCTCGGCTCCTGCTCTAGGGCGATACGTCGAAATCCGAAGTGACAGACGGTACTCTGCCCGTCTGAAATTCGAGAACGGAGATACCTTTTATCGAGGACATAGTAATCATAGCTCCTGCATATCGGTTGCGATGAAGTCGTCCTGCGAGTGGGTTGTGATTCAACGCCGGGTTAAAATGGGTTGGTACGTGCTCCCGAATTGTGCGTTCTCCCCGGGTCAACCTCGTAGCACTCGTCGCAATCACCCTCCCGGTTAGAGCCCAAGCGCGGCTTCATCCGCGTCAACCACCGTTGGAAGTGACCGAATACGTGGGTGACTGAGATAGAACACCGCGAGCACAATGTGGGTGCCGCCGACAATGTAGAGCACCCCCTGGCTGGAGATTACATTAGCGGCAGCACCACCGACAAGCCCTCCCAGTGGCATCATGACTGAGGAAAGCGTTCTAGTGAGCGATGAAACCCGGCCGAGAAGTGAGTCGTCCACCGCAGACTGATACATCGAGCCGTATATCACATTGAACGCGCCAACGGGAAGCACGGCCCCGAACAGTAACGCCATGGTCGGGATCGAGCCGGGTATCATCACGGCGGCAATCCAGAACACACCCGCAGTGAGATTCGAGCCGACAGCGATTTGGCCGACTGTGTATCGTTCGATGTACGAAGCGACAGCAGCACCGGCTAGATTGCCGGCACCCATCGCGGCCATCAGAAATCCGTAGACAGATGGGCCCCGATCGAGTTTGCGAACGCAGGGAGGACGACGTTGACAGCCACTGAGACGAAGTTCCCGAGCATCATGCCGAGGAGAATAACGGAGAGTGCCGACCCTCTGACGTAAGCGATGCCGCCACGGAGGTCAGTGAGGTAGCTGTCGTCAGTGGTAGCGTCGTCACTGGCGCTGGACTGGTCGTCTGTGGTGTTCGTGGAGTTCGTGGTGGTGACGCCGAGGAAGAGGACGCCTGCGAGTACGAAGGTGGTGGCGTCAATGGCGAAGAGTGCGATTGCTCCGAGGGCGGATATTAGAACCCCGGCGACTGCGTTTGCTATCATACCGACGGTCCGGATCGACGTCGTGAACATGGAGTTCGCGCGAGTGAGTTGCTCGCTTCCGACTATTTTCGGAAGGGCTGCGTTCTGGGCGGGGTACACGAAGCCATTGATGAGATCGAGAATTGGCATGAGGATGAGAACCCACCAGACCGTGAGGTGGCCGAGTGTAGCGACGAGTGGGACGATGAGGACACCGAGTGCATTGGTCAGTTGTGTGCCGAGGAGGATCGGGCGGAGATCCCAGCGATCGATGAGTGGCCCAACGAGGAAGCTCAGGACGTTGGGGACTTGCAGGAGGGCAGCGGCGAGTCCCGTGTAGAACGTGGAGCCCGTGAGGTCGTACACGAGCCACATGGACCCGATATAATACAGGCTGTCCCCTGCGTCGGTTATTATTCGGCCGGCGAGTAGTCGGGCAAACGTTGTATTGGCCAGGAGATCGGAAAAACGGGTCTTAGTGAGTGGGAGTTGGAATGGCATGCACGAGAGGGGTGAGGTTTCATCGGGGGAAATACGTTAGCAGACACTCGTTTCTGTTACCTGAGTTAATTTAGTGTGGGTGGATGCACTCAACGACGCTCCTCGGCCACCACTTGCCCGGATTCGTCGACAACCAACGCAAGGACCTCCCCGTCGACAGCGTAGCTCACAGCCCCACGCCACGGGTCCCGAGAACGGATTCTCGCTGCTCCGCCTCCAATGAGCAACTGACTGTGCCACCAGTTTTCATGGAGGTTGATGTCGTGCTCGTAGAAAAAGGACACAACAGCGGGGTGATTCGCATAAGCCCACATGCCGGTCGCGGTTGCAGTGTTCATGCAGTCCACGCAGTCGGCCTGGAGCACGAACTCGTGGTTTTCGTACGCCACATCTGTCCGCCAAGAATGCTCCATGGGCCCCGCGCAGTTCGGACAGACACCGTTCGTGATCAGGAAAAACTTGGCTTGAATCCAGTACGACGCCGTCGAGACCAGCGCGCTCTCATCACGATCATCAACCGCCCCTGGGGGCAAATCAACCCGAGAGATCAAGTAGTCACACTCTGTGCACGTGATCCGGAACGCGGAATCGGAATACGACGCCGTGAGCTCCGTATCACACACCGCACACCTGAACCCCGCACCGTATTCGGGGACGCGTCTCTGTTTCGTATATGTGCCATCTAGAATGGCACCGACGACACTGCGACCGGCATAATTCAACGTATACCCGTCTTCCGTTTCTCGCACGAAGACGCCCCTGAGTTCCCCGAGGTGATAATTAAATTGGCCGCTGTCAGTGATTGCCGCTGTGTCTCGGAGCTCGGAGAACGACGCTGGCTCGTTGTCGAGTTCCCACAGGGCTTGGACGATACTGATCCTGATGTCATGACCCAACAATGCAAACGCGTCCTCAGGAGAGATCGCCTCAGTCGAAGCACCATCCATGCTCGTCTAAATGCGCATAAGTCAGCAGGAGTTATATTTACGGTCTACACTGACAGTGCACTTGGGTTCGGAGGCCGTGTCTCGTTGATGGGATCGACGGAGTGCACAGTGCGGGCGTACCCACAGTCACCTGCCCATGGATCGGAGTGTCGACCCGAGAGGGATCAGCTGCACAGAGTCAGTGAAGCGCCGACAGCGGACTGCGAGGAATGCAGTGGAGGCTACACGGCAGGGGTCAGGTGCCCGATGTCGTAGTAGTAGAGCAGGAGGTTCTTGTCGATGTCATCCCGGAGATACTCGTCGATCACCGCCCGGAGGTCCGCTGCGCGCTCCGGGTCGCGGCCGAGAGCATTCAGGTATGCGGGGCCGAGCTCCGCACCGAAGCGCGTGTTGGTGAGTTCGGCACCGTCCCAGAGCGTTGGCTCCGTTTCGTAACCGTACGCGCGTAGTGCCTCCTCCAGACTGGGCCACTTCTCGTTGCGCTGATCAGCCTTTGCCTTTCGGTCGTCGTGAAGCAGGTCGAGGTGGGTGGTCGGCGTATCGAGTGTCGGTCGAGACGTCTGGACGCCATGATGAGCAAGCCGGTCATCGCAGAAGCCGAAGTCGAAGTCACGACCGTTGAACGTCACAAGGAACTCCGCACTAGACTCGTCGAGGATGTCGTACGCCGCCTGCACGAGAGCGGGTTCATCGCGATCGACAGTACGATGCAGGATGTGGGTTTCAGCGCGCTCAACAGCCGTCGCCCGGTCGTGGACAGCGATCCCGATCGAGACGATTTCACCCTCGGTCGGGTCGTAATGCGTCGTCTCAATGTCGAAGCTCGCGATGTGCTGGTACTCTGGATCAGAGCGTGAGAGCTGCATCTACCCAGTTGTGGGAGAGGGCGTGCATAAATGTCTGGATGGCAGTGACTCTAGTTCAGTGACACAGCGGGCTCGCGTGGACCCCGTCGGTTAGTCTTCGTCACGCAACTGTGCCAAGGCAGCGTCCAGCAGCTCAGTGGCAGCGGTGCGATGGAGTGGTTCGTTTTGGTTCCCGCATTGACTGCTCATCAGGCAAGCGGGGCAACCGTCTGTCCGTCCGCAGTCACACTGGGCGATGCGTTCGCGGGTACGTTCCGCGACAGCTTCGAAGTTGTCGTAGATGCTGTGCGCGAACCCGACACCGCCCTCAACGGCATCGTGAATGAACCAGACGGGGGATTCGACCTCCGGATGGGCTAGTTGGGAGAGGCCGCCCAGATCGTCGTTATCGAGGCGTAGCTCTAGTGGGGACATCTTGATCATCCCGTGCTCGCCACCGTGAAGCCCACCAGCCAGCGTGTATTCGCACTCCCCGAGCGCCACGAAGTCGCTGTCTGCATCCGGGGTGAGGTAGTCGTTGGTCGGGACGGCCGCTCTCACGCGGTCGATAATACGGTCCGGGAACGAGATCCACATGAGTTGCGTTCGAATCGATATCGGCGGCAGGTCGATCGGCACCATCGGCTCCTCGACCGTCCCCTCAAACATATCGACGACGTTGTACGCGCTGTAATCGGTGACAACGCGCCCCACCCCAGCAGCTAGCTGATAGCCGTTCCCGAGGGATCGAGTCCGGTCGACCGACAGGTTATCGATCGTCTTCGTGTGGATGGCTTGCGTGTAGTTCCGCGTGTTCGTCGACTCGACTTCCACGTACGGCCGGTACGTATCCTCAACGACCGCTTGGACCTCGTACTGCTGGCCGTCATACACGACGATAGCCCCCGGGTGGTACTGGCGGTACACTCGTTCTTTGTCCAGTGGCTCCATATCGATCTCGCCGTCGGTTTGGCGAACCTCGTACTGCTCGCCCGAGGTCGTGTAAATCGAGATCTCGCTTTGGGGTCGCGCGGTCCCGCTGTACTGCGCGCCACGGTCGAGACTCCCGCCCATCTGGCCGGCATCCGCCCACATCTCGACCGCGCGTTCAAGCCGGTCCTCCGGTCCGAACCAGTCAGCGTCCGCACGAGTGAGCGGTCGCTCGGACGCGGCACACAGGACGTGTTGCGCGAACACGGGATTGTTTGAGAGGGTTACAACCGCGTCCTCGATGTTATCACCCAGCAGATACGCCGGGTTGTCCAGGATGTACTGGTCAACGCCATCAGTTTCGGGGACGTACACGGCGAGTGAGTTCGACGTGCCGCGGCCTGCGCGCCCGATACGCTGCCAGAACGACTGTCGCGTCCCGGGATACCCCGAGATGACCGTCGCGTCCATCGTCCCGATGTCGATACCCAGTTCGAGCGCGCTTGTCGACACGACCCCGTCGACCTCGCCGGCCCGCAGGGCGTTCTCGGTGGCTTCGCGCTTGCCCTGGCTCAGCCCCGCGTGATACGGCGCGTACTCGGTGTCGGTTCTCGACGCCGGATGCGCGGATGCGTTTTCGATCGCACGCTTCACACTGATCTCCGTTCCCTGCCGGGAGTCCGTGAACATCAGCGTCTGCATGTCGTGGTTCGTCAAGTGAGCGAGGACACTCGCGGCTTCGCTGGCCGTGCTCTTCCGCATTGCGGGCAACGGGGAGTCACCGACGGTGTCAACGACGTCGCCGTCGTCCTGGAGGGGCGGCTGCCAGAACGCGATCTCGCGTCGCCCATGCGGACTGCCGTCGTCGGCGATCACATCAAACGCCGCCCCAGTGAGCAGGCGCGCATGCTCGGCTGGGTTTCCGATCGTCGCGGTTGTACAGACGAGCTGTGGGTCGGCACCGTAGTGGTCGAGCAGCCGTCGAAGCCGCCGAATCACCCATGACACGTGCATTCCGTGAACGCCGGAGTACGTGTGTGCCTCGTCGATCACGACGAGCTCGCAGTTCGCAAAGACGGCGCGCCACTTCTGGTGGGCGTCCAAGTACTGATTGATGCCCGCGAAATTCGAGATCGGCACGTCGACCCGCTCGCGGATGATCTGTTTCCTGTCTTGGTCAGTGTCGCCGTCGTACGTCTCGGCTCGGGCGTCCACGCCGAGCTGATCGAACAGCCCATTCAGTGCCTCTTGTTGCCCGGCACTCAACGCCTTCGTCGGGTAAAGGAACAGCCCGCGGGCGTCGGGATTTTCCAGCTTTCGGAGCGCGAAATATAGGGCGTACACCCACGTTTTCCCCGAAGACGTGGACGTGGCGACGCTCACATTCGAGCCGTCCTTGAGCGTCCGTAGTGCTTCCGCCTGGTGTGTGTACAGGTCGTACTCCAGCTGCTCGGCTAGCACGTCCGGCAGCACCTCACCTGGGGGAACCGTGTCGGCGTCGCTGGCCGCCTGGACCGCAGTCTCCTGTAACTGCTGCTCGTACTCCGGGAACGACTCCGCAAGCGATTCAGCGTCCAGCACCGTGTTCGACGATCGAGTTGATTCGTTGCTCATCGTGAGAAGTCCGCAAGGGTTCCCTGTGTGCTCTCCGTGCCCGCTGACTGTGTGCTCTCGCCGGTTTGTGCCATCAGCGTCTCCGTGTCCGCGATGCGGTCGTAGACGTGGACGAGCGCTCGCACGTCGTCCTCGCAGTATCGCTTGTGGCGCTCCCACTCTAACTCCGTCTCCGGACCAGGGTTCTCGGCGTACCGTTGGAACCGACGCCCGACAGCCCGCCCAGTCAGTCCCGTCTCGCTGTCCTCCCAGCCGAGCGCTGATGCAACGTCCGCGAGCTTGTTCGTAATGCCCGGCAGTAACGCGTTGTTCTTCGTCACTGCCCAGTGGTAGAGGTCGAATTTAGCGGTGTTCGCCCACGTTTCGTTGTGTTCGGGACAGTGCTCGGCGACGTGCTCTTCGATGACCGGGAAGTCGAACTGCCAGCCGTTATACGCGACGATTGGTCTGTTCCGGCCGAATTCGGCAAGCCAGTCCATGAACGCGCGGAGCGCCGCTGCCGGTTTCTCCGGGTCAGTCTCGATGAACGGAATGAACCGGTCCCCGGACGCCCGGGTTACCACGCCAATGAGCCAGACCATCGTTGGATTCAGGCCGTCAGTCTCGATGTCAATGAATATCGGCTCGCGTGACGGAAGCGACTCGTCCGGCGCGACTCGGGCTTCGCGCTGCTCAACGACCTCGGCTGACTCGACGATCGTCCTCGCGGTTTTCTTCCCGATGCCGTCAAGCTGAGCGATTTCGTAGACTTCTGCCTGTGCCAAATCTGCCCGCGATCGAATCTCCGCGTTGTTGAGCAGCTCCGCGCGTCGGTGCCCGACGCCAGTGACGGTTTCAAGCCCGAAATCACTGAGCGTTCGCGTCTTCACCAGCACAACGCCGTTCTGCCGGAGTTCGAGATGTGCGACGCCCGCCGTGGGCGTGCCCTGTTGCTCGTTTGCGCCCGGCATCACGCCCTGCACCGAGATCCCAGCCCACTCCCCGCGGTACGATGGGTTCGCACCCGTCGTCAGATGTACCACTTCATCACCGGCCCCATCTAGTGCGTCTTGGTACGCTGATAGCCCGCTAAGCTCCGTTTCGAGCGCCGTGAGATTGATCGAAACGGAGAGCAAGTCTGAGAGCACAAACAACTCCGACTGACGCGCTCCGAGCCCGTCTGCTGCGAACGCTGCAAGTTCACTCGGCGACGTCACTGTGACCAGTTCCACGTCGTTCTGGGGCGTCACGCGCTCGGCGCCCCGCGACCGCGGGTTGTGGTACGCAACCGTCACGGAATCCGGCACACAGTCCCGAAGGAAATGTGTCTGATTTGCCTGCCGTGTGTACAGCACGTCCGTGTCGAAGTACTCGACGATATCCGCCACTTGCGACGCGGAGCAGCGGTTCGTCGCCGCCCCCGAAAGCACGGTCAGCCCGATCACGGTAGCCACCCATCGTTGAGCCCCCCGCTAGCATGCATGTACAGTACGGTATTCACGCAGCCAGCATAAACATCAGCCCACGTTGGCTGCGTGGACAGGTGCACCACTGACCCCGGTTCGATCGCGTGGCGTAGCTGAACGCTGTGGTGGTACACCACCAGTCCGGTTTCGGGTTGGGTCTCGATAGAGCAGTACACAACTGCCGAAAACAGGGCGTTCGCCACGATGATGTAGATGAGACGGCCGAGGACGTGGGCGGTGGAGATGACGATTGGTCCGAAAGACCAGCGCAGCCGGGCAGCAAGCACACTAACTGTTGTTGATCCGAGATGGAGCGTGAGGCCGGAGGGATGTCGAGAGCATCGTAGACGCGTTTCGAGCCGGTACGGATGACTCCTCGCGGGACCTGGAATCTTGTTCTGAGTCAAGAGGAGGGTTTATTGTCAATCCCAGAGATGGATGCGTATGGTGTCCGCCCTCTCACGTGAACAGAGATTCGATCTCAGCATCGCCGCTGGTGCGTTTATACCGTTGTGCTGGATCCTGTACGTTGACCCGCTCACTGGTGAACTGCTGGGACTTGTGCTTGGCAGTCTCCCAGTCCTCGCCGGCGTACACCTGTACATTGAACCGGATCAGTACGTCCACCAGACTTTGGCTGGGCTGGCTGCCGTCGCATTGGGTGGCGCAGCCCCAGCAACGGTCCTCTACCAAACCCCGGTGGGGAATTTGGTGGTTGGAAGTCAGCCGCTTCCACTCTCGCTTGGCATCATGCTGGTCGTCACTGTTGGGACGCTCGTGGGACGGCGCTCCGTACAATCAGCTGTTGGGTCACACGACCCGATACTCTCCTGACCGGTTCGGAACGGAGTTCTGTTGATAACTGATAAGCAGATCCGCTTCCAGCGGATGCAGTGCTCTCACGGGAAACACGCCCGTGAGCAGTTCTTTGGCACCTCGATAGAGGATTCAATCAGTACGCTTCCGGGGAGAACTCGTATCGCAGCCAGAGTATATCCGTTCGAGATCACCCGTGTTTCATGACCGATCGTCAAACTGGCAGTCCCTCTGTTGACAGGGCTGCTTCGCCGAGCGGCCGACCGAGTTAGGCGTGGCGAGGCCTCTTTGTTGTCGGTCAAAACGAGCTCGACGGGGCGGGATCGAAGTACTCTTCGCGGGACGATCGCCAACCGTTTTGATCGGTTGACTGGTGTGCTTGACCTGCCAGAAGGCGCGGAAGCGACGGAACCGATGGCCGAGGAGTGTCCCCTGTGGAGCAACCCAGTTTCATCGTCTCAGTCGACGACTTGGCAGATTCAAATGAACTTATAACTGTCATTGAGCACGGACGCTGGAAGTCTGTCTCGGGATACCCTGTGGGATGGTGGCACGATGATTTGCCTGACTGTTGGGCATAACTTTGAAGCCACAATTGTTCGACGTGTAGCCGGAGGGCACACAGATGTCGGCGTCGAGAGTTAATTCAATTCCATGGTGAGTCCGTCAGTAGTTACCTGCAGCCAGCGATCGGGGAGTTAGCATGACTGACACAGTCCTGCGTGAGAACCGAAGCTTCAGGCGGCTCCTTGCGGGAGAGACAGTAATAAAACTCGGCGGAGGGCTCCGTGGTATCGCCATCCCGTGGCTCGTATTGGAGTTAACTGGCAGCCCAGTACAGCTGGGGGTCGCAATGGCGTTGAGGACCACACCAGACGTCGTGGTCGCCCCGATTCTGGGATACCTCATTGACTCTCTCCCACGAAAATCAGTCGCGATTGGTGCAGTGGCCGCCGAGGCAGCCTGCGTAGCGGCCGTTCCCGTCATCGCGAGCGTGGGTACCGTAGCCCCGATTCACGTGTATACCGTGCTTGCGGCGACTTCGATTACTCGGGCTGCGTACCACAACTCACGTGAGTCAATGCTACCGGATCTGGTCGGGGACGCCGATTTGGACGAGGCGAATTCGCTGTTCTATATAGTCGCAACTACTCTTTCTGTCGCGTTCATGGTTCTTGGCGGAATCGCGACGAGTCTCGTCGGACCGATCACAACGTTGGCAGGGGCGGCCGGTGCGACCGGCGCTGCCGCTTTTGCGCTCTTGTTGCTGCCCCAGACCGACGACGGTGACCAGAACGATGGGGTGTCAACGGCCGATTTCGTGAGTGATTTCCAGGGCGGCGTCTCCGTGATGCGTGGCTCCATTGTCAGGGATGTTCTTTTGTTTGGAATCGTCATCAATATCGCCACAGTACCCTACTCCCTGCTTATCACCGTCGTTGGGCATGATGTCTTCGGACTCGCAATCGCCTACGCGGTACTGATGTGTGGCTTCCAGAGCGGCAAGATTGCGGGAAACTACGGTGTGAACTTCATCAAATGGGGCCGAGAGCGGAAGTACGTGGTCGGAATCGGAGGCGTTGGAATCGCGGCACTGCTCGTTGCCGGAGGCGGCACCGCTGCTGCGGACCTTCCGCCACTGATCTATCTTACCGTCGTGACAGTGCTGCTCGCAGTTTTGGGCGCAATCGAGCCACTGTTCAACGTGCCCAGTGACAGTTTAGTCCAGGTAGCCAGTGAGGAACACCGCGGAATCGTCATCACACTCACTAATGCCCTGTTACAGGCGCCGTTCCCAGTCGCACTTCTCCTCAGCGGCTACCTCGTAGAGACAGTCTCACCGTTCGTCGTTTTCGGGCTGTCGGGGGTAGTCATGCTTGGCCTAGCAGTGATGGGGACATACCGATTCGACGTAGCTGCCGAGCTCGGGACACGACGACCCCCTTCAAATTGAGCTGTTCTGCAGATTCTCATTTCGCCCTGAAACACGGCCATCAGTTGAGAGCAATATGTTCGGAACCCATCATGCGCGAGGCTAAGTATCGTGTAGAGCAGGAAATGAAGGTCAGCTACACGAACTCCATTGACCAGTGGGGTACCCCGTCAGTGCTGTTCGCTGCTGATTAATTCCAGCCATGCACAACAAGCGAGATAATTCACTTCTTCAAAAGGGCAGAAAGAATTTACAAGGGGATGGGAATAACAATGTATGAAACGAAGAACGTTCCTAGCGGCAGTTCCCATCACAGGGCTGACCTCAGTCGCGGGATGTCTGACCGATAGCGAAACCGCCGACAACCCGGATCCGACCTCCAGTTCCACGCAAGGATCAACGATGACTCAAGCTGACACAGGAACGAACGGGAATATCGGCATTAAAATCGACAATCAAACGGCGGAGACGGTGGACGTGAACGTGCAAGTCACAGAAAATGACGACGTCATCGACAAGTTGGACGTTTCGATTGGCGGGGAGAGTATCGAATCCGTTGATACGGCTATCTCCAGCGTAGGGACATACGACTTGGAAGTAACCACTGCACGTCGAAGCAAGACGTTCACTCACGCGGTTGAGCAACGAGCAATAGAGAACGAACTACAAATAATCGTTACCATTAATTCCAAAATAATGCGATCCTATATTCAGGAATAAGGCCGCTTTTCACAGCTCTCAGTGATATTTGGGTGGGGATCGGCGCAACGGCCTATTGAGGGGTAGTTGACTAGTGTTTATGCGTAGCGCTACGTGCTCGCTCGCACCCTTCATCGGGTGGACAGACACGCCCGGTTGCGCGCCCGTTCCCCGGTTTCTGGAATGAGTATCGGGCCAGTTTTCGGGGTTGTGGCTGCGTGCGCAGCGAAGCAAGCACGGAGCGGAGGATGGGTGGCGGGGTCTGGGTTGGCCCGGCGCGTGATCCAGCTAGTCAGCGTCGGTATCATAATCTGTAGCCATTCACGGGTCGAGCCGACCTATGGTGGTTTTAACGTGCCGGGTGAGCGAGTGGCGGCGGCTGATCGGGAAGCCAACCGTGATGTCTACGACGCGCTCGAGGACGAGTAGTCGACCGATCGCTCTAATGCTAGTTCTAGCTCTCAGTCGGTAGCGAACGGGTACTGCCGACGATAGCGTTCTTAGTGCGTATTGATTTGGTTTCAGGCACAGCCTCGCTTGTGGCCCACTTTGGCACTCGAATTTCTGGGTATTCGCAACTAGGTTCGAGGTAGTGGTTTGTGGAGGGGGGTGGGTGTGTCGATGTGAGAATTACATGTTAGCAGAGGCTTCTAACGATATGGCGAATTCGATCAAGCAGCCATCCGACGGGCTGGCATTGCAGATTACCCGGCCGGCCAGACAAGCCGGATTCGTCGGAGAAGACAGCGAAGGGACGGCCACGTATCTCGCAACGATCCGCATCCATGCCGTGGGTGGGGTGCTTATCGCGATCGATGTCGATGGAGTCAGTGACGAGGCGGAGGCAGAAATTGTGGTGGCCGCGATCGAGGACACGGGGTCGGCCTACACCTCGATAGATACCCGTCGCCCGGACCCGAAACGTCGTATCACAGCAGTCGAATTCGAATCGATTGTTTTCGAACCGCTCGGTAGGCGATGTAATCGATCCCAGTTGAGACCCACAGACGAAATTGCACATTCGGTGATTTGTCCCCCGCGGCTATCGCTGAATCGCGTTTGTTGGTTAGCCTGACTAGCGCTGCGACCGACGACCACCGCATCAAACCAAAGGATAGTAATTTCAGAACAAGCAGTCACTAACGAATGCGTGTACTGATCGCCGGTGCTGGCCAGGTTGGGACCAAGGTTGCAGCGGAACTTGATACTACCCACGATATCGTGATGGTTGACGTGGACACTGACCGGACTGACCGGCTAGACTACGACCTCGACGTACTCGCGGTGCCTGGCGACAGTTCATCCATTGAAACACTCAGAGCGGCTAACATCGAAAACACCGACATGTTGATTGCATGTACTGACAGTGATGAGGCCAATCTCCTCACCTGTGCGACGGCGAAATCACTTGCCGACGTCACCACGGTCGCCCGCGTCAAGGACGTAAAGTACATCGACACCTGGGATCAGGCCGAGAACGTTTTCGGCGTCGACTTCATGGTCGGTACGAACCTGTTGACTGTCGCCGCCGCTGCCGGTGGAACCGGCCTCTCGACTGCCCAGAACCTCGATGTGTTCGCGGGAGGGCGGGTCCAGATGGCCAAGTTCAAAATCAGACCCGACAGTACGATCGCCGGCCAGACGATCAGGGCTGCCGATCGGTTCGACTCGCTCACTTTCGTCGCGATCCTCCGCGAGGGAACGACAATTATCCCAACTGGGGAGACACGAATCCAGCCCGGCGACAGTGTGGTCGTCGTGGGGGCTTCGGGATCGGTTCATGACGTCGGCACCGCGATCACTCCCGGCGAGCAGGATCCCACGAACATCTTGCTCATCGGTGGGAGCGATATCGGATACCAGATCGCCCGGCTGCTCGAAGACCGTGGTCTCCGACCGCACCTCATTGAATCCGACGCCGACCGTGCCAGAGAACTGTCCGAACGGCTGTCCGCTACCACTGTTAGAACCAAAGACCCGGGAGACAGCGACTTCCTTGAGAACGAACGAATGACTGATGTCGATGCTGTGGTGGCCGCATTGGAGAGCGACAGTGATGAGAACCTGTTGGCCGCCCTGCGAGCTAAGCGTAAAGGGGCCGACCGCGCGGTCGCCGTCGTCGATAACGGTGAGTACGTCGAACTGTTCGAAGACGCGGGTGTTGACGCCGCAGTAAATCCTCTCCGAGCGACAGCCGCGGAGATCATTGATTTCGTACGCGACCAGGGCACCCTGAACGTCGCTCTACTGGACGACAATCAGGCCGAGGTAATCGAGATCCAGATCGATACGAACAGTGTTCTCGCAGACCGCCCGATTCGTGAGGGGATTCACGATCTTCCGGAAGGGGTTGTCGTCGGGGCAGTCACGCGGAACGGAAGCCTGCTGACCCCTCGCGGCGATACCGTCATCGACCCTGGGGATAACGCAGTGATATTCGTGGACAGCGATGTCGTCGAGGAAACGATTTCACGCCTATGAACTTGCACAGGCACTATCTCACGCTCTCTGAGTTAGGGGTGGCTCTTGCTGTCCCCCCGAATCCGATAGTTAGGGTCGTTGAATGCAGGTGATCGTGAACTGGCGACAGAGCGTTGCGCTCGTCGGCACGGTTTTGAAGTACCTTGCCGTGCCGCTAGTGATCCCACTGACTGTCGCGGTTATCTATGGGGACGATATCGCAGTCTTTGCCGTCTCGATCGTCGCGACAGTCGCTATCGGGCTCACGCTCGAACGACTCGAAGACGGCTCCGACCTGCGGCTCAAGGAGGCGTTCTTGTTCGTCACGCTCGCCTGGGTCGGCGTCTCCATCGGTGGGGCGATTCCCTATCTGCTCGCTGGCTACGGCACGCCATCGACAGTAGGCCTCTCGCTCGAATCGCCGAGCGCCGTCGTCGTCTCGTTCGTCAACGCGCTATTCGAGTCGACGTCTGGATTCACCACGACGGGATCAACCCTCCTCGGGGAAATCTCGTTCGAGCGACACTCTCACGCGCTACTGATGTACCGACAGCTGACCCAGTGGCTCGGCGGGATGGGAATCGTTGTCCTTATGGTGGGGATTCTGTCCGAACTCGCGGTCAGCGGGGCTGAACTGATTGATGCGGAGGCCCCCGGCCCGGAACTCAACAAGCTAACGCCGAAAATCGCCGAGACGGCACGCATTCTGTGGTCGATCTACGCCGGCATCACGCTGCTGTACATTGGGTTGTTGTACGCGCTGCACCTTGCTGGACTCGCCCCCGAGATGAACCTGTACAGCGCAATCGCGCACGGGTTCACAACGCTTCCGACGGGAGGGTTTTCCCCGCAGGCTGCGAGTATCGCGGCGTTCTCGCCGGCGGTCCAGTGGCTCGTAATTCCGTTTATCGTCGTCGCGGGGACGAACTTCGCGTTGTTCTACTTCCTCCTTCAGGGAGAGTACATCGAGGTATTTCGGAACCGGGAGTTCCAGGCTTACGTCGGCGTCATCGCTGGTATCGCCGTGTTACTCTGGGGATTGTTGTTTACTGGCACGGCGCCGGCGCTAGAGTACGGCGGTGTCACGGCGGGCATCGTAGAGAACTCGCTCCGGCAGGCACTGTTCCAGACTGTGACGATACTCAACTCGACCGGCTACGCGACAAGCGACTTCGCACAGTGGCAGTCGTGGGGACAGCTGCTCCTGTTGGCCGTCGCGTTCATCGGCGGGTCGGCAGGGTCGACGGGTGGCGGAATAAAGATCATCCGGTGGCTCGTCTTGTTCAAGGCTGCACGGCGACAGCTCACCGCGACAGTGTATCCGGACGCCGTCGAACCCGTCCGTCTCGGCGACACCGTCGTCGACGAGGACGTGGTTCGAGCCGTGTCCTCGTCGAATACGAGACCAGCAACGACGCCCAGTACTGGGCAGAATGCCCGGACTGCGGCGGCGTTGTCGATCCGAACGCATGATTCGGTTACTCATCCGTGTATTCGGTGGGCCAGATACTGACTCGTTTGTCGAATGCCGCCGCTGTGGGACAACCTTAGAGTCTGGGGACGTCGACCACTGTTCTGAATGTGGGAGTACCGAAATCGTGACGTATCGGCTGTGAAATCCTCCCCTGGCGAAGGTGTTATCGAAACAGCCACGGTTAATGGGTCCGCGAAGCACCCTATTTGAACTGCTAGTCCTCGAGAACCGACCAGGAGGTAACTTTGGGAGTGCGTAGTGTTTCGAAGGCCCATGTTTTCTCTCGTGAACTAATCACACTACGAGATTTTGCGCGACGAGGTTTTGTTTCCGAGATGTACACACGAGCGGCGGGATCTCGTTCATACGATGACAGCCACGGTTCGGGTGTTCCAGCCAGCAGTACGGCGCATTGCGCAAGTCGAGGTCAACACAGGTGTTTTCGTGGCCACGAACCCTAGAGTAGCTTGCGATTAACAGGAGCAAATTCGCTCCAGGAGGGGTTCTGTCCGTAGAAATCATCAAATTGCCATCGGTCGATTCTGGTCCCAATGAGCCGACCTGAACTGGCGTCGTGGATGGCGTCCGTGGGCTACGATATCCTCCGGCGACTGGAGAACGAAGAGAACGCCGAATTGGTGCTAACCTTGCGGACAATCCCTGCGAACACGAACTGGAGCCGCTCTGGCGTTGACGGTCACCTCCGCACCCTCCGTGACCATGGTCTCGTTGCTCCGTTACGACTGCTGGATTTTCAGTCTTCGAGCGAGGTATTTCGGATGAGGGGCGTACTGGTCATCATACGGGAGGTAGAGGTTCTTGCCGTGGTACTGGGCGAGGTCATCATACCCCTCAAGCTCTGGTGAATCGCTCACAGAGATCTCGTATTCTGGGCTAATCTCGAACCAGCCGTTGTCGAATGCCCAGTGATGCTTTGAGCATAATCCGAGACCATTCTGCAGGACGTCTGGCCCCTCCTCCGCCTTGGGGACAATATGAGCCGCCTCTAAATCCAGAGACCCACCGGGAGACTCAGTCAGTTCTCCACAAATTGCACAGCCCGAATAAATCTCGTAGATCCCTTCTCGGAACGCCTCTTTTCGCTTCTGCCGCTCGATCTCTTCAAGTGCGTTGTCACTGGACGAGGCCGGAAAAGCGTCTTCGTCGAGGTCCAGTAGAATCTCTACGATTTCCTGTACGGCCAAGTCTTCAGTTTCGAGTCCCGCAAGCTGTGGCTGGTCTGGTTGGTCTTGATTCCGCAGGAAGGTTGTGAAGGAGCCATAAGAATTCTTGAACTGCTTGAGGGCGGATTCAGATAGCCACTGGACAGCGTCGTCGGTGAAGTCGACGTCCAACGCCTCACTAAGCTCAGCTTCGGGTAGCGAAAATGTCTCTACTTGCTTGCCGATGACCAGCTTCGGCCAGGGCTTCTCGATACCATCCACTCGGATTTCATTGTCGTCGTACTCTACCCACAGTTCCTTCATCACGTTCTGGTTAGATGTGGTGGCAGCCACCGGAACGTAATGTGTGAACCGACCGGACTCCGTCTTAAATATCAAAGCATCGTCCTCGGTGAGTTCAGTCCAAACGTCCGTTTGCTCTCGAGGAAAACCCCATACGGGTCGCGTGCCAAAATGGTACTCCGAATCAAACTCAAGAGTGTCTGTCTCCACTTGATTCGAAACTGACACTCCGAACACGTATTGTAGCGCCTCATCCGAGGTAATATCAATGATAACCAGATTTTCGAACGACGTATCAGCGAACCCCTGGTCAACTAATTCATCGACTAGGTCTTGACCGATTTCTGCCCAAGAAGGCTGGTGATTCTTAATACCTATCTTGATCCCATGTGGAGATCGGTATTGCAAGACGTGCGGATTGTGGCTGAAGAACCGACGAAGAACCAATTCTGGCGCATGCTCACCATTGAGGTAGTATATCGGGTCTGCCGACCGTGTCGGTCCAGACCTAATCTTGAATTTCCAGATTCCTAACTCACGGTCTTTCGTGCTTCGTCCCTGTGGTAGGTCATCGCCTGGTGTAGGGCCATTCTCACGAAGCTTCTGGATATTCGCAGAGCCTTGCTTCTCTTCTGGTGTCTCAACAGAGCTGAACCGGTACTGTTTCTCTGAGGGTTCAATGCCAGCTTCCTCGAGCGCGTGGATGAATGAGTCGAATTCCTCAGTATATAGTTGGTATTCGTACTCTCCCTGATCTTTGAGCGTACGGAGTCGAGGCGCCCCATCGCATTTCTCATCAAGTCGACGAAGTTCGCCTAATAACTCCTCGCGGTCAGCATCAGGATGAACACCGTGAGTTGGCTGGATACCCGAAGCCCGTAGCGCCTCATGCCACGAACCAAATCTATCTTTATAGTAATATGGGGAGTGAGGGCCATCTTCGCGCATTTCTCGAACCGTCGGAACACTATCTATCTCATCAGTGAAAGCTTGGAGCCCTGCAATCAACTCCTCTCGCGACGGTCTGGCATCCATTATACTATAACCAAGTCATCTAATACTAATATGATAACCGGTGTCGAACTGGGTCGTAGAGACCGCCAGACGGGAGTGACATGGTGGAACCATTTGGAATAAAAGAACGCCATTAGTATGCTATCCGGCTACCCTTCACCACGACTGCGTCCGGTTAGCGGCGATTCGCGGGAGGAAGTATGCGGTCATACCGAGGGCGCCCCAGATGACGATGCCAGCCGCGGCGACGATCGCTGAGATGAATGCTAATTCGACGACTTCGGTCTATTCTGTAGGTCAACTGGTAGTGCGGTTTCTGGTTCAGCGACGGATCGGTTCGTCCCTTGTTGTTGGCTGACGTGGATTCGGTAATCGGCACTGTCTATCAGGCCTTCATCGTGGCTGACGACGATAGTTTGTTTGACGCCGGCTGTGCGCATCGCTTCAACGACGTCGTTAAGACGGTCAACGTGCCCCTCGTCGAGGTGCGCTGTTGGTTCGTCGAGGATGAGGGGCGGCATTGGGACATCGTCTTCGAAGCCTTCAGTCAGGAGCCGGTAAATTGCACCGCGGAGCGTGAGATTGAACACGGCGGACTCGCCGCCGGAGAGCTTCGTTGGTGGGAGTTCGCCGCCGCCCTTCTCGATGAGTGTAGCGTCGTAGTCTCCATCCAGTTTAATGTTGGCGTATGCGTCATTACGGTACAGCGTGTCGAACATTTCTTGGAGTAAGTCTTCAAGGCGGTGAACGTTTTGTTCCCGCAGATCCGCTCGAAGGTTGACGAACATTTCTTCCAGCTCACTAACTTGGCTATTGAGCGCTTTGACGGCGGTCGCTTCGCGTTGCCGTGTGTCGCGTGTATCCCGGAACTCGTTCAGTTTCTTGAGTTGTTGACCGAGGTCACCGAGGTGCTCACTAACAGCCCGCTCTGTGGCTCGTAAGCCTTTAAGCTCTGTCTCAAGCGTTTCGAGTTCATCTGTGATTTTCGCGACAGTGTCTTCAGCTTCTTGGAGCTTCTCCGGGTTGAACGAATTCGTTGCGTCGGAGTACGCTCTAATTGCCTCTTGTAGGTCAGTATGCGTGTCGGTGACAGTGGTTGCTTGCGTTTCGAGTTGGGTTTTGGCGAGTTCGAGATCGCGCTCGGCGTTGGTTCGTTTGTCGACTGCCGCTTCAATCTGACTCAGTACGTCTTTTCGCGCAAGGGCGCGGGTAAGGTGTGCAAGAGTGCGTTCCGCTGCCCGGGTGAGAATCGTTGCTGTGAGATGTTGCACGACGGCTTTGAATCTCGTTTCGTGGGCTGCGTGACGTGCCTCTCTGGCATTGAGGTGATGTTCAGCTGCGTCTTCGTGCAGCGGGGTGAGATCGGTGCTTGGGTCTACTTGGATTGCGTTGGCGGTCGTGTCCGTGTCTGCAACGGTGACGGTGAGCTCATCCCCGTACAGGTCTTGAGCTGTCGCAAGGAAGTCAGTTGCTTGCTCTTTTTCTTGTTCTAATTCTGTGATGTTGTCGTCAAGTGACTTGACCAGTTGTTTGGCGGAGTCACGTTCGTCTTCCCATTGGTCGCGGTGTTCGACGTTTGGCGCACCGTCAACTGAACGGCCGCACTCGGGGCAGTTGCTCTCGTCGAGTAACTGGTCCGCTTGTTCGATTCGTTCGCTTAGTCGCGTTGCCTCATCGCGGTAGTGGTCTTGTTCTGCTTGGAGCCGCTCAATTCTGTGTTCTATGCGTTCGGTTAGGGCTTCAAGGGCAGTGTCTGGGGTCTCATCTGCGGTGGCTATGGTGAACTGTGAGTCGTCGATGTTAGCCTGCAGTTGGTCTCGCTTATCAGATAATTCACTGCGACCTTGACGAATATTTGCAATGTCGGCTAGGGTTGTAGCGGCGTCATCAAGTGCTGTGTCAACTGCCCGGTTGTGTTGTTGGGTATCTTGTTCGAGACGGTCTGCTTCACTGCGGGCTTCCTCCGCTGCGGTTTCAAGCGCTTGCAGTCGCTTTCGAATGTTTTTCACGAGATCTCTGGTCTGGTCTTGAGCGTCCTCCGCAAAGCTCAGTTCAAGTGACTCCGCGTCCATGTCAAGACCCGGTGTCGGAACTCGAATTAACGAGACGTCGATGTCTACAGTCGGGTTAGCCAGTGGGTCAACGGCCGTTTTATCGACGGTATCCGTTGTACCAATCGTATCGGAATCGGTGTCTTCTGTCTCGCCCGTCACTGCAGGGGTCAGGGGTGCGGTTGCTGTTGGAATCTCTGTCAAGATATCATCAGCTGTCGCCGCTACTTCGTTCGCCGGCCTGTCGTTTGATTCCGGCACAAGAGAGGCTGCTATCTCACGAGGGCCAGTGTCTGGTTGTTGTAAGCGTCCATCCACTGTCGCGTCCGCTACTTCATTTTTGACGGCAGCATCAGCGTTCTCCGTCACCTCTGTAACGATGTCGTCGACAGCACCGAAGTCCGGGGTGAGATCACCGGTTCCGGCTGCAAAGAGCGAGGTCAATTTGTCCTGGTGCTGCGTGACGTTAGACTCGGCGTTGTTGTACTTATTTTGTAGCGATTGATGCTTGGAAACAGAACTCGCCAAGTCCTCCATGTGTGTCGCTGCAGTGTCTCTGGTTTCTTTGACTGTCTCCTGTGCGTCTTCTTGTGCGTCGACAACCTCCTCGGCGTCTGCTTTCTCACCTTCTAGTTCCTCAATATCTGCCGTGATGTCGTCGCGCCTATCTCCAAGTACAGATTCAAACCCGTGCAGTTGCTGTTTTCTGGACTGAATTCGAGGTTCGTTATATTCCTCGATCTGCGTCGTGAGTTCCTTGACTTGATGTTCTTTCGTATCAGCAACGCGACCGACGCCAGTTCCGATGCTATCCAAGCGAGCTCGATACCGCTCCAATTTGCTCATCTGGAGCAGGTTGTCGATGATTCGCTGGCGTTGTTTCGGCGTGGCGTCGATAAGCCGAGAAACGTCACCTTGTTGCACGTACGCGCTATTGAGGAAATCCTCAGCGTTTAACCGGAGTTCTTGTTCAATTAGATTATCGATAGCACCGATTTGATCAAGGTCTGGTTGGCCCGGTGGTGTGGTAAGATCTGCCTCTTGATACGTCTCTCCTCGAACACGGATTTCTCGGGTGACCTCGTAGGACTCATCTCGATGGGCAAAGGACAGTTTTACTTCAGCAGTATCCTCATCGGCTGTCACCACATCGTCCATGGTGATACCACTATCTAACGCGTCACTACCGTACAGGGCAAAGAACGCGGCTTCCAATAATGAAGATTTCCCCGACCCGTTGTTCCCATACAGGACAGTGACACCATCCTCGAAACGCACTGATTCATCTGTGAAACACCGCCAGTTTTGAACGTGGATTCGTTGAAATTGCATGACTTAGTGAAGTAGTAGCGTTAGCTAGTAATGTTCAGTCGTTGATCTCCTCAAGTGCGTTCTCTAGGAGTTCCTCGTTATCGACTTCGTCATCATCGCCAACAGCAGTCGGTACTGATTCATGGGCTGTGTCTGCCGTCCCACCCCCGCTACTGGTATCGGGAGCATCAGTCCTGTCAACGTGGAGTGCGTCGGGTGACTCGCGCTCAAGGACTGTTGTAACAGTTTCTTGGGCTTTGTCAGTGATGTTGCTGTCTGCAGTTTGGTCAGTATTCATCGCCATTTCGAGGAACAGGTCTGCTGTCTCTGTGACGACGATGTCTTCACGGCGTTCTTCGACAGCGGCATCAACATCTGCGAATTCGACTGCTTGGTATTCTCGTTCGTCCTCAAGCAGATCTCGACGATCGCTGACTCGTGTAACCAACGCTCCGAGTTCGGCACCTAAATTCTCGATTGGGCCGACTGGAACCCGTTCGTGGACAACACGACCAGGTTCACCCCCGTTATTATCACCTTCTGGCGATGGTGCAGAAACTGCCGACTCATCTTCAGCAGCCATTAGCGTCACTTTCAGCACAGAGTCATCCACCGAGTCGACTTCCTCTCTAATGGTTTGTTCGACGGTTTCGATACCCTCGCCGCGATGTAGTGGCACATCAATATAGACGAATTCGCGGGCGTTTTCGATGACTTGACGGTCGATGTGCTCTTCAGGATCGACAGCACCGTTGAGCGGGACAGTTATGAGCGAATATGTCCGGGGGTCGCGCTGGTCTGCCATTGTCCGCTCAGTGGAACCAGCATAACTGAGTGGGATACGCTTTGAGCTTGGTGAGGCCGTTGTTGCTTGGTCACTTTCAGGTGTGCTATCTGAATCCGCTGAGTCGGAGTTGTTCTCGGAACGACCACTACTGACGAGCCGATAATCAGCTCCATGGTCATCGCCGACAAGCATGAGGTCGAAATCAACCGGGCTTTTTGCTAAGATTCGTTGTGTACTCCAGTCGCCGTGTCCGAATGGTTTGAATAGACCGTGGCCAACGAGGATGGCGCTGTCAGTTTCAGCAGCTTCGAAGTGATAGTCAAGTCGATCTCGCTGCCCGGGTGGGACGTGGTCTAAACCGTAGATCGTCGTATCGGCTACTCGAGTTCCGGTTGCATCTAATCGAGTGGCTAGCCCGATTTCTTGGAGTAACTCAACCCAATTCCGGTCATGAGTTCGTTCGTGATTCCCAACGATCAGTAGAAACGGAATACCTGCATCCTGTAGGCGTTGGAGTTCAGTTATAACCGTTTGAAGTGGTGTGATGCCAGGTCGACTAGTATGGAATAAATCGCCGGCGTGAACAACGGCGTCAACGTCGTGCTGAATTCCAGCTGATACGACCTCTGCAAATGCGTCAGCGAAATCTTGGCGACGCTCATCCAAATGATATTGTCGATATCCCAGATGCGTATCACTAGTATGTAAGAGACGTACCATTTCGCTGCAAGGTCATTTTGTCGCACGCTGAATAAATCTGCTGGTCAACACGTCGGCATAATGGAATAACTCTATTGAGTTACTTAGCTTTGGTGAATCGCCATACAGCATCGGATTTGGATGTAGAATGTGGAGTGTGATCTCTGCGGCGATCAGGTCGATTTCGATGAAGCGATATCTCCGTCCTCGCGGTGAACCCTGGTATAAGCACTGCTGGGCTGAGTATACGGGTGCGCCGGACTGGTTCAGTGACTACGTATAGCCGGGGGCTGGTGGATTAGAACAGTTATGGCTCGCTATCACCCTCATGACTTCAGAAATAAGGTTTCTAACTGTAGTTGAGACTGCTCGTCTCAATGCATACGGTTCTCGAACCGATTTGTGGGATGGACGAAATATCCTTCAATATTTTCGTAGCTTTCACTCCTAACACTCTTTGCAGTGGATGATGTATCTCTGCTCAACGATGTCCATCGACCGAGATACTTTCGAAAACAGGAACGAGGACGAACTCACGGACCTCTCTGTCCCCGATCAAGTCATCGGGTTTCTCGCTGCCAACGAGGATCGCGCATTCAAGGCGCGCGAAATAGCGTCCCAAATCGGCGTCGACGAGAGTGCAGTCAGCACGGCACTCTCACGGTTGAAGAACCGAGACCTCGTTGAACACAAGGCAACGTATTGGGCGGTGACCGACGACGAGGAACGTCTCGATGGGTACAGCGGCTACGAACGAGCGACCGCGCTGTTTAACGAGCAACTCGGTACAGAGGATGAGGAGTCCTGGCGTGAACACGCACCAAGTGAGCCGCACCCGAGCATCGAGGACGAACAGTGACCAACGAAGAGACCCCCATTTTCGAGCGTGGCGACGTCGTCTACGGAGATGATCCGTTCAAAAGCGAGGAGGATGCTCGTCCCTGGCTCATTCTCTCGAACCACGACGGGCGTCCGTTCCACGGCGAGCAGTATATCGCGGTGACGCTCACAACAAAATCATGGATGGACGGACTAATCGAGATTCCAGCGGAGAGTTGGCGTCGTGGTGGAATCCCGGATGAAAGTCGAATTGTTCCGTGGGGAGTCCAATCAATCGAGCACGAAGACATCGACTTCTGGCAAGGCCGTCTTGCCAGCGATCCCGTTGATCAGACGGTGGCTGCGCTCGTCGAAGAACTGCAATAGCTTCTTCGAGGTTTCGTTCAAGCAGAGGATGATGAAACGGCTGTTAGGTAGGTATGCGAAGTTACCGGTCAGGAGTTGCGATGTGATACACTGGTTGAAAGCTATCCACCGCTTGATCGTCTACAAGGCACTCCTGTAGAACCTGCTTCTGTCATAGAATACACAATCAGTATCACTCAAAAAACATTCTCCTGTTCAGCACTTCATCTGGGTGTAACTCAAGGAATCCGTACTCCGTTACCTGGGATTACTTTTCTGCTCACGCATTAGGCGGTCGCATGTGGGCCCTACTCACGACACCGTCTGGGAGCGGTTTCTTACAGTACACTGTGCCAGTTATCAGTTGTTGGTAATATAATTTCTTTATTTAGCCGCACCGCTGTATTTTTCTCGCCCGATTCGGCTTCCGTGCCGGAATCCTGAAGTCCGGCGGATGTCTTCATTGACATGGGTTCTTCAATCGCCTTGGGGAACCCGACCCGCGTGTTCCAAGCACGCGGGCATTTCCTACGACAGTCACGCCCCGAGGGGCCGGGCTTCCTTCTCACCTTCTGCTACATAGCATACCGTAATAAGTGTTATGCCTTCTGCCCACGAGCAGAAGGTTGAAGCGAAATACCTGCAACTTAGAGAGTAATGGACGAAGACCGCGAAAGGAACGAAGGCGGTCGATTCGAGCCCGAACACACCGATGAGGAGGTGCTTGAGGCTGTGCGTACTCACGAGCCTGCGGGTACGAAGGAAGTGGCTGACGAGCTCGGAATCGCCCGTCAGAGTGCGGATTATCGCCTTCGGAGCCTTCTGGACGAGGGACGTGTTTCGAAGAAGAAAGTCGGTAATTCTCTGGTTTGGTCAGCCGAGCAGGAGTGAGACGGAGGATTCCATAGGATGGCAAAGGAGAAAGACGAGGACACTGACCGCGACCCTGAGTCAAAGGGTGAAATCCATGAGCGACGGCAGCAGAAGGCGAAGATTTCAAGCCGGTACAGAGAAGCCGAGAGGAAGCTACCCGACGACCCACGGGATGATCCGTGGGCCTACACGGGTCTCCTGAGCCGGAATCCGGCCAACAACATCACGCCGCCGCTGTGGGAAGCCATCAAATCAGAGGTCTACCGCGTCTACCGTTGGTCGGTCGAACGAGATCGGTACGACGAACTTGAGACGCCCGAACATCGACTCGCAAAGGCCCTCGGGAAGATCCAGCTTCGGCACTACTACTGGTCGAAAGGGAAAAACGAGGACCTCACGGAGAATCTGGACGGCGAGGACGCAACACGGCTGTATCTGTTCTTCGACCTCTCGGCGCTCAACCAGTCGGGCGTCGCTCGTGCCATCAAGAATCCTGACATCCGGGAGTCGTTGGGCATCGAGAATTCGGTGAGTCAGCCGACGCTGAACAGGATGCCGGGACGGATAGACGACGAGACGCGGCACTACTACGCGAGTGAGACTGAAACCCTGGTCCGGCGCTTGCAGGACACGAAGCTCGAACACTGGTTTCGGGACCCGACACCGGACACGATAGTCACTGACGGTGAGGGCTTCCCGCCGGTTCAGGTGATCGCTCGGGAGCTTCGCTCGAAGACGTTCAAGTACCTCCGACTGAAGCGCGACAGCAGTACCGAGGTGACGAAGGACGCGTCGCTCCGAGTGCTCATCGCCGCCGCGAACGGGAACGGGTTCGTCAACGACGCCGCGAAGAACCTCAAGTACAAGCCGTTCTACGACGACGGCGACATCCCGACGGGGCAGAACCTCACGCACCACCTTCGCAAGTCGTCACGGGAGTCCGTCTTGCGGATGTTCCGTGAGGCGAACGATGAACTGTTCGAGATCGCTGCCAGGCACGACTACTTTCCCGACAGCGCGGAGGTGGCTATCGACATCACGGACTGGCCGTTCTACGGCGACAACGAAAGCAACGAGTTCATTCGTGGGACGAAGCCGGGACGGAACTACTCGTGGGCGTGGAAGTACATCACGCTCGCTCTTGTCGGGACCGACACGCCGCTGATTCTGGTCGTGCTCCCGGTCAAAGACAAGAGCAAGACGCCAGAGTACATCCGTCGGATGCTCCGGTTGGCCAGACAGCACCTGAATATCGGCCGCGTCTACCTTGACGCGGGAACGGAGTTCTACAACTCGGACACTATCTCGACTATCACCGAGCAGGGCCTGGAACTCGTGATGCAGGGGCGTAAGTCGGGGAAGACGGTCAAACACTTCCTGAACGGGATGGCGTGGGCCGATCTCCGGTCGTCGTACTACCCCTACGACGTCGGCTCCCTCGACGAAGACAGCTACTACGCGGTCGGCCTGAAGTCGGACAAGACGGTGAAACTGCGGAAGTCAGACGCTGATGAGCCGATAGACGACTACACGAACCTGTATCCCGAAGAGGTCCCACCGGAAGAGTTGGGAGAGGCGTACCGGCGTCGGTGGGGTATCGAGACGGACTTCCGCGTGATCAAGGAGGAGCTCCTCGCCAAGTGCGTGTCTCGAAACCCGGCGTTTCGGGCGTTTTATTTCAACCTCGCGGCGCACCTCTTCAACATTTGGACGGTGGCGAATATCCTCCGCGCTGAGGAGACGGGTGAAGCCCTGAGTAAGGGGAAGCAACTGACCGCTGGTGAGCTGATGCAGGCCATCGAGGACGACCCGCGCGACCTTCGGCTTCCGACCGAACCACCAGAGACCAAGCAGGTATTTGGAGATATAGCCGATGCTGATTGGCTATCTTCAGGAGCCGACTAATTCTTCTGTGATCCTTTGAGGGAGACTTGAAATTTCGAATTCAAAAATGGTGGCGTTCACTCTCGATTACCAATAGTTACGGGGATAGAGACTGATCTCATCATTATATCGAGTGAAATCCGAATCCCAAGTCGCAATATGTGGTATATCAAGTAATCTCGCTATGTTTGCGAGAATTGCTTCTTGAATACTAATTTCACGGGGTTGATATTCCAAAAAGTCATTCACCACCAAATCATATTCTGCAGAAGAACAATGGTGAATTTCAAACACTTCGCTCTCACATACTTTTTCCAAGTAGTTATCGGCTCCACTACGATCGCCATTCCCGTGGCCTAGACTTGTGATAGCGATGTTCAAAGTTTCTCTTGTCGTATGAATCGTTGCGAAGGGAGACCCGTCACCAACCACACACTCCAACAGGAAATGAGCATATTTATGTTTAATCGTTGTTTCTTCATCCAAATATTCTGTATCGGTATGGAAGATCCCCTCTAAAAACCGCTTTCCCACAAAAATGTCAGTACTCGGGATTCCAATGGATCCGTTTTTAGACGGTTGGATAAAATCTCCTAGATGTGGATCTCGTAATTCCGAAATTTCGGACATCCAGTTTAACCCACTAAGTCATAAACAGGATCGTCCTCAGGTACCGATGATACAGCATCTTTGGGCAGTGATTGACCTAATTCCCAGTCCAGAAACTCTTCTTTGGTTATCGATTCTCGGTTGATCCATACCTCCGGAAGCTGATCTTCCTTGATATCCACATCAATATCGTATTCAGATGCTGTTTCTGCAAACTCACTGAAGACCTCAACGAATTTTTCCTTTGTCTTTTCGACACGGCCCCAATTGGCTGCTCGCTCGAAGTAGTCCTCAGGACCGCTAACAGTATGGACTGCGATTAGACGAGTGATTTGCTTCCAGAGACCATGGTAATAAAAGGTATCTAAATGTTGAAGGAGCTTCTGGTATTCAGAACGCTGCTCCTGATCCATTTCTGCTACCCCTCGATTAGCGCATTCGTCCAGTACTGTCTCAGCCACCTTGGTAAACTGGGTAACATACGACTCTAAACCTGCGAAGACTTGGAAACGAAGTAGCTCTCGCTTCATCTCGCTTGTCCGTTCAGATAGCGGTTGGATGAGATTCTCAGGGAAGTCCTCAACTGCCGCTTCCGGGTCGCATGCTTTTGCACATTGGTAGAGGTGGAGGTGAGTATCTATGTTGGCTAAATATAGATCCTGGAACGGGCCGTCACGCTGGTCGTAATACTCACGGAGCCAACTGAACGTTTCGGCGTTGATGACCTCCGTAATCGACATCTCTGTTGGAAGACTTTCCGAATTTTCTTCCGTCGCGATATAATACTCAGCGACCTGTTGGACAGCCGGGTAAGGCCCCTCCTCATCACGAATAGCGAGTTCACCGGCGTTCTCAATTCCGTGGTCAAGCTCGGGGAGCATGTCTCCATCGGCGTACCACTGTATCGTTACCTCGCTGTCCAAGTCGTGGTCTCGAATTGCCATCAAGAGGAGCTTCTGCTCGGTAATAGAATCAACGTCGTCCCAACTGTAACCATCAATATCGCTGACGGCCTGTTTGAGGCCCTGCTTGAATGTCGCAATAAGGCGGACCTCTGTTGATGGGAACGACATCTTTGAATGGAAATACAGCCTCACCAGTGAAATAACTAATCATCTCTTGAAAGGCTCAGAGGATTGGCTGAGATCGCTCCTGAATATCATCCCCATTCTCAATAGCGTCAATCAACTCTTCAAGAGATACGGGTTTATACCCGAGTACGTCGGCAGAGATATTGATTCGTTTTGTGTCCATCTCAAGGAATGGCCGCTTGTGATGGTTGTGTCCATGTATATGCCATCCATCGAACTCTTCTGGAATACCCGAGTATTTGTGACTGCAATAGAAATTAAAACCTCTGTGAGAAAACTCGTATGATTCCATAAGTGGTAGTGTCGCATCGTCCAGTTCTGAACGGTTATATGGGTCATGGTTACCTCTCAAGATTATCTCAATATTGTTGACTTTATACGCCCAGTGATAGAACCCTTGTTTATCTATATCGGAGTGGGCAAGGTCACCACCAAACAAAACGGAATCAGATTCGTCAACCGTATTAGTCCAGTTCCGAATTAGAGTGCGGTTCATTTCGGATATATCTTCGAAATTTCGAGGAGATTTGTCTAGTATATCTGGATCGTTAAAGTGAGTGTCTGAAATGAGATATACGGACATATTATTCCGGCCTATTCAGACACTCACTCATAACGCTTTGGTACAATTCTGTGATCATTCACAACATCGCAAATCAACGATGCAGAATAAGACGGCCACACGACCTTCTGATCTAAGCGTAATTAACAGAATTTCTATGGGTTCTCACCGACGTTCACGAGGGTAGTTTAGGTACCTCGTACATCGACTGATTATCTGGGTTCATTGCTGAATAGAATCACCGTGTTTTCAACTACTGTTATCGGTGTCGAACTGGGACAGACGGCAGTGACCGGGATCGGAATCGGCTTGATTCTGCTCCTCATCGTAGGGTCGGGATTCTTCTCGTCGTCGGAGATCGCGCTATTCTCCCTGCCGTCCCACCAGGTGGACGCGATGGTCGAGCAAGGCTTGCGCGGTGCGCAGGCGGTCAAGTCCCTCAAGGAGGACCCCCCCCCCGCCTACTCGTGACGATTCTCGTGGGAAACAACATTGTCAATATCACGATGTCCTCGATCTCGACGACGATCGTCGGCTTCTACTTCGACGCAGGCACGGCAGTTACTCGTCACTCGGCATCACGTCGATAGTGCTGGTGTTCGGCGAGAGCGCACCCCAGTCCTACGCCGTCGAGAACACCGAACTGCACGCACGGCGTGTCGCCCGGGGGCTAAAAATCATCGAGACGCCACTGTGGCCGCTTATCACCGTATTCCACTACCTGACGGGCGTCGTGAACGGACTTACCGGCGGCAGCCCGTCCATCGAGTCGACCTACGTCAGTCGGGACGAGATTCGGAACATGATCCAGACCGGCGAGCGCGAGGGCGTCCTCGACAAGGAGGAACACCAGCGGCTCCAACGCGCCCTGCGATTCACCGATGCCACTGCCAAGGAGGTGATGACCCCTCGCCTCGATATAGCGGCTGTCTCCGGTGATGCGACCGTTGAGGAGGCGATTCAGAAGTGTATCTCAAGTGGTCACGCGGACCTACCAGTTTATAATAGGTCGTTGGACAGTGTGATCGGCGTCTTCGACATCCGTGACCTGCAGAATTCGAACTACGACACTTACGACGATCTCGGCGTAGAGGACGTAATCGCTCCGACGCTCCACATCCCCGAGTCGAAGAACGTCGACGACCTCCTCTCAGAGCAGCGCTCGATGTCCCCAGACTCCAACGTCGTTCCACAACGCCGGCATTCGACAAACAAGCCAGTATCTGGCCGACCGAACATACGGGTGAGTCGCCGGATCATGCGTTCGGATCGACAACGCCGCCGCAGCCCGGGCATTCCGTCCAGCACCGGACGTCATCGCCGGTCCCGTACTCGACGAGGACATGCCGGTGGTGGATCTGATCGCCACATCGGGGGCAGACGCCGAGTTGCGGATTCTGCGAGGGTATAGAGCCCCCGGCACGAACTCGTCTCGCGGCAGATTCGTGATGTACAATGGTAGTCGTCGGCGTCAACCGATGATAGAAGCCACCGGGAGAGATCGCCTCGTCGGCTGTCGAGTTGTAACTGCGTCTGAACCCAGCGAGTGTTCGGCTCTCGCCTGCGGCGAAGCCGAACACGAATGCCCACACGAAGGCGGGGATCTGTAGCTTCCCTTCACGCTCAACCACGCCGAGTTCCTCGGCGTGCTCTTCGAGGAACTCGGAGGGAAACAGTGTAGTGAGCCGACGCATAATTCTCGATGAGGAGGCGCCGTTGGACACAGCTCTTGCCTCCTCGTTCCTCCCGAAAAGTATCCTCAATAAGCCGCCGCTATCGCGCGGTTCTCGTCTTAGCTAAAGACGGATGACCAGTCGTGTTCCTGGTTCGGTTAAGCAGTCTGGTCGCGGTATGAAAACATACCTTTGGACTGCGAGCAGGAAAATTAGGGTTATACAAATAAAACTCGTCTGGTACAGTACTCGAATGTGGGAATCGTGAACCAACTCATAATCCAATAGACCGCAGCGACATATATGAGCCCGACTCCAGTGCTGACAACCCTCGACCCCGGGGTAATGGCGTTCCTGTCTGCGGAACTCGCCAGTCGCATGCAGTTCGGGTGGACAATTTCCGTCCACATCATCTTTGCGTCCCTCTCTATCGGCCTCGCACCGTTTATCATCTACTTCACCTGGAAAGACGTCCGGACGAACGACGACCGGTACGCGCGGCTGCGCTCGTTCTGGGTGAAAGTGTTCGCTGTCGGCTTCGTGATGGGGACGGTCACTGGGATTCCGATGAGCTTCCAGTTCGGCACGAACTTCCCGCAGTTCTCCGAAGTGGCCGGCGAGCTGATCGGCGGTCCACTGTCCTTCGAGGCGAAGATGGCGTTCTTCCTCGAAGCCGTCTTCCTCGGAGTGTTGCTGTACGGTCGCGACCGCGTCCGAGACAGAACGTACGTCCTCTCGTCGGTGCTCGTTGGCGTCGGAGCCTGGCTGTCTGGATTCTGGATACTGGTCGTTAACGCCTGGATGCAGACTCCGCGGGGATACGAGATGATCACCCGAAACGGAATGGAGGTCGCGAAGCTGACCGACCCGTTCGCCGCGTTCCTCACCCCGCGAATGACCTGGATGTACGTCCACATGATGAACGCGTCAGTGATATCGGTCGCGCTGCTGGTCGCGGGCGTCTCGGCGTACATAATCTGGAAGAAGCCCGACACCGACGCCTGGAACACCGCTCTCAAACTAGCTGTCGTGCTTCTGGTCGTCTCCGCGCCCTTCCAGGCAGTTCACGGCGACGCCTACGGCCGGCACGTGGAGGACACCCAGCCACAGAAGTTCGCCGCGATGGAGGCCCATTACGAGACGGGGCAGGCCGACCTCCACTTGCTCGCGTTTCCGAAGTCCGCCTCGGCACTCACCGACCCGCGCGCCGAGAACCTCGTCACGGTGAGTCTCCCCGCAGTTGGGTCGTTCCTCGCCAGTGGCGGGGACTTCAACGCCGAGGTCATCGGATTGAACGAGTACGAAGACAATCCACCCGTCGCGCTTGTGTTTTGGTCGTTCCGCTTCATGATCGGGCTCGGGTTCCTGTTCATCGGACTGGCGCTGTGGGGCGGCTATCTCACGTACAAGGAGCGGCTGTCCGACAACACACGCTACCTGAAGGCGATGATTGCAGCGTCGCCACTCGGCTACGCCGCACTTCTCACTGGTTGGTACGTCACCGAAATCGGTCGGCAACCGTGGGTTATCCAGGGTGAACTCAAGACTAGCGAGGCGGTCTCATCAACGCTCACCGGGACGGAAGCGACACTAACGCTGGTTGGGTTTGTCGTCGTTTACGTGGGGTTGATTCTAACAGCCCTGTACATCCTGAAGTGGCTGGTCCGGGAGGAGCTCCAGGCGCTGGGCGTCCGGGAGTCCAGCGATGGCCGCTGGCACGGCCCGATTCCCGGGGTGAGTGACGATGACTGAGTCGTTGTTGCCCGTCGACGCCTACCTCGTTGAGTCGCTGCCGGAGGTATGGTTCGGCGTCGTGCTGTTCGCACTGGGGATGTACGTCGTTCTTGACGGCTTCGACTTCGGTATCGGGATGCTGTACGCCACCCGAACGGACGAACACGAACGGGAGACGTTCCTCGCGGGGTTCGGACCGGTCTGGGACGCCAACGAGGTGTGGCTGGTCGCCTTCGGGACGATGCTGCTGGCGGCGTTCCCGCGAGTGTACTCTCAGCTGCTTGCGGACAACTACTTGCTCACAATCGGGTTCGTCCTCGCACTGCTGTTCCGCGGACTTGGTCCGGAACTGCGCGAGCAGCGCGACGACGACCAGTGGCGGCGGTACGCCGACTACGCCTTCGTCGGCGGCAGCGTGTTCGCGCCGCTGCTGCTCGGGATGCTCGCCGGCCGCTGGCTGTTCGACAGCGCCACGCTGCCAGTGGTGCTGACTGGCGTCGGCCTGGTCGCCGTCTCGGTCGTCACCGGTGCAGCGTTCCTCGCGAGCAAAACCGGGCCCGACCTGGCGGCGGAGCTGCGTACGTACGGGATCGGGGCGACAGTGGCGTACCTCGGGGGGGTGGTCGTGCTGCTGGGGACAGTCGTTCTGACCGACGCGGGCGGCGCCGCCGACACGATTCTCTCGGGTCCCGTGGCTGCAGTCGTCGCGCTCTCGGTCGCCGCCGGCGTGGGCGGGAGTCTACTGGCGAGGCGCGGCAAGTACCGGGCCTGGCTGGCGAGCGCGCTGGCGCTTCCCACGCTGTTGACCGTCCTGATCGCACTCCTGCTGTATCCGGTCATCTACCCACCGACTGGCCTGCTGGTCAGGGAAGCAGTCGTGTCGCCGCTGGCGCTGAACCTCGTGACCGTCCTTGGGCTCCCGGTGCTGATAGTGGTCCTGTGGTACTTCAAGTTCCTCTACGGCGTGTTCAGCGGTCCAATCAAAGGCGAAGGCTACGAGGGCTAACGCCAGCCCCAACCCCCTGGGCTTCCACCCCTTGGTGGGTGTCCGCTTCGACGGGTCGGTCGTGACACCGGCCGCGTCGCCAGCCGCGTTCAGAGCGTCTGCGCAACGAACTGCGACATCATATGGTCTTTGGCGGTCCGGAGCCGATACTGGACGGTCGAGCGAGGCTCGTCGAGTATCGATGCCAGGTCGGCTACGGAGACCTCCCGCGGCCGTTCGTAGTAGCCGTGTGCGACTACGGGTCTAGCACCTGCCAGTGCGCCGGCGAGAACTCCGTCGCAACCCGCTCGGTCGCCTTCCAGTTGCCGCGCTGGTCACGTATGATACCGACACCGTTCCCCGTCTCAGACGTGGGATTCAACCGTGTCGTACACATCGTCGATCGGGTAGTCGTCGGGATAGAGCACGCGCCAGCGATACGCACCGCCGGCCCGGCGAGACTCGAACACGGTCCCTTTCTGGACGTGATCCTGGATACGGTGTGAGAGAGCGATACTTATTGACCTCGCCACGGAGCGTATAGATGGGTTGGCTCGTCTCCTGACGGTCGAGGACGTGGTACGCGCGTCTGGCGTCACAATCGGTGACGTCGAAACACTCGTTGCAGCGACCTCGTCCAGAAATACCTAGCCAAACGCGCGCAACGCCTCCGGCGTCCCTTTCGCGTGGTCGAGTCGCCACATATCAGTTGTTGTGAATACGATTTCTTTATTCACGGAATCGCGTGATGTTTAGTCGCCGATTCGCCTGTCATCGTTCGGATTTCTCACTCCGTTGTTTCGCCGTTCTTCTTTGAGTTCTTACACTGCTCTGACCGGGGTTCGACCGGCTTCACTCGAAGCTCTCCGAAGCCGTACTTCGAGTGACTGCCGACCCGAAGAATACCACTCTTCGCGGTCTCGATGGGCCGGTCGCCCTCGTACTTCACGACCTGCCCGTGGTCGACGGTCTGGAGCTTGTAGACCTCCCGTTGCTCGAGGATCTTCTCCTCTCGCTCACGGAGATCCCGGCGGCTCCCCTTCCACCACCACGGGACGTCCTGGTCGGCAGCCTTGGGGTACTCCGACTCCAGCACGAACGGCGTCGTCACCTCCACGAGGAAGGCCTCGCCGTTCTCGAGACGTGAGTAGTCTAGGTCATCGAGGTCGACAACCTGCGTGTCCTTCAGCCGCGTGACGCCGTAGCCGTAGTTCCGTTTGCCCCCGAACTGGAGCCCCTCCAGTACGTCCTCGCCCAGCGGGAGCGCATCGGGGTCATCGGCGTGCAGGTAGGCGTGAACGTACCACTTTGTCGTCTGCTGCTGCTTGCGAGCGTCCTCCGGCTTGCCCATGATCGTCTCGTGGGACAGCGCCGGATGCCCGCTCTGCGGGCGGATGTCGTGCGTGTTCAGCGCGTCTCGCGGACGGCTGTCGAGAAGCCAGCGATGCGCCGGGTTCCGCATCAGGAACAGGTCATCGTAGCTCTCGACGTCCGGCAGCCCACTCCCGAGGTACGGCCGGATTCCGCTCTGGGAGTGCTCTTCAGGGAACGTCCCGAACTGGCCGGGGACGAACACACCGTGGCTAGCGTGGAGGTGCTGGTGGACGTCGTGCGGGAGGTGCTGGCCGAGTGCGTGGAGGATGGCGTTCCCCGAGACGTAGTATGGGTGGCCGATGTAGTCCATCTCCAGCTCCCAGTGAACCTGCTGAATGCGCGTCACTCGTCGAACACCTCCCGGAAGTCCTCGATGTACTGGAGCGCGGTCGACCACGCGCCGATCCGCCGGAGATTCGCATCGAGCACCATGTCGTACTTGTCGTGTGCCGTCTCCAGCGGGTGTGCTTCCAGGCGGTTCCACGCCGACGCCCACGACCGCCACGGGCGACTCCCGAGCCGGGCCGACGGCCGGCCTCGAGCGTCGCCGTCGATCCGCAGGGCGAACTCCTCGCCCACGTACACCGTTCGGTGGGGCACGATCTCGTCATTGTCGACGACCAGCCGGAGGTCGGCGAACTCGTGCCCGGCGCGGTAGTTGTCCAGCAGCGCCGCCACGAGGAGCGTGTGGTACTTCAGACTCGTGTAGGGGTAGTAGACACTCTCGTTGAACGCCGAGACAACGTCGCTCTCCAGCCACGCCCGATGCATCGTCTCTGGGTCGTCCTCGGTCAGGAGCCCTCTCACGGCGCTCTCCACGTCGTTGCGCGTGAACTCCTGTGGGTCGTACCGACTCTCACCCTTGATGAGCGACAGTCGGTAGAGCGTCTCGTGGTTCTCGACAGTCTGTTCAGGCTGGCCGCGGGGCCGGCTGAGCGCCGACGCATCGCCGTCCGCGCCGTGAGGGACCGTCTGGTTCACGGGCACTCCGGCGAACGTCTCCGGGGCGTAGTCGTGGGGTTGACCGTTAATCTTGTGAGCATCGTGGCGGTACGCGGCGACCATCTCGTCGCTCATGGCCCCTCCTCGATGCGCTCCTCCAGCGCCTCCACGAACGCCGGGCGGTACTCCTCTTCCCACTGGTCGTCTTTCTCGTCCATCGCGTTCGTGTTGCCCTTGCCACGGTCGAAGACGCGCTTCAGTTCACGCTCCTCGTAGAGCGGGTTGATCAGGCGGCAGTCGACGATCCCCGCGCCGAAGTTCCGCGCACCTCCGAGCTGATGCATGAAGTCGGTCTTGTGAGCATCGAGGAAGTCGATGCCTTCGGCCAGCAGCCCGATGAACTCCGGCTTCGTTTCCCGGAAGGAGAGGTGCCAGCAGCCATCGAGGTTGGCGACGGCGTCGATCTCCGCGTTCCGCAGCGGTTCGCGGTTGTCCTCACGGTTCCGGGAGACGACGTTGCGGTTCAGCCGGCGGTAGTGACCCTCGGCCTGGCCGCGCGTGTAGTCCACGCTGGAGCGGACGGGATTGAACTTGATCGGGCGGCGCATCACCTTGCCGGGGACGCCACTGAAGCCGCCGAAGAGGTCGAAGATCACACAGCCGTCGTCTTCCTTCGGCTCATCGGTACACGCGCCCTTCTCGTGGTAGCCGGCGTCGAGGTCGCGGTCGTAGACCCCGTCCTTCATGAAGTTCGCGTTGGCCTCGCCGGGATGGCAAGCCGTTCCGCCGTACTCCTGTACGGTTTCCTCCATCCCGTGGCGAAGCCACCCGGAGAGCGGGAAGGCGGGGATGATGCCGCCGATTTGGTTCTGCGGGTCGTCGTCCCCGTAGTTGCCGTTCGATGCGTGGTGGCGGTCGGTCATGATGCTGTCACCGACCACCAGCAGGTCGGTCTGAATCCGTACGAATACGTCTCTGTCGATGTCTTCAATCATGACTGTGTAGTGGTTAGCGTGCTTCGAGCACCGCTTCGACCGCCTCAGCCGAGGGGTACGAAACGCCGCCAACTCGATACTCACGGACCGTCTCCCCGTCCTCCATGCGGACGATTCGGACCGTCACGCGGGCGTCACTAGTCCGCATCGTCACCCTCCCTGGCAGCGTGTGCCTGTTCAAGCAGATCGACAGCCAGCGCCTCGGCCTGCTCAGCGGAAAGGTGTACGAGCGTCCCGACGGACTCGTCGTCGTCGGTACTCACCTCGAAGCCGAGCGGGACACCGTGCCGACCGACGCTGTACGTCTCGATGGTGCCGCTCGGCTCTTCGCACAGGGTGTCGAGTTCGGCGTTCACCAGTCCCGAGCGGACGTGTGCGAGATTGCACGTCGTCTCGTAGGCCCACCGTTCGTCCTCGGCGCGGTCAGCCAGCTCCAGTAGCCGGTTCTGCTGGGCGGTGATCTCGGTGTCGGGCACGTCACCGGCGGCCGCCCCGGCAACCGCGGCGGTCGCTTGCAGGAACTCGCGGCGCTGCATCAGGCGTCACCCCCACCGAGGTTCCCCTCGGCCGCATCGGCAGCGACCACCAGCCGAGCCGCGAGGTCGCGGGCGTCGTCGGGATCGAGGCCAGTGCCGACTTCGATGGGGCCAGACCTCCACCTGAGGCCGACGCCGCTCCAGCCGTTCTCCTCGTGGACGCCCTCCACATCGAGCGGGCCGTCGTTCATGTCTGCCGCGACGTGGACGTTGTTCAGTCCGCCGGGAACGGAGCCGCAGTCCGTGACCGAGTACGTCCCGTCGTCGGTCACGCTCCGATCCTCGACGATTCCCTCGGCGCGGCCCGTGTCAGCGGTCGCGGCCTGCGGGAGAGTGGCGAGGGCGGCGGCCGCGGCGAGGAACTGACGTCGCTGCATCACAGCCCCTCCTGAGCGGCTTCTCGCGCCTCAATCAGACGTGCCGTCCACGCGCCTGCTTCCGCAGCGCTGATGCCCGGAACTTCGCTCCAGTCGGTGTTCTCGTGATTCTCGATCAGCTCCGAGAGATCGAGGTCGGCCTCGGTGTTTTTAGCGTCCGATTCGGCTTTCGTGCCGGAATCCTGAAGTCCGGCGGATGTCTTCATTGACATGCTTCGGTTGTCCCGAAGCGCGGTCGGACGGGTCCCAGCCCGTCTCGGCCAACTTCTGACCGGTGTCCCGCGCTTCTTACCAGAGACATGTGTCGCCGCGACAATAAAAGTTAGGTTATAAGCTAATGTGGTGCTATGAGCTAATCTTTATGGCGATATAACCTAATGTCTAAGTCGTATGCCACCAACGAATGGCAGTATGGGAGTTACCGCGATCATGACAAAGACTGACCGAGAACGCATCAGCGGCGAAGCAGATGTTGACGACAGCAAGCGGTACGAGTCTGCTTCTCGCGTGCGGCAGCGGATTGATGAACTTGAGACGGATGCTGAGATTCTGAAGGAGAACCACCCCAATCTGTACGAGGAACTCCGAGAGGCGGTCTGCGACGAATGAGCGACGAGAGCGACGAGAACCAAACGGAACTCTACCACTTCGCCCGCGGGGCGTTCGTCGATACCGACTGGTTCCCCGGCGACCTCGACGAGAACGACGAAGTGGTTCGGGTCTCCGAAGCAGGCCAGTTCCCCGAGTCGTACTACCTCGAGGAAGGCGACTGGGGCGCTGCCCCGCTGGTCCCCGGCGACGACCCGCCCTAGAGGGGGTGAACCTCCCGCAGGCGCTCTACGCCGCCATCCACTGGGCCGACGGCGATCTCGCCCGCGCGATTGGCCGGCTCTCGCTGCGGGACCTCTTCATCGGCGTCGAGGAACACGACGACCTCTCACGCACATTCGATGCGCTGGAGTTCTTCCGCGTGTACCTCTACCTTCGACTGACCGATGAGGCAGAGACGGACGTAGCGAAGAACCTGGATGACCCCGAGTTCCGGGACCGGCTGAACGTCACGGAGACGGTGAGCCAGCCCACGCTGAACCGGCTCGGTGACCGACTGACCGAACGGCAGATGCGGTACTTCGACCGCGTCGTCGCCCAGGTCCTCGCGGCCATCGAGGATTCCAGGTACGCCGACCAGTTCGATGAACTGCCATCGCCGGACACCGAGGAACGGAAGCCGCCGTACATCAAGAAGCTTAGTCGTGAACTCCGGGCTGAGGTCTTCCGACACCTCAGCTTCGACCGCGACGACAGCATCAAGTTCAAGCGGGACTTCCTCCTGCGGATCTTCGTCAGCGCGGCGATCCACGACATCCACATGAACCAGGCGTGCGAGAACATGGAGCTGAAGTCGTGGATCGGTGAGGGCAACTCGGTCGACCCGAGTAACATCCGGCACCAGCTTCTGAAGTTCGACCCGGCCACCGTCACGCGAATGTTCCGGCGGGCCAACGGTGCCCTGTTCGACATCGCCTTCGAGCACGAGTACTTCGATGACACCAACGAGGTCGCCATCGACAGTACGGACTGGGGGTGGTACGGACAGGGTGACGCCAGCCGAGATATCCAGAAGACGAAGCCCCAGCGGAACTTCTACTACTCGTGGCAGTTCACCACGCTCGCTCTCGTCGGTACGAACACGCCGATGACGATGCGGGCCGTCCCGACGCGGGCGGACACCGACAAGGGAACGCTCGTGCGCCGACTGCTCCGGTACGCCGCGCAGGTGACGTCGTTCAACCGCGCCTACCTGGACAGTGGGTTCTACACCACTGACGCCGTCCGTGCTCTCGAGTCCACCGGGACGGAGTTCATCATCCAGGCCCCGGACAGGGGCCAGAAGATCGAGGGCCTTCAGCGACTCGCTGTCGCCAAGGAGAGCGAGGTTGAAGCGGTGCCCCACGGGCTCGGCGGGATTGACGACGAGAAGCACTGGTTGTTCGCCGTGAAGTCCCAGAAGCGGTCTCGACTCCGGCAGGGCGAACCCGATGATCCGACCGACGACTGGATCATCTTCTACACGAACATCCCGCTGGATGACGACGACATCGACTCATTGGAGTTGGCCACCGATTTCCGCAACCGGTGGGGCGTCGAGACGAGTTACCGGAAGCTCAAGCAAGACTTCTTGGCACAGTCGGGATCACCCCGGCTGGCGACCCGGATGTTCTACTTTAAGTTCGCCATCCTAATGTACAATATGTGGACGGTGGCAAATGTGCTGGGTGCCGAGGAACAGGATTATGATTTGAGTTCGGAGAACTTCGTCAAGGCGAACAGATTCACCCGTGCATTTGAGGACGATGAAGTGACGTTAGATCTTACCGACCCGCCAGAAACATTAGATTCTTGTTGGTTTCCACAAGGCACCAGTCATTAGCTGTGTCGTAGTTAGCGTGGGGGTTTTATTGCAATTGGACAGGCAATGATATGCCAATGACTGGTTTGGAAATAGCGCCGATTCTCCTTTCTGTGCTCGCTAACCGAACCGTCCCCACCAAATCGGATGTACGTGGCAAATTAGATGAGGTATCACGGAACACCAAGATAAGCGACGAGTTCGGACAGCTTGCAGCCGAGTTCAATCGCTCTTTGGTCGACCGAATTGAGAGCCGAGCTAAAGACTTGGATCATCTTGAACTACAGTCTTTAGCGTTTCATTGGGATATAATCGCCGAGCAAATCGATTTTACAGAAATTGTGTTCGAATCTGAGGAAGAAGCCGTAACTTGGCTAATTGAAGAAGTGAATGAAGCTGAAGATGTGAATTTAGATAAAGAAGCAAGCGAGGAACTCCAAAAACTATTGAGTGAGGAGTTTCGGAACGTCGTTGATGATTTTCGCGATCGAGTCATCCAAAATGAAGAACTATCCCAGCAACTTCAGGCTAAATTTCAGGCTGATGTACTTGATAGATTGGCCACGATTCGAGAGGAATTCGATCAACTCGCGTACCGACGTCCGTACACTCTCTACTCATTCCCTGAAGACCGTGAAAGAGTAATAAGTACGCTTCTGCCCGAAAATACTGTAGAATTCGTTGATAGGCAGGAAGTTCCCAAGAACCCAGATCCCGGTCGATATGTTGTTGTCGGGCCATCAGGTGCGGGAAAAACACGGATCTTAGCTGCTTTTATCAATCGACTCCCTGAGAATTCGGTTAATCACATTTTACTGCCTGATGAACGGATGCTTGACCCCGCTGATGTAAGAGGAATTACACGCGAAGAATTTGCCGGTGATGTGTTACTGGTTTGGGAAGATATTCACCGAATTGACGAAGGCGGAGAGAGCCTAGTTCTTGAATCAGCCATACATGAACTGTCACATGCTCTCGATTCGGATGGGCATACTCTATATGCACTGTTGGAGGCGCGATCAGGACAACTTCACAATGTTCCAGGAAATCTTCCTGCTGCATTTGACGACGAACAAAGTTTCTGGTCTGACTTTGAGGAACTAAGGGTTGAAAATGTTGACCCTGACTTCATACACGATCTCGCAGTTCGAATGGCAGACAAATACGACGTATCAACGACCGATGGTGTGCTTGAAGCTTTAATTGATCAAACTGCTTCTCGTTCTGCACCGATTTATATTGATGCGGTACTCGGAACTGCTGGCGACGAGCTCACTATTAGTGATATGGAGGATTTACCAGATAATGTCGAAGATCTCTGGAAAATACAGTATGAGTCGCTTCAATCAGATTCAAGAGACGAATTGTATGTGTTAGCTTCAATGAAATTATTGTATGATCTGAATTTGCCGTATTATTCTAAACTCGTCCGTACGATATACCTTGAGTTGCTAAGTGGCGACCGAGGACGATTTCGTAGATCTGTTGAACAGCTCAAAGAAAAAAGACAGTGGATCGATATTCGGGGAGAAGATCTCGTTTCTCGCCAAACACAGTATTATATCCATGACGTACAACTTGAAGCAATTCAGGTCCGTGCTCGTGACGACGCTTCAGAATTGTCTGGGGTACTTCTATCAGAGGAGGAGTCGTTGCCTACATATACACGGCCGATAGCCCACCTGAATGCCGGGGCTGCGTTCTCAAAATGGGGCCATATTTCATTAGCGATAGATCAATGGAAAGCAGCATTAGACCTAGACCCCACATTTCCCGAAGTTCACTTCAACTACGGGCTATTGCTGGCAAAGCATCAAGGGAATCCAACAGAAGCTGAAACACATTTACGTAAAGCTATTGAGTACGATCCAGAATTTTTGGAGGCATACTATAGCTATGCTCTATTACTTCAGCAGTCATTAGGCCGTCCAAAAGCCGCCGCAGATTACTATCGACGAGCTTTAGAGCTTGATTCCGAATTTGTGGAGGCACTCTATAATCTTGGATTAGTATTACACAGAGACCTCGATAGGCCAGAAGAAGCTGAAGAATACTATAGGAAAACGCTGAAAGAGAACTCCGATCATGCACCGGCACACAACAATTACGGTGTTCTGCTGAAGGAAGATCTAAATCGACCTACGGAAGCAAAGCAACACTTTGAGAGGTCATTGTCAATCGACCCCAGTCACACGTTAGCGCACCTGAATTATGCAAACCTTCTAAATGACGAATTGTCTGAATCTCAGGAAGCCAAACAACATTTTGAATCAGCACTACAATTGGAGCCGCAGAATGCCGATATTCACTATGAATACGGTACCTTTCTTAAAAAAGAATTAAATCAGGAAAAAGCGGGAGAAAAGCATTTGTCAATTGCTCGGTCGATAAACCCCGAGGAGTACAAAAGTGCGAATATTGAAATTGAAAAATATCCTCAGAACCTCTCTGTTGAGACAAAGAAACAGAGTGTCTCGTCGCGCCCGGTTGCGATTAATTTGGGGGCTGACATCCCGAGGAACACAGCGGTAGAAGCAACAGTCAAACAAGACGTAACAGGGGATGGCAGGCCAGATCATGAGCAAGTGATCCATCTGATGAACGGTGAGAGCAAGTATCGATTAGACGAATTTGATCCAACCGGTGGTGATGTGTGGACTGAAATAAAATTTAGAAGCAAAGACGGACAGGATACAGCTCTATTCGACCTTCCCTCATATGAACTGTATGTGGTGGATAATTCACCAGACGAAAATAGCTCTTAGAACCGTCTGACAGGACTGAGTGCTTTTCGAAAATTGTCCTTTATATTAACTTTGCTTGCGTGGCTCTGTTGAAATCCTGGGAAACTGATAAAAACTGCGGCGAGATACAGAGAGTGAGTTCAGCAGAAACACTCCCAGCTCACTATCCGGTGTCAAGATTTATTGGGTCTCGTGAAGCTTCCAACGGGAACCATTTTCCTGACCAAGAAAGATGGAGGCAAGAGAGTAGTCACTACAGTAATTCCAGCACAGGACGTTGAGATGAATGTTGACCACCTGTTGAAATGCGGTGATTGCGGCCTGCGATACAACGGTGCTGACGAAAGATGTGTCTGGTGCGGATCCAAGGACAAAGTCAAGGAAATTCACAGTAACACCATTAGACTCTGCGATGAAGAGATTGAGCCTGGAGGAGAACCCCGGATATCCGATGATGTCTATGAACAATGCCAAGAAGAAGTCTTAGAAATGTTCTAAACTAACCCTATCGACTACAGCGTAGCAAAGTATTTACACACTGAAATTCCAGTCCTACGTAAGAAGACGAAATGCCTGAGCGGAAGAACCAGCACTACGTACCCCAGCACTTCCTGAAGGGGTGGGCCACGGACAACGTGGTTAACGTCCTACCTCTCTCTGAGGGCGAAATCTTCCCTAACAGCATCAGGAAGGTCTGTTCACGCGACTACTTCTACGGGAACCCTCCAAGGGTCGAAACCGAACTCGGCAAATTAGAAGAACATCAGCACAGCCCTATCAAAAAGCTGCGTAACGGGGCTGAGATTGGAGATCTCTCCGGTCAGGAGGTTAAGCTGCTTCTCTCTTTCATCACGACTCAGCGCTCGAGGACCGAAGCCGAGCGAGAAGATATCCGGAGTGCGGAAGAGTTCATGCGTGACGCGGTCAAAGACGATATGGAACATGACCGGTACGAAGGCAGTGTCATCTGGGACTCTGACCTTACCGAGAAAGAAATGGAGGACACGATGGTTGATGCCTCCCTTCTCGGAACACACCACTACATTATCACCCAGGGAATCTTCGGCTACACAGGGATCCAGGATCTCGAAGCTGTAATGCTCTGCAACGTCACCGAAAGAGAGTTCATTATCTCCGACACACCGATGATCCTTGACAATCCTCGCTACAAACCACGGTACGGAGCAGTACCGGCAGGGATCGGCAACAGAGGGCTTCAAATCTACTGCCCCATCAACCAAAACAGGATACTCCTCCTCTACGACCAACAGATCTACAGGTTCAAAAGCAACTCCCGGAGACAGGTCCTGATCAAAGATCCTGATATCGTCGACCAGATCAATCTAACCCAGTTCCACAACGCAGAGAACGCCGTAATATCCAGCTCCAGCAGTGAGGACTACATCCAAGGCCTACACAAGAGGATCGACGAAGTACGCCGGAGAGAAGAAATCACGATGCCTCTGGAAACAGAATCCATGGAAACCGTAGAGGTAGAAAAGACTCCGGCCTACCAAGCACCAAAAATTTCTCCTGACATACCCGGCCGTACCACCATGACCCATCTTCGGTACGACAAAAGACGTCCCAGCTGCCAGGCACCGACAGTCCAGAACCTGGCCCGCCGGATTTTCAACGAGGTCGGATTCCCTGACGCAGCACTCATCTACGCAATCAGATTCTTCGAAGAACAGCTGGAACTATAGGTGGTATACTGAGTCTATGAGAGCTCGATAATCCGGTCGACACCGCTGTACTCATCGCCCAAAATCTCACGGCCCTTTTCCTCATCTATCCCCGCTGTCTCAAGCAGTACTGCAAGCGCGATTATCCTTACAAGGATCTCGGCCCGGGCGATATCAGTAGTCGACAAATCCTCAGACAAGCTGTGGGCAATGGTATGCCGGACTCTCTTTATGGTGCTCAGATTCGCCTCGATATCATACGACTCCGGGAACATGCCTTCGTGACGGCCTGTAATATCCAGTAACCAACCACCGATAGATGGCTCATTCACAATACTACGGAACAAGTCTCTCGCCCTCCCCCAAACAGCCACCTTCGCCATCCTCTCCAAGGTAGTCTCCCGGAAACGGCGGTACACCTTCTTACTCATCGTCTTCTGCCGGTCAGGGAAGGCTCTCCGATGATAGGCCTCAAGAGCAAACATCATCGACATAAATTGGGTGTTGACGTACATGCTGTCGTTGTACCTGGTTCCGAAATAGTGGTCATGCAATCGCTCCACTGAACTCGAGCTCTCCAACCATTGTTCCACCACGTCTGCAAACTCGATATCTTGCAGAGTGAAGTTCATCTGCATCGAGTGCGCATCGTCCTGTTCCCGGTAGTACGGAACGTCCCAGTGGACCGAGTGCTTGGAGTCGTGATGGCCGAAACGGGCAGAGTACAGGTTGAGGAAAGTAGGGAACACAGCATCTCCAACTCCGAGAGTAATCAGGTTCTGTAGCGGACCCACATACTCAGACAGGTACTCGCTGTACGTCAAGGGCTCCTCAGAGTAGACCGTAAAATAGACCCGCCCCAGTCTGCCTTCGAAGGCGGAGGACATATCCTCGTGCATGTTTAGAATGATATCTGCGTCGTCTGTCGAGAGAGATTCAGTGACGGCAGGCCCAACATCGATATCGTGATCGCCAGGCATGGAAACCCTTCTAACGCCGGTCCATTTCTCGAGGTTGTTGAACGAGAAAGAGCACTTCCAGTACTTCGTCCTAGTGTTGACTAATCACCCCTTGATGACGGTCCCGTTCTCATAGGATTCGGTGGTGAAGGAGGCATCGTTCGTGCTCGTGCTGTCGCCGGAATACATGCAGTTGAGGACGGTGACGTATTCCCCCTCTGTCGTCACACCGAAGATGTTGATTGGGCCGTCCTCGGTTTCCACGTCGTCATTGTGCCTCTCGAAAATTTCGTAGAAGCTGCCAAGTAGATCCAGTTCGACACCATGTTCCGGTGAGAACGTGAGTGTCCCTGCTACGGCTTCATTCGGGACAAGTTGTTCCTCCTCATGCATCTCCTCTAACCACCACTTGCCCCCGACGTCTATACTGTCCATATACGTTCTTCTGATGATGGTTCTAAAAATCCCGTGGAGAACGCCCAGAAGCCACGAAGCGAGATCTGCGGAGTAAAAAAGGTTCTACTGCTTGGCCTTGGCAGAGATCAGGTATTTGTACTCGTGCTCCCCTGAAGCGTCAACCTCGATATCTTCCAAGTCCTGGGTATCCTCTAAGCGGTCAAGGAGTACGTAGGTGGTGACGGTGTCGTCGCTGACGTGTATATCATCCCTCAATATGCCCTGATATCGGCCAGTTCCTCCACAATACGGTCAGTCCCGGTAGTTGAAGTCATAGTCTTGACGGCATACAGGAATGTCCGGGTTGAACGCTTCGAACCACGGCTAAGTCGAAAGTTCGGTGTCGTCTGCAATTGTTGTATAATAATTTACCATATTCGTTTTTAAATCTGATCCACGCCCGGAAATCCCTGTTAGAAACAGGAAGGCAATAGCTGAGGTCGTCTTCATTAACCGGTAACTACATGAAATCCTGGACAGTCATGTCACGTGAAAGATGCCGTTCCGAGGCCTGCGGGACGGAGTAATCGTTGTACCCGCCAACGTCCTCAACCAGGAACCCGTAACCTGTCCCGAGTGCGGCGACACTATGTACGCCCGAGGCGGGGATCAAAAGGCACGCCACTTCTACCACGTCAACAACTCCTCCGGAAACAATTGCCCCACCACCGAGTCGACAGGAGAATCAGCTACCCACGCAAGGTGTGTAGCACTCGCAGTCGCAGCACTCAAAAACAAATTCAAACCCCAGGCCAAGCGTTGCGGAGCAGAAATCACGTTAGACGTCTCCGACAGCGGCAGCGGAAACAAGACACGACAGGCCGACGCACTACTCGAGTTCACCGAAGAGAATCCGTTCTTCGGCAAAGGTCTCATCATCGAAGTACAGCACCGGCACCACGAGAAAGACATCAAATCCACGACCCACGACTATCTCTACACTGGTTACTCCGTTGCCTGGCTCTCTTCCAGTGACTTCGGAGAAGAAGAAGAACTGGATTACTTGGTCGTCGACCAAGTCTTCGCCAAGGAAGACGGGGCCGGATACAGCGTACGCGACTACTCAGCTAAACGGTTCATCGACTGCGAGAGTTACTACTACAGTGGAGAACACAACTGGGGGACCGTACCAGGATACGTCCTTACCTGCGAAGAAGACTACCAGATCTGCACCAGCCGCCCCTGCACACTACGCCGCCAATACGACGAAGATCGGGAAGAATACACTTACCATCCTGACGTCACACAACCTGACCTCCCGCTAAAAGTCCTGAAAAACACGTTAGTCGGTGTATCCACCATCACCAGTTTCGAAGAACCACTGAAGCAAAGATACCACGACGCGGTCCTCGAAAAATCACTGGCAGACAGGCCAGAAATCGGGGAATGTCCTGGCCCGAAAGGATTCCACGAATGGCAAGGAAACCCGGAATCATTCTGGGGCGGAGCCGCCGACGTAGAACTCCGTTCTTGCCAACACTGCCCGGTCCACCTATTCACAGATCAACGCGGATACCCGGACGAACGCACAGACATCCTCTTCACCGAAAAACCGGATCCCGACTGGAACCTGATGGAACTCGAAGCAGATCCCCGTCAATGCCAGAACCGAAGCCACGAACACGAGGTCTGGTACGAACAATGCCCCGACTGCGGAGTCAACAACCCATGCTAAGAAATGGCCAGCGCTCTCTCAGATCCCACCGTCGAACCCGAAATCGCCCTCCACTGGATAGGCGGCGGAATAGCGGCCTTCCTCCTGTTCGCAGTCATAGTACGACTTATCGAGACATTCCAGACAAACAATCAGCAACGCACCGTAACTGGGATTGCCATCGCAAGCGGCCTAATGATCTCCATCGGCGTATCACCTCTGGGCACCTTTGCCGAAGAACTGGCCCAACTCTTCGAAGTAGTTCCGACACAGTACCCGGAGTAGATCAAGGCCCTTACACCTTGGAAACCGTGTTCGGACTACTGTACGGATTTACTGTAATGGGAGAAAGCGGAGGACTCCCCGCCGTCGCATCATTCAGCCTGGCACTGCTGGGAGGATTGATACTGATGTACTCTCCGCCCGGCGGCCTACTACTGATCTTGTTCGCTTGGATGCTGATGGAAGTCTCCCCCGCCGACCGATGGTAGATCAAATGCTGAGGGTTACTCTCCGCTCATTGTCGACAGTTCATCTCGGTAATCATACCCCCGGAGCGGATCACGGCTCATCTCAAACAGAACCCTCTCAATAGCAGGAACAACCGCTTCCACATCCTCCTCGTCAGCCTCGGGAAACATCTCGACAAAACTCCTCTCAAGCCTTCCCTGCACGGAAGCGACGTAGATCTGGAGCACATCGTTCAGAAGGCTGTGACCGTATTCATCGAGGAACTCTTGAACCGCTTCATCAGTGTACGCCTCTCCGACTAGGCCGATAATCTGCGGTCCGATCAAGCTGCTATCGCCCATCTTGTCCACGTTCTCTGCTTCGGCCTGGAAGAAATTCGCCTTGTACCCCATAGGCTGGCCCTCCGATGCAATCTCTACAGCACCGACTCCCTCCAGTTCATCCATGTCGTTATACAGCGTCGACTGCGGGATATCTCCATCAAGACGCTCCAGTAACTCAGAGACGGTGATCCCATCCCACAAGAACGGGTTGCTATCCGATTCTTCAACCACGACGTTCCCCTCTACACGGAGAGTGAACCAAATATGCGCTAACCGGGGAGAGTCAAGAAGCCGGCCAATACCCACTAGGTCGTCAACCGTTGTCCCGAGCGAATCAACCGTTTCACGGCCAATTACATTCATACAGCGTACTTTCCAAGATTCTTATAAAGTTATTTCGCCTTACTGTTAAGTAGATAGACTACTTTTTACCCAGAGTTGCCACCGACACCAATCAACCAGACCCCTTTCAGTCTACACTATTCACTGCGTTCCGCTGTCGAGCGGTAGAGCTGTAATCATACTTCTGAGTCGATTGCTTGAACATATGCTGGGGTTGAACGGTAGCCACCGACATTAAAGAAACTCTTGAGGATCTGAAATAGTTGAAGATTGAATCAGTCCTCATTCCGTAGGTGGCGTGACCGATACCCGCGCTGTATTCAGCACGGCTCCAAGAACATATCTTCGATTGAGGATTTCAACAGAGCCGCTTGCGTGAAATAGACGATACGGAATGGTATGAAACCTATATCAAAATCTTGAAATAATCATAATCTAGTTAATTCCCAAACGAGATTTATTTGGTTGCCATCATACTTGTAATTTATCTTGCTGGTTTAACGACGTCACTGAATAAATAAACCGTATTCACAACAACTGACATGCTCGTCGTTCATGAAGATGGCCGACGATCACAGCGAGGGACTGTCGTTTCTGAGAGAGACGTCCATCAGAGCGTCTACGCCCGGCTCGAATTGTAACGTGCATTCGAACTCGCGCGCACCCGTAACACACTCGCCGCCTGGGTGTGTAGGAGCGACAGAGACAATGTTGCAGTCAGTCAGCAACTGGCTGAGTGGCGGCGAGGCGGCGGCCCTGCTTGCCGTGCTCGGGCTGGCGACGCTTGGGACGGCGGCGCTGTTCGTGATGGGGTTAGCCGGGTACCGGCGGCGCTGGTCGAAGGTGTACCTGTTGGTTGCGAGCGCACTCGGACTGCTCTTGGCTCGGTCCATCATGGGGTTCGGGACCGTCCTTGGCCTCGTCCCGATGCCCGTCCACCACCTCGTCGAACACGGGTCGGACTTCCTTGTCGCAACGCTGATACTATACGCGCTCTACAGCGGTGATCCGCCGTCGCCAGTGGAGTGAGCTGTGGATTCTCACTGCCCGGGAACCGAATATGCGCATTTGTGCCCGACGGAACTAGCACGCGATGTATGAGGGACGTGCGACAGGCGGTCGACCGGCACGTCGAATCAAACCCGGGTGTCCACTTCAACGAACTCGCGCGGAACCTCGACATCGCGACGGGACAGGCCCAGTACCACCTCCGTAACCTCCTGGACGCAGGCAGCCTCGACACCCAGGAGGTCCGCGGGCGGACGCACTACTTCCCACCGGGCTACGAGCCCTGGGAGCAACGCACCATCGCGTTGCTCCGGCGCGAGACGGTCCGGAGTATCATTGTCGCTGCTCTTGAGGACCCCGAGCCATCTGCGGCAGGCCTGGCAGACGAGTTGGACGTCGCCCGAAGCACTATCTCTTGGCATGTGTCGACGCTCGTCGACTCCGACATCGTCGAGAAGACCTACGACCAGAAGGGACGGAGCCACATCACGCTGACGCGACCAGTGGAGACCCGCCAACTGCTAGGCGAGGTGACGCCGTCGCTCCCGGATCGGCTGGTCGACCGCTTCACACGGCTCGTCGACGACACGCTCGTGGACTGAAACGCCAGTGGTGGGCTAACGAGACAGTGCAGCAGGCACGAGCAACCCTAGACAGGCCGGTCTCGGCAGTTGTCAGAACGGACCCGGCGCCAGTCGCGTCGACAGTTGAGCGAGCGTCCGGCGCTCGGCGGCCCGCGGGTGTCGTTCTCGGCGACGACGCGCCCTCGCTGGCCGGCGCTGTCGAGGCAGCCCCCGCGATCACGACCATGCGACTCCTATCAGGCCGATACGCCGCCACCCTCGACATCTCGAAGCCGGTTACGCTCACCGGAGCCGGCACCGACACAGTCCTTGAGGCCGGCGGGAACGGCTCCGTTCTCACCGCCCAGTCGCCGGACGTGGCCGTCACCAACCTCCGCATAGTGGGCGTGGGCGACGCAACTGCCGGCGAGATAGCAGCGGACGACGGGTCGATGTGGGACGAACGCATCCGGCTCACGTACGGCTACGGGGATGCCGGCGTCCGCCTGCGGGACGCGAACCGATCGCGCGTCGAGAACGTCACCGTCCACACACCTGCGAACGGTATTGTCGCGCTCGATAGCCCCGATACCGTCGTCCGGGACGTCGACGTCCACGGCACGAACGGGACTGCCGGCTTCATGGGCGTGCTGCCGATGTACTCGCAGGTAGTCGTCGAGGGCTTGCGGCGGCCGTGACGCCGTCTACACGCACTACGCCGCTGAGACTGTGATTCGAGGCAACCACGCACAGAACCTCAGGTACGGCGTCCACGAGATGTACACCAGCGACACGCTCGTTGTCAACAACACGGTCCGCAACAGTGAGGCGGGCATTGTCGTGATGACACGCCCAACAGACCGCGTTCCGCAGCGAGCTCACAGTAGCGGAGACTGTCGAGCTCTACGGGTCATTGGTGCCGGGGCGCGTCGGCGTCGAGCGGGTTCTTGGGCGCGTGGCTCTCTCAGCCGTTACCGACCGCCGGACCAACGCGCTCTCCGGCGGGATGCGTCGGTTGCTTGGCGTCGCACAGACGATGCTCGGCGACCCGCCAGTGCGCGTACTCGATGACCCTGCCAGCGGTCTCGACCCCGGGATGAGTCGCTACCTCGGCACAGTCGTCGAGCGCCTGACTGCCGACAGCGGCGCCGCCGTGCTGCTGTCGACCCACGACCTGCAGTTGGTCGACCGCATCGTCGACACTGTCGTGGTTGTTGCCCACGGCAAGGTCGACGACGACCGGCTCCCGGCGTGGTCGGAGTTCCAGGAGCTGGCGGGTAAGTACGAAACCGAATGGTGATCGAGTACTGGGACGGAGCTAATTCTGTAAGGGTTACGCGTCGTCCGGGCGAGGGAAATTCTCGTACTACGTGCTGGGGAACTACGCCTGAGCCGATTCGGCGGCTGAACCTCGTGGTCGACCGGGAGGGATAGCTGTATCACTGGCAAACCGAGGAGGAGCTCGTCGACGTCACAGAAGATCTCCCGTGACGGCGGTGGAACTATGACTGTCTGCGTTAACCAACAAATCAGTTCAGCGAGCCAGGTTGTTGGTTAAGGATTGATCCGACCTGGTGAGAGTGGGCTATTCGGTACTTTGCAGCGTTCAAGATGTGCTCTAATCACTGACATCCCGTATTTAAGCCTTATTTCTACACAAATGAGAGTAATCACTGGCCCTCCAAGAGGCGGGTATTTTCTATTTGTGCCCCGGCCGTTCGTACGAGGAGTCTTTCGAAAACGGGAGTAGTCTCCTATCTGAGCTCGCCGGTAAGAAGGAAGGTCTCTGGCCGGACGGCAGTATGCTCAATGTGAAATCCAGCTTCGCGGAGGTCGTTCGCCGTTTCCGCACCACTGAATCGTTCATCAAGTGGAGGCCCGTGGTCTCCACTCCCCGTTGCCGCCCAATCGACGATAATCAATCGACCGGCGTCCGCTAGCACGCGAGTGATCTCGGCCAGCGCCTCTTCCCCAGCGAACTCATGGTACGTCATCGTCGAGAACGCAGCGTCGAGGCTGTTCGTATCGAACGGGAGATCATCGACGCCACTCGTCACGAGTTCGACGTTCTCGGGGACGCCTTTCTCCTGGTAGTAATCGTGCATCGCTTCCTGGATGTCGACGGCGTACACGTTGTCGACAGCCGGTGCGACATCGTCGGTGTAGAACCCGGTGCCGCCGCCGAAGTCCGCTACGGTCTCGTCGCCATCCGGTGACAATGCCCAGAGTAACTCTTCCGCTGAGAGAAACCGGTACCGTTGCTGTGCATCCTCGAGTTTGTCGGCGCGATCGGCATCAAACGTATGATACCCCATATTAGAGGTTTGCGAACGCCTCACCGACGAGTTCGCCGGTATCGGCGACAATGTCCGCCATCTCCTCGTTGTCAAGGGCTATCCCAACGAGGCGGGCGATGTGCATAATGGAGACGTGATAGACGACCTGTTTGCCCGGTTGCTCCTCCCAGATAACGACGTTGCAGGCCATGAGAGCTCCGAGTTTATTATCCGTTGCATCGAGCGCACGGTCAGCGACTTCCGGGCTGCACGCGCCGAGCACGTAGTAGGGGTCCCGGCCCGCGTCGACCTCGACGCCTTCGCCGAGGCCGTCGCCGACGCGCGGCTGGCCTGTTTCAGCGCAGTGACGTGGACGCATGGCACCCAGTTGCCCGTCGCCGATCTCGTCGACATCGCTCACGAGGCTGGCGCGTTCGCGCTCGTCGACGCTGTCCAGGTGCCGGGACAGCTTCCGATGGATGTCGGTGGGTGGGAGGCGGACGCAGTCGCGGCGGCCGGACACGAGTGGCTGTTCGGGCTGTGGGGTGGCGGCTTCCTCTATATCGACCGCCAGGCCGCAGACTCACTGCTGCCGACCAGAGTTGGGTACTGAAGCGTCGAAACGCAGACTGCAGATCCCTACGAGTTCGCAGCCGGTGCCCGCCGATTCGAGATCGGCTCGGCGAACCCAGTGCCACACGTCGCCTTGGCGGAAGCCATCGAGGCGATCGACGAAGTTGGAGTCGATCGTATCGCTGTCCGGATCCAGAAATTAGCCGGCCAGCTGGCCAATGGCGTCCCTGACGACCGCCTCCTCAGCCCGGCAATGCCCGAGTCGGGGGCTCGTAACCATCGATGTGGCCGACCCCGAAGCGACGGTGGACCGACTCGCGTCGGAGGGGATCGTCGTTCGGGCGTTACCAACGCCGGATGCCGTCCGCGCATCAGTCCACGTGGTTAACACTCATGCTGAGGTCAGGCAGCTGCTGGACGCTCTCGAATCGGAGTGAGCCTGACGCAGCGACGATTTACCGCTTCTCCCGCTACGATAATCTCTCAGAGTCTACTCGTTGAAAACGGCCGGCATTGTTGGAGTGACCGTCGGTGGAATACCGCTATTAGAGAGGAATTCTGTCTGCTTCAGTCGACCTGTACGCTACCGCTCTCGTCGACGACGACGTCGTGGCCACGATACGCGAATCGTACTTCGAGGTCAGGACGGCGTCGAGTCCTCGACCAACCGTTCTACTGCATCCGGATCGACGACCTCGGCTAGCGGCGGGTCGAGTGTGGTCGGCTTGATGCCTTCCGCCTCCGCGACGGCGTCGACAATCTGGGAAATCGGATTCTCGATGTTATTCACTGGGTTTAGACGAGGAGTTGGATGTCGGCGTTGGCCATGTCTTGGAGTGCGGTCGCCGCGCCGACGCCTGTGGTGACACCATCGTAGAAGTCGTCCTCATCGTAGTCCATCAGGTCGATGGTCATCTGACAAGCCTGGAACTCTACGCCCATCTCCAAGCTCGTCTCCAGCAGCTCCTCAATCGTGGCGGTGTCGTTGTCCGCGATCTTCTTCTCCATCATCTTCGTTGTCACACGGTCCATACCCGGGAGTGCGGCGACGGCGTTCGGCACGGGCATGTTGGGGTTACCGACGGAGCTGAGTTTGAGGTCCTTCGAACGCTCCTCGTGGAGGATGTCCAGCCCCCAGAACGTGTGGAAGACGGTCACGTCGTAGCCGAACGCGGCCGCGGTGCTGGCGAGGATAAGCGGTGGGTACGCCATGTCGAGCGTCCCCTTCGTCGCGATGATGCTCATTTTCTTGCTGTCGTCCTCGTCAGCTGCCTCGGTGAGTGCGTCCTCGAGTTCGTCCACGCGTGCGGCCAGTTCCGCACGCGAAGGCGCGTCGTCGGCCGAGGCGTCGGGTGTGTCCGTACTCATCGTTACTCCGTCTTGCGGACGTAGTGTTTGTACACGTCGTCGGCTTCCTCCTGGTCGACGAGTTCGACGCCCTCGGTGCCGGACGCCCAGCCGTCGATGTCGCTCATGCTCCCCGAATCGGTTGCCAGCACTTCGAGGATCTCACCTTCGGCGAGTTCGTCGATGGCGGACTTCGTTTTCACAACCGGCATTGGACACGATGCACTCTTCACGTCGAGAGTCTCCGTAGTGTCGAATTCAGCACTCATTGGTTATCTGCTCCGTTTGTCTGTATTGGAGTTGTCGAACAATACTCCCTACCCAAGTAAAAGATTGTTGGTTCTTGTGAAGACTACAAATTACTCTCCGACCAGGCATCGCGTTATAAGGGCCCCAAACTCCAGACATAGGCAAAATAAGGCCATCAGAGCTAGATCAAAGCATGCCAGTATTGCTTAGATATGGAATTACTATGGGAATGCTTTTGTACGTCTACCCAGTAGGAACGACTACACAACATGAACGCTGACGACTTCCCGACTCCGGATGTCGACGTGGAATCCGTCGATCCGGACATGCTGAAAGACCGTATCGATGCCGGCGAGGACGTCACGCTCCTCGACGCGCGTATGCAGTCGGACCACGAGGAGTGGCGCATCGACGGTGAGAACGTCACGTCAATCAACATCCCGTACTTCGAGTTCCTCGAGGACGACATCGACGAGGACGTCCTCGACCGGGTTCCCGACGACCGCGAAGTGACCGTCCTGTGCGCGAAGGGCGGCGCCAGCGAGTTCGTCGCGGGCACGCTCGCCGAGCGTGGCTACGACGTGAATCACCTCGAGGACGGGATGAACGGGTGGGCACGCATCTACGAGGCCGTCGAGGTCGAGCGCTACGACGGCGCCGGCACTCTCATCCAGTACCAGCGGCCCTCCTCGGGCTGTCTCGGCTACCTGCTGTACGACGACGGTGAGGCGGCGATCATCGACCCGCTGCGCGCGTTCACCGACCGATACCTCGACGACGCCGGCGACCTCGGTGTCGACCTGCAGTACGCACTCGACACGCACATCCACGCTGACCACATCTCGGGCGTGCGCGACCTCGACGATGAAGGCGTCGAGGGCGTCATCCCCGAGGCCGCCGTCGACCGCGGCGTCACGTACGCTGACGAGTTGACGACCGCGGCCGACGGCGGCAGCTTCTCGATCGGCGATGCGACGATCGAGACCGTCTCCACGCCCGGCCACACGACCGGGATGACCTCGTACCTCGTCGGCGACAGCCTGCTCGCGACCGGCGACGGGCTGTTCATCGAGAGCGTCGCCCGCCCCGATCTTGAAGAGGGCGACGACGGCGCTCCCGACGCCACGCGCATGCTCTACGAGTCCCTCCAAGAGCGCGTCTTCTCCCTGCCTGACGACACGCTCGTCGGTGGCGCGCACTTCAGTGATGCCGCCGGGCCCGCAGCGGACGGTACCTACACTGCACCGATCGGCGAGCTTGTCGACGAGATGGACGCGCTCACAATGGACGAGGACGAGTTCGTCGACCTGATCCTCTCGGACATGCCGCCGCGGCCGGCCAACTACGAGGACATCATCGCGACGAACCTCGGCCAGAACGCCGTCGACGACGAGGAAGCGTTCACACTAGAGCTCGGGCCGAACAACTGCGCCGCCAGCCAGGACTCCCTCGCGGGTGACTAACGACGCCGATGGTGATCGATCCACTTCCACTACAGGTTGCCGCCGAGCTGTTCCCAAACGGCATTAGCCGCTACGCTATCGGCGGACTGCTCGTCGGCCTCGGTGTCACTGTCATCTACCTCGGCACCGGCATCAGCGCCGGCGCAAGCACGTTTCTGGAGTCGACGCTGTCGTACGTCTCCGACCAGTCCCGCTTCCAGCAGTACGTCGCCTCCCGGGACTGGCGGCTCGTGTTCACATTCGGCATCGTCCTCGGCGCGGTCGTGTACGCCGTCGTCTACCAGGGCGGCGCGTGGACAACCAACGTCCAGCCGTGGCGACTGCTCGTCGGCGGCATCTTCGTCGGTATCGGCACGCGCGTCGGAAAGGGCTGTACGTCCGGCCATGGCGTCTGTGGTGTCGGCTCGGCGTCGAAGACGTCCATCGCAGGCGTCCTCACGTTCCTCACCGTCGCCATTGTGACCGCACAAGTAGTCGCCGCACTGGGGGTGAGCCCCTGATGAGTAACCGGCATCCCGCGTTCATGCCGTTGGTTCTCGTCGGCGGCCTCATCTTCGGGTTCGGGCTAGCGTATAGTCAGATGGCCCGGCCGGAAGTCGTCTTGAACTTCCTCCGGTTCGAGGACTTCGGACTGGTGTTCGTGATGTTCGGCGGCGCCGCCGTGACGGGCGTGACGTTCTTCGTCGCGCCGCGGCTTTTGGGCCGTGCGCCGCTGACCGGCGATAGCTTCGAGCGCCGCCTGAAGTCGTTCGACCGGAAAGTCCTCGTTGGCGGCGCCATCTTTGGCGTCGGCTGGGGGCTCTCCGGCATCTGTCCGGGTGCGGCGTACGCAAGCCTCGGCATCGGGAACATCACCATCCTATGGGCGCTCGCCGGGATGTTCCTCGGCGCGTACGCCCAGGGCTTCTGGCGGAGCCGCAGCCAGGCGCGTGACGCTGCTGCGACGGGCGCAGACTAACTCACTGTTTATGGACTCCGCTCTCATTGCCCTCTTCGTCGGTGCAGCGCTCGCCAGCCTGTTCATGGCGTGGGTCATCGGCGCCGGCTCGAGTGGGGCAACGCCATATGCGCCTGCCGTCGGCGCGAACGCTATCGCGACGATGCGGGCCGCGCTGCTCGTCGGTGTTTTCGGCTTCGCCGGTGCCGTCACCCAAGGCAGCAACGTCTCGGAAGCAATCGGAAGCGGCCTTGTCGGCGGCATCAGCCTGCCAATCGCCGGCGTCATCCTCGTGCTCGTGTTGGGCGCCGGCCTGATGGTGGTCGGCATCACAACCGGCTATCCGATCGCGACCGCGTTCACTGTGACCGGCGCCGTCATCGGTGTCGGCCTCGCCATGGGTGGCTCGCCCGTCTGGCCAAAGTACCGCCAGATTGTCGCCGTCTGGGTGTTAACGCCGTTCGTCGGCGGTGGTATCGCGTTCACCATCGCGAGTCTCCTCCCGCGCCCCGACATCCCCGAACGGTACAGCGTCCCGGCGCTCGCCGGGCTCATCGGCGCCGTCCTCGTGAACATTCAGTTCAGCTTTCTTGCCGAGAGAAGCACGGCGGGAACCGTCCGCGGGCTCGGACAGCAGGTGCTGGCAGTCGATGGGGTCACGTCAGCGGCCGGGATTACTGGCCTCGGGGCGCTGGCCGTCGCGGCGGTCGTCTGGTGGGACATTAGTCGCGACGAAACCGGCAGCCTGCGGCGCGTGCTACTCGCTCTCGGGTCGCTCGTGGCGTTCTCCGCAGGCGGCAGTCAGGTCGGGCTCGCCATTGGACCATTACTGCCGTTGCTCGACGAGGTCGGGATGGTCTCGACATTCACCGTGCTCGTCGGCGGCGGTCTCGGAATGCTCGTCGGTTCGTGGACGGAATCTCCACGGATGATCAAGTCGCTTGCACAGGACTATTCATCGCTGGGGCCGCGGCGCTCCATCTCGGCGCTCGTGCCATCGTTCCTGATCGCACAGCTGGCAGTGCTGCTTGGCGTTCCGGTCTCGTTCAACGAGATCGTCGTCAGCGGCATCATCGGGAGTGGCGCCGCTGTCGGGGGTCGGGAAGCAGTGAATGTCAGAAAGATTCTCCTGACAGTCGGGGCGTGGGCAGGGTCGTTCATCCTCTCGTTCGCGCTCGCGTATGCCGCTGGCGCGCTGTTGTTGTAGCACCGGACAATAGCGTTAGTCGGCGGCCTGTTCGGTTCGTCGACCGTTCTCGATGCTCAGTGGGTCGGTCGTCGAGGTCACGGTGACCAGCCGCAGAAACTGACCTGCGTTCGTGAGCAGCTTGTTCTCTGCCTTCCAGAGGAGTTCTTCGTACGTCGAGCGAGCGACGGGCGTCTGTCCGGCGAAGTCGCGGAGCGACGTCTTCCGGGGCTGTTCGTAGTATCCGCTTTCGAGGACGAACTGGAGGGCGCTAACTGCCGGTCAATGATGTCCTCGAGCAGTGGGCTCGCTGGCGCCAGCATACTATGCGGAATCTGTGTCTCCGAAATTGATGTTTTCGAGAGGAGTTCGATCTCTTTGTAGGAACGGAGCGATTCGAGCAGTTAGCGCACATCCTCGCTGCCGAAAACTCTCTCCCTCTCTTTCGACGGTATCTACGATTTCCCCCGGGACCTCACTTTTCTGTTTGCTTATTTGTGTCCTATGAATAAGTCATGAAATACTATCAGAAGTAGCATTGTGTAGTATATCCAAAACCGCTAACATACGACGTCGGTTACGAGTGCACGTGCAGAAAAGCATAATTCACACAAATCCGTCTCGAGTGGGTGGAACGTGGTAATGATCGACGCGCTGTCGCTCCCGCCGACCGTACAAGCGGCCGGACTGATCGGTGCTGTGTTGCTCGAAGCGATGGTTCTCCACGTCGGCTACGGCGTCGTTACGAACGCGCTCGGTCCGAACGTGAAGCGAGCCCTCGGAGGTGAGTGAGCTGTGGAACTGCTCGGGATGCGTCTGCTGCTCGTCGGATTCGGACTGCTCATTGGCATCCTCTTCGGTTTCTTCGGAATGGGTGGGTCGTTCCTTGTCACGCCCACCCTTCTCGTGATGGGGTACCCGTCGCGGGTCGCCGTTGGTAGCGGGCTCACGTTCGTGTTCGGCACGAGCGTCATCGGCGCGCTCCGACACCGCGAGCACGGCCACGTCGACTACAAACTCGCAGTCATCATGACCGTCGCGACGACGCTCGGCATCGAGATCGGCAAGCGCGTCGTCGACGCGCTCCATGCGGCAGGGAACGCCGACCTCGTCATCAGCGTCGCGTACGTCGGCCTGCTCGCAACAGTTGGCGTACTCATGCTACGTGACGCCCGCGCTACGGGGACGTCCTCAACGAGCGTCGACCTCTCAGACCGCGTAAAGGAGCTGGAGATCCTGCCGAGGTGACGCTCCGCGGTGATGTCCGCGTGTCCGCGAGTATCATCTTCGGTATCGGGCTAGTCGTCGGTGTCCTTTCCGGGCTCCTCGGCGTCGGCGGCGGCTTCCTGCTGATGCCCGCGATGATGTACGGAATGGGCGTGCCGGCTGTCATCGCCGTCGGGACGGATATCCGCCAGATTACGATTTCGGGGGCGTTCGGCGCGTTCGTCTACGCCCGGGATAGATTCGTCGCGATTCCCGTCGTGGCGACGTTGCTCGCCGGCAGCGCGCTCGGTGCGCGCATCGGCGCGGGCGTCTCGAACCTCGTCGACGAGGACGACATCAAGGGGTACTTCGCGACGATACTACTCGTAGGTAGAGTCGCTGTCGCCGCCAAACGCGTCGGCACCGCCTTAGACATCGGCGTACTCAACACTGTGAGTATCGTGCTCATCTTCGGCGCGACCGTCGTTGTGAGTGGTGCGATCCTGTTGGCTGCGGTGTGCCAGCTTCGCGCCGACAACACTGGCTTCTGGTGCCGCCTTTCGGCGACGTAACTCTCTACCGCGGAGTCCCATCATCGGTTCTCAGCCCACTATAGCACAAAATTGTGCAATCCATACAAAAATCTTATAATTGCACAGTCCCTACGACTCGGCGATACTAATGCCAGATTCAATGTCTGAACAACTCCGCAGTGACATGGAGTGCGAGGGGCTGTTGGAGTGCTTCCACGGCCTGAAAGAGCTCGATAAGGAGTGCTTCCCGGCGCTCGTCGAGGCCGAAGAACCGCTGACCGTCGACGAAATCGCCGATGCGGTTGATCGTGAACGGTCGACGGCCTACCGCGCCGTCCAGCGCCTGCTCCAGACCGGTTTCATCGAGAAAGACCAGATCAACTACGACCAGGGCGGCTACTACCATGTCTACTCGCCGACGGATCCCTCGAAGATAGCCGACGATATGCAGCGCCTGCTCAACGACTGGTACGCGAAGATGGGCCAGCTCATCCAGGAGTTCGAAACCAAGTATGAACAGTCCGAGACTGCGGCCCCGGCCGCCGAAAGCTGACGGTTCTCTCTTCTCTCTCCTTCGGGTGCTGATACTTCTCGGAAGCAGATTCATACGTGCTCCCCGCTTGATGGCGGACGACCGAGCTGCTCCGCAAGGCGGTCAATCTCATCCAATAGGTCCTGATCGGTAAGTCGGAATTTCCGATTTGGAGCGTAGCCAGCCTCACGAAGCGCCTCGTTCCAGCTCCCGAATTTGTTCTGGCAGACGCGCTAGGAGTATTCTACGTGCTCGCTCATCTCCTTTGCTGTCGGCGATTTTCCTAATTTGTCTGCGACACGCTGAATATCGTCGAGAATCACATCCGCGTCCGTTACGAGCTGGTCGCGGCGATGAACGGCTGTTACGTGGCCGCCCAGTTCGTTGGCGGTTGCAAATGACTCGCCACAGTAGTCACAAATATGCTCTGTCACGGCTTCGTCACCTCCCTCCGCGGTTCCCCCGTAATCCGTTATAAACTCTCGACTTCGTACTCAACTCCTGTTCCCAGTAGAGTTCGTAGAGGAGCGATTCGGCACGCCAGGGGTACTCTGAATCGGTCATAAGTCGGTGATGGGGAGTGGGACCCCCCGCACCCTTCTCGGGGGGCAATAAACACTACCGACCGGAATCGTACGTGAATCTCAGATCGGATTCGTCACCGACCGGAGCAGTTCAGTAGGTAGAATTGGTTACGGCGGGAGGTGGCGATCGTAGATATTCCGGCGATGCCCGACCGCCTCGACAATAATGATATCCTCGTCTCGGTCCCACGTGATGATTGCTCGGTAGTCGCCTGCGCGGAGCTTGTAGTACGGGTAGCCGGTGAGCTTTTCGAGGCGGTGAGAGGTCCAGTCTTTCGCCTCGTCGAGTTTCTTGACCAGTCGCTCTTGGGCTTCGGTGTCGAGTCCGTCCAGCAAATCGAGTGCTTTTGATGTCCACTCGGCCTTAGTCATCGATGCCCAGGCGGTCCTTCACGTCGTCTTGGGACACCGTCTCGCCCTGGTCTCGCTGTTCGCGGCTCTCTGCCAGGTGCTTGAGCGCTTCCTCGGACAGCTGCGTGGGGGGATTGACCGCATCCCGGAGGGCATCGCGAATGAACTCGGACTTGGTCGCGTAGCCACGCTCCTCCCAGACGTCGTCGACTTGTGCCAGCAGCGACTGCGGCACCCGGACGTTGATTTTCTCCATTTCGCCGTCGCCGCCCGCGTCACTGTCGGTGCTCATATGCTGTGATACGCTCGTATCACGTAAGTAGCTTCGGTTGAGTACTCTGGTGGGTGACCACATCGAGACTCCGATCGGGAGTGAGCCGCTGGTGTTCGGAGAGATTTAGAACGACAGCTTGGCCGTCGACGCGAAAGCCGACGTATTCGATGGGGTCATTGTGACGGTTAGCAAGCGCTTCGGCCTGGATTGCGTTCGACGTGGGGCGTCGTGCGTTCCCGTTCATCGGTTCGTCGCGGGAGTTGTCACCCCCGCACCCCTCGCGGGACGTAAAACAACATCTGCGGCCGCCGCATCCGCTTTCGCCGCCGAAGTCGGCAACGTATTTGGTTCTAGCAAGATACAGTCCAATTAGATTCGGATGGCTGTACTGGACGACCTCTCGGGGTTCGAGTTCGAGGACGTGATGGAGGACGTGTTCCGGAACCTCGGCTACGAGAACGTCCGGCAGGCCAAGCGGACAGCTGACGAGGGCCGGGACGTCTTGATGGAGGAAGTCGTCGACGGAACACGGCGGGCGATCGTCGTCGAGTGCAAGCACACGGGAACCGTCGGGCGGCCGGTCATCCAGAAGCTCCATTCAGCGATCGCGACGTTCGACTTCGACGGCCCAAAACGCGGCATGGTCGTCACGACCGGCCGGTTCACGAACCCGGCTCAGGAGTACGCCGACCGCCTCCAGCAAAACGACGATCCGCATCCAATCGAGTTACTCGACGGCGAGGACCTCCGGGAGATCGCCGACGAGATCGGTCTTGACCTCTACAACGGGCGCATCGAGATCCTCTGCGACGAGACGCTCCGCCCGTACGACCCGGCCGCCGACGTCGACGCGGCCGTCGCGGAGGCGTTTCGCGACATCGAGAACATCGAAGCCGCCGACCTTGCGGAACCACATTCTGCGGTGACGTTCCGCCCGGTGGTCGCGGTCACCGCGGACACGAACGCTGTCTTCGAGACGTCAGTAGGGGTCATCCACCGGATCAACGACCGGACCCGATTCGTCGTCCACGCCGAGCGCGGGCAGCCCCAGGTCGTCGACGAAGACGTCGGGACGCTGGTCACCGAGAACCTCCACGCGACGGTCGACCTCGATGTGGAGCAGTTCGCGGAGGTGTTCGACGACGTCGAGGAGCGCCGGTTCGGGCAGACCCAAACGGAGTACAAGGAGTGGGCCGTCGAGCGCCTCCAGCAGCACCACACGACGACGGTGACCTACACCGGCGACAACAACGTCACCTACAACAAGACGTGTGAGCCGAATCTTTCAGACATCTCGGTGCAATCGATTGAGCCGGTGTACCTCCCCGAGGTTCGGCACACCACCGACCTTCAGGAGTATACCTATCCTTACGAGTACTACGCAGCGGGTCCGTCCAGAGTGACCGCCGAGGACGGCATCCATCGGTGCGTCCACTGTGACACGAGCGGCGTCGACGAGCCGTACACGTATTGTCCGAACTGCGGGGCAATCGCCTGCTCCAGCCACATCAAAACGGAGCGGCTGAAAGGCGAGCCGGTGTGTACGGGGTGTGCGGTCACCGAGCGATTTGCGTTGAAGACGAAGTACTTCTACGACGAACAGAACCTCAAGGCGTTCCGCGAGGAGTACGCGGCGATGCCCCTCCACGAGAGAGCGATGGAGAACAAGCTACTGGCCGGAGGGAGTGTGGTCGCGACCCTGTTAATCGTCCTCGGCGTTCTCGTGATTGGCGGCATCATCTAACCTGAGCAACCTCTGCCTGCTGTGGACGCAGCTGTTACGACACTCCGTACTGCTCTTTGAGCGCCATATATTCCCCCTTCTTCGGGAGGATGACGGGCAGATCATCTGTCCTGTCGAAGTCTCCCTGAAGTGGTCGATACAACGCGTCCACAGTAGGTCCCAGGTCGTACCACTGTGCGGTCTCGACGAGTGTCTCCTGATCGACATCCTCCGCCTCGATCAGCAGCATCGAATAACTGACGCGCCGGGACCCGCTATCGAGAAGGAGCGTATGGCACACGACTTCAGCAGGCGTTAGGCCTTCGTCTGGAGCATACCAGAACGGAGGCTCGCCGGCGAGGAAAAACTGTAGACCATACTCTGCAAACCGGCCCAATCCGGTCATCTCCCAGTCCGGCGCTGCTTGGAGTGCGTCCGTATCCTCACCGGTCTGCACGCGAACGAGTGCTCGCTTTGGATCACACCACGCGATCGTGGCGCTGGGGGCGACTTCCCGGACTCGGGCTCGATGTTTGTGTTCTACGGCGGCCCGAGCGAACGCCAACAGCGGCGAGACCTCGTCCCGGAGGGCGTACTTCGGATCGCATCTGGAGAGTAAGGCCCGGTGCTTGAGCGGCGATAACGCGCTATGGACACCTTGTCGGGTGATTCCGAGCCGATCTGCGATATCAGCGATGTGTCGTGGTCTATCGAGATACCAACACACGCGGAGTGTGGCTGGGGAGAGCAGTTCCGTCCAGTCTACGTGGCTGAACTCCGACTGAAGCGTGCGATACGCTTCGGTGACGGGGTGTTCCGCGATGCGGACTCGACGCTGATTGCTGGGACCACGGGTTTCTGCGAGTAATCCCGCTGCGAGCAACTCATCGAGTACATCGTACAGATGTTCTCGTGAATACTCGGTTTGAGCCGCGAGTTCCTCCGGTGTCGCATCACGGCCGGTACTCAGCGCGTCAAGCACGGCGAGTCCGGCCTTCGTAATCATGTGTGTCCTTTTAAATCCTAATTATATAAATATGATTTGGGATTTTACTTGACGACCGCTTCGCCCCGGACCAATTCTGTGAGCGCGGCCTCGAGCGACCCGTGGAATTGCCAGTTTGCCCGTTCGAAAGCCTCGTCGGTCGGGCCGTCCCAGCGGGGGAATGCAGAGCGACCGCTCACTTTGACTGTCCACTCTGTCGGCTCGTCGAACGGGTTCTCCGTCGGGAGTTCCACGACGTAGAGATACTCCTCGTCGCCGTGAATGCCGTCATTTGGATCCTCGACACCGTGGCCCAGCAGGAACAGCGGCTGATCGAGGTGCTCCATGTTAGCCGGCTTAAGGAGATCCGCTGGCTGAGCCGCGTCGATCGTTCGCTCTGGGTCGCCATCCAGATAGAGGTCGACCGTCGAGAGCTTGTCGAGGAACATGAACGTCGCCGCTGTGTACCCCGGTCCGCGCTCGGCACGGGTCGCATCGAGAAGCGCTTTCAGCTGTGTGAGGTCCCGGAGAACGCTCCCCGGGTAGCCATCCGAATGCCGGTACACCTGCGCGACGCGGTCGGCGCTGCCATCTGTCTCACCAATCTGTTCGACTCGTTGGACGAATCGGAGTTGACTCCGTGTCGACATCGATACTCGCCGGCGCAGGAACAACACCACGCAGTCGTTGCGGGATTGCAATTCGCTACGCGAGATGTGATACCTCATCTGTTTCCTCTATATCTTCGAATTCATTACGTTCGACCGGTTCCCAGTCCTCCCCAGGTGCTGGACTCCACCAGTCGACCTTGTAGGTGCCCGGTGCGCCGAAGACCTTCACGCGCGCCGACCCATCAGGCAGGTCGCGGCGCAGTTTTTCATCAACGTGGAGGTTCCAGGTCGTGTCGGTATCGAAGCAGGCGAGCACGGCCTCCTCGTAGCCGCGTGTCTCTCGGGACTCTTGGAGTTCGACCTGGGTATTGCAGTTCTTGCAGAACACCCCCTCGAAGGGGATGTGAGTGAAGACCTCCTGCCCGCAGACGGGACACCAGAGGAACTCGAACAGTGCCTCACTGTGTCGGTCACGTACTTCGAGACTCATTGGTTGACTAACCCGGTCGTGCCGGGCCACCACCTCATGCCCGGCCGACAAACATCGCCCAGCGCTTACTCACTCACCGTTCGGTACCGTAGACGATGCGTGAGGGAGCTTCGTACCCACAATCGGGGCAGTCATACCACCGCTGGACTTTCGCCCCGTCTGCCGCCTTCTCGCCGACGCGAACGTCGACGTTCGGACACTTCGGACAGCTAAGGTCTGGAGCGGGACGCTCCCGGGGCTCGTCACGGAACGCCGTCGCGTCCTTCGTCTCGTACCCCCGCGACCACACCGGGTAGCCGTCGGCGATGATTGCTCCACGCCATTTGTACCGGGACGGGTCCGGGGCTCGATGCAGGACGGCTCGGGCACCGGTCTCGGTGTCTCGATAGGCGAGCGTCGGCGAGCGGCTCTCGCGTCGCCAGTTGGTGATGGGGGACATTCTTACTAGTGGACGTCAGCGGGCACGATCCAGAGTTCCTCACTACGCTGAGTGGGATATGCAGTTCCAAGAAGACGAAGTTTCGGTGTCGAGCCAAGAACAGCCTGGAACGGCACGCGGAACCCCGAAGAGATGAGCACCGAAGAAAAAGAAGAGTTCGGCATCAAGAAGGTTCTTCGGTCGGAAATAACTCATCAAGACGGAGAACTCCAAGCACAAACCACCACCGACGAAAAGGTATACATGGCGGAAAATCCGCCCCTGTCAGTCACCCATATGAGTACCGAGGAGAGTAGAGAACGCTGGGAATAACCTCCTCCGTATAACCAGCTATCGTTGGATGTCTCGCTGACTGAATTCCTTCTCTTGCGGTTTTGTATGGTGGTCCTGGTTACTCTGGACCGAGTGGTCCCATAGCCATATACAACAGCAGTAGAATGACCGCCCCGAGACCAGGAAGGAATACACTTGCCAGAAAGAGTGGCTCAAGCACTTCAGGTGGCCGCCAACCGAACACGACGACAACCACTAGGAATGCCGTTGAAAGCCAGAGTAACCATTGGACGGGATTCCGGAGCCGCGAATCGAAATCGATCTGCTCGCGAATCAACTGAACAACGCGGCTCATACGTTCTATTACTCTAACTTCCCACATCAAAGTTGTGATAAGAAAGCTGGACTGGAAGGTGACAGTCAAAGCTACAGTGTGGCCCGGTGCATTAACATCTCCTCGAGTACGTGTTCGCGGAAATCATCCAAGACGACCGTCCGCATATCCTGAATGCCACAACCTCGGTGGATGGAGTTATCCGCACTGTCATTTATAGCTGGGTTGGATGACTCGCTACACTTGAACCGTACTGAACGATAGTTTCGCTGACCGGGCTGGATGAAAAGACCATATTGAGACGACTATTAAGCAATGGAATTCTTCGATCCGTGTTGGTTAATCGGTAAGATCCTCCCTCGACTATTCGAGGCCGGGACCGTAGCGATCTCACTATAATTAAACAATTCACAAAGGATGCTTTGCAACATAAAATAGCAAATGGTGAACGCCTCACCAAGCGTGGTGTTCGGACTTGTGAAACCTCTGGTAAAATCAAGGCTGCAGATGCGTATATTGGTTTTGTAGGTCCTGGCTGTGGGAACCGTCATCAACAACTAAAATGGGAAGGCGGTTTCAATGACGGAGATAGCGGGTCTGTGGCATATCAGAAAATCGGATCTGCAAATGATACGGTAGGAATAGCAGGAACATGTAACTGAACCGACCCAAACCCCGTTGATCCAAATATATTCGACACGAAAAAGTACGAAATCAAACAAAGAGCGACCTCGCCGATGGAAAAAGCGTAGTGAGGCGATTCACAATCTGGGATGAGGAGGGTCGTTGTGCACAGACGTCACCTCCTCACTCCTCTCGAAAAATAGTCTCGATAAGCCGCTGCAGTCAGGCGATTCCGCTCTTAGCTAAAGACGAATGATCTACACGTATAAGAAGACAAAGTCCGTGGTATGAATCTCCGGTCACGGCTCCCGGAATCGTTTATCCTGAAGTACTACGGATACTCGATGGCTCGTTCGGCACACTTCTCAGTGGCCGTGTGGGTCGTGTTCCTTACATCCCGTGGGATCGACTTCTCACAGGTCGGGTTCCTTGACGGTGCGTTCTCGCTCGCACTGATCGCCTTCGAGGTTCCGACCGGGTACATCGGTGATCGGATCGGTCGGCGAAACAGCATCCTCGTGAGTATCGTTGTCTCGGCAGTCGCGTCTATCGGATTCGCCTTCTCGCACTCGTTCCCATTATTCGTCACGGTGTACGTCGGCCTCGCGGTCGCACAGACCTTCCGCTCCGGGACCGACACGGCATGGTTCTACGACGCACTCGGGGAACGACTTACCGAGTAGCGGTTCACCCACGTCAAGGGTCAAGCGAACGCGCTCGGATACGTCATGACGGCGCTCGCGGCGGTAGTGGGTGGATACGTCGGAAATATCAACCTCGCGTACCCGTGGATCATGGAGGGTGTCGCCTACCTGATCGGAATTCCCCTCGTGTTGAGTTTCCCGGAGACTGACATCACGGACGATGAGGGAAGTCGTTCCGGCTGCTCGACGCACTGCCGGCGATCAAAGAACAACTTCCGAAGCGACCGCTCCGGTCGTTCATCCTCTACACCGGCGTCTTGTACGGTGTCGCCGGCGCGATCAACTTCTTCGTCCAGCCGATCAGTGTGGACTTCAGCTTCAATCCGGACACGCTCGGGTGGCTGTTCGCCGGATTCACGCTCCTCTCGGCGGCGGTGAGTTACAACAGCGGGTGGATCAGGAGTCGGTTCGGTGTCGAACAGTGGTTCCGAGCTGCTCCGCTCGTGCTTGGGCCACGCTTCATACGCAAGTCCAACTACGAGCGGCTCAACCTCTGCTAGATACGCTGGGTAGCCGTACGGTCCCGGGTACGCTTCTGGATCCCAGCCGCGAATCCAGAGATACGTCTGCTCTTTGAGTTGGCTACCAACTCTGGACTCGAGGCGAATTTTATTCGAGCTTTGGGGGAGGCAAGTCGATAGTGCCACCTCCTGGCTTGAACAGGCGTTCCACGGCGATGGGCCGTGGGAAGGAGACAGCGATCACGGAGATTGTTCGAACTGCTAGAGCCTGGATAACCCCCACACTGGTAGTAAAAGCTTAAGATTGAGTGGTTCCAACAATAATTCATGCAAACAGAAACCGAGAAACGAGTCGTACGAATTGGTGGTCTGCTCCTCGTTCCAGTACTCGCATTTGTACTGTTCGTAGGAGCGGAAACCTTCGACGGAGGCATCGTCGGTACAGCTCTCATCGTGGCTGTCCCGATGGTCGTCTACGCAGCAGGCCTCCATTTCGTTCTGAAGGGGGTTTCAGATCAAACGAACGGACAAGACGCTAGTCCCACCTGATGTTCGCCTTCGTACACCGGACAAATAGCCGTGGCGGGGGCTGCTCCTGACGCTCCGATGCTCCCTGCTCGTCCCCAGTCCGGTCACGGGCGGCACTGAGAAGCCGCTCGCGAACAGAAGACTGACTACAGCAGTTCCCGACAGCGGTAGAGCCGATTGCTGGAATACCGATATCGCTCGACCGGCCGGCGTACTTGGTAGAACCCCCAGCTAAGAGATTGTACTACTCAGTCGCGAGTTCGTCGTATATTCCCTCGTGCTCGTCAAGGTCTTGGCGGCCGAGGAACCGGATGAGATACTGCCGTGCCTCTTCAGGGGTCATCTCATCGGGAATCTCGGGGTGGTCACTTTCAGCGGCCATCGTTACTCTTCACTAGGGGGGTCGTCGTCATAATCGTTCGGTTCGTTGGATCCCTGATCGACTGTGTCGTGGTCCGCCGGTAGCTGGTCTGTGCCTTCAATTCGTGCCAGCCACAGGTTGATGGTCGCCCCGTATTCCGGCGCCAGCGGCTCTGTGTGCGCTTGTAGATACTCGGTCACATCGTCCTCATCGACACTGCCCTCATCTGTCGCGAGCGCCTTCAGGATCTCTTTGACCTCCCGATCGTAGTCAAAGCGGCGGCCATTCAGCGCGTAGAAAATTCGGGTCGACATGAGAGCCGTTCGCTTGTTGCCATCGACGAATGGATGATTCGCCGCAGTGAGCCGCAACAGCTGAAATGCCTTTTCGTGAAGCGACTCGGGAACCTGGCCGAAATGGCCTTCCTGAATATGTTCAACCGTGTGTTCAATATCGCCTGGCGAGGCGACACCAGCGGTTGTCTCCGCATTTGACTCCACGATCAACTCGTGGATGTCACGGATATCAGCAGCCGATAGATAGCTGATTGATTCCGGATCCGCATCCATTGTCGATATCCTCTGTTACAACACTTATCTAACCCTTGCTTTTTCGAGATGCCGCTCGTGTCTGTGTAGTGCTCTTGATGCCGACTCGTTGTTCACCGTCCAACTGGTGTAGTGTGTCTCGATGGTTCCGAACCGTTGTCGTTGAGATGTTAGCCGCTCCCGAAACCTCGGATTGCGTCAGCCATCGCCCCTCCTCGCGACCGGCCTTGTAGAGGCAGGCCGCTGCGAACCCGGCCGGATGGACGCCCGTTGTAACGCCGCGCTCCTCGGCCTGCTCTGCGAGCTTTCGGGCCCGCTGCCGGATCTCGTCCGGACACTCGAGGTCTGAGGCGAGGCGCGGTACGAACATGCCGGGGGAGACGGGTTCAGCGGGAAGGCCCAGCCATTCGTTCAACGTTTTGTACGCGTTCGTGACCCGTGACTCCGCGACGCGGGCCATCTCGCTGACGTTGTCCACTAACCGCGAGCGACCGTTACACCGGCAGGCCCCGTAGACGCTGGCCGCGGTGATGGCCTCGATGGATCTGCCACGAAGCAGATCCTCGTTCTGGGTGCTCCGGAAGAGCTGACACGCCTGGTCGCGAACCGAATTGGAGAGTTCGAGGGCACTCGCCAACCGACGCACCTCGCCCAGCTCGTGGGCGAGATTCCGTTCTGCTTTCGACCGCCACCGACCCCGGGTCTGCTCACGGCGCATCCGCGCGAGTCGCCGTCGCTTCTGCCAAGAGAGTTCGTTCCCCTTCGCGTCGGTGCCGCGACCGATTTCCATCGACAGTCCGCGATCGTGGCGAGCCGCCGTGAGTGGGGCACCCGTTCGTTCGCACTCCTCGTCGTCGTACGCCCGCCACTCTGGCCCGTGGTCGATTCGCTGTTCGTCGATGACCAGGCCACAGTCCTCGCAGACCGTTTCGACCGCGTTCGTGGTGACCCGGCCGTCGCACTCGGGACACCGGTTCGCACTCGATTCCGTTCGGACGTCTTCGTCGAAGCCAGTTTCGTAGATGTCTCTGGTTGCCATCGTTCTCACCGTGATCGGGGAACCCGCCAGCACGGCGAACCCCTCACCCATCGAGGGGTAAATAGACTCCAATTGCTCCCAAAACTCCATCATCTACTGTGCTGAAACACCAGAAAGAGTAATCCAGAATACCCAACGATACTGACTCACTTTCCCAGGCAATCCACGACCAGCTTCTGGAACTTCTTCAGGGAGGAGAACTCGACGGGGAACCCACCGAAGACGAGATCGCGGAAGCTACCAGCGAGGTCATTGAGGCTGTTGGGGATAGTATGTACCAGCAGGTCCGCGAGGATGACGAGGGATTGCGACGGCTCTATGAAACCAAGGCAGAATTTCAACGCGGGATCGAAGATCGCTGGGAGGAACCTTTGGAATTGCTTGAACGGTTCATTATCTGGTCGCAGGAAACGGGTGATACAATTAACCCGGAATATCGGCTCTAGGCAGCTCAGGAACAGGACTTCGTCTTTGACGCTCTAACTCGACTTCACGCACGGGCAGTACAGGTCGCGATGGAGATCCACCACCTGCTCAAAGGCGGATTTGCTGATGGAGCCTTTGCCCGGTGGCGGTCCCTGGGTCGGTCCGGCACCCGGCAAAAAAGAGGGTTGCCTCGACTGGGTATACTTCCCACCACCGACCGCGCTCTGGGAATTCGATCCTGCTCCAGCGACCGTCAGTCCCAGTCTCTGTCCACGAAGAATCAGCGCTGGCACGGCCGTGCTAGTCGTCGCAGAATGCGCTTCCCGTTCGAACGGACGAACGCAAGGCCACCGACTTTCGACTCGTCGAGGGCGTACCTTTTCGCAGTATCGCTCGTGTCAGTATCGACTGGATAGATGATCCCGTCGTCAGTACCGAAATCGAGCACTTCACGGATGCGTGACTCGGTCAAATCGCACGCATCGGCGAGTTCGGTGACAGTTTTCGGGCCCTGTTTCAGCTCTTCGATGACGAGGTGAGCGTGGTTCATCACCAGCATTACCTCGCTGGCGTTCATATCGCCAGGTTCGTCGCTACTAGTGCTATCGGCGAAGTCCGCGCGGGCATCGAAGAGGAACCAGACGCCGATCAGCGCGGTCAGCGCCGGGAACCATACTGGACCGCCTGTTCCGGTGGTCGCAGTGAGTTCCCAGCCGAGCCACGCGAGACTGGCGACCGTGATGAACGCGCCAAGGCCAACGCCGACCCAGCGGCCATCGACAGTCGGCGTTTCTCTGAGAATCGAGATCGCCTCCACGAACGCGAGGCCAAAAGCGATGACGAGTACTGTCCCGACATCATTCGTGACGCCATAGACGAGGGCGAGAAACGCGACGAGCGAGAGCACGTATCGGGTCGTGAGCTGTTCGCGGGCGGTGCGACTGAGACTGGAGCCCATACGTGCACCACAGTCAGGAGTCCTATTATGATACTGGTCAAAGACGTTCTCACTAGCCGGGAGAGTTTGCGGGATATCAAGCGGTGAAGACCGCTTCGGCTCTGTTAAAATCCCCAGGAAAGATACATTTTGACCGCCTGTGGTCAGTACAGGTGAATCACGGATCGCTCAATACATACGTCGTAGCGAACAGAATGCTGGAAGAGACCCCTTCTATCGTAGACCTACCCGAGAGGAATATAGCTGTCAAGAGACACCTAAGCGGGAGGAACACAATGAGTGAACGATCCCAAACCAGTTGGTGAGGTTCTAGCCATGGATCCGTCCGTGGAACTCGCTCACGAACCGCTCTCAGGGATCTCGGTAAGCTCGTTCGAACCCTTTCGTGTCGGTCAAGCGCCGAATTTCAATGGTCTCTCCCGTTGCCCGCTCAATTTGGAGGATGAGGTCCTTGTCGGGCAGTCCGAGCGACGAGCGCCACAGCGGTGTCGGATCGGTCGCCGAAACGGAGCGAATATCCTCCACAGGAGCGACCCATTGTACCGTGTTAAGGTACGTGTCATAAGCAACGATACCATTGTCGTAGAGACGATACTCAACGTGGCTCTCCCCGATCCACATGACGAGCGCCGACGCAGGTAGGATGAGGAACACGGGAAGCAGGACAACCATCACAAGGACGAGCCAGACAGCGCGAGCCGAGATCGCGAGTATCCCGGAAAGTAGCATGACTGAGAATCCAGCGTCGAGTGCGTAAGCGAAGCCGCCACCGAAGGCATGCTGGCGCACGCCTCGTTTGTCATGAGCGAAAGTTGTGTATGGCTGTCCACGGGGAGCCGAAACCGGGCGGTCTACCGCGTCGCCCTCGATTACTGGGAACCACGGTCCGAGACCAGCTTGCCGGCAGTCGAAGAGCACCCACGGTGCGGCTACGGCCATCGCTGCGACCATCGTCGTGGCAGGGGTAGATACCGCCGAGAGGACGGCAACAGCGCCACCTGAGAGGAGAGCAACCAAGAGGAGGCTGCGGTTACGACGGATCCGCCGTGACGACGCGGTTTCGTAGACTCCTGCCGACTCACGCGCCTGAATGAAGACAAAGTGCTTCGCGGCGATGATGCCAATTCCTGGTATGGCAAGTACACTGAGCGTGCCCGAGGGGGAGAACAACCATACCGGAAACGCCACGACAAGCAATGGGTAGAGGATAACACAACTTTCGACGACATACGGAATATTCCGTGGATACACCGGCGGCATTGAACCCGGAACTGGGACCCGACCGCGCTTGTCCACGACCGCATCGTGGAGATCTTTAAAGAGATTGTACGGGTCCGTCGCAGGAGGAGAGCCGGTCTGGGGGCGGCCAGCGGCCAAGCGTTCGTAGAGGATACGGATCATGGTGAGGGCTGCGTCTATGATGAAGAGACACGCCACAGTCAAGCGACTTCCAGAAAGTGTAGCGATAGCGACGACCACGAGATGCGAGGCGAAAATGAATTCGAGGGGACAAGTTCGGTCCATCAGAGGCCTGATGTTCGCAGAGCGAATATGTGTAACTATTTGCTTAGTGGGGAATATATTCTCCGGCTCACACCTGTTATTTCTATCCAGTGGCTCTGTTGAAACTCTATCCTTCTGACACATTCTTTCCTGTAACATCTAGTCGCTGAAGAGTGCGGAGTACTGCTACCGTTGAGCAATCGCAGCAGCGGTAACCATCACCAACCATGTGCCGATTGCAAGCACCCACGCACCCGGGCTACTAATGTAGGTCAGAGCTTCCTCTGTTGGGTACAGAATGAACACCCACGGTGGGAGACCGATTACGATACAGGCGAGAAACAGAGCAGAATACCGAGCCAGTTCGCTATCAAAATAATCCACAACCACTCTATTAGAGACTTGTCAGGGAGTATTGTTAAGCCTTCCTGGCAGGTGAGTCCCCTGTACGGACCAGAACCCAGGTCAGATATATCACTTTCTGATTATTTCAACAAAGCCGAATTCTTCAAACAGCCCTCAGTAACGGTGTGACCGATACAGAGGGTCCAGACAGTACGACGATAGCCCTCCCTGTCGTGGCGGACGCCTCTTTCCATCCGTGGAATGATCTCATCGAGGAGGAGGTCGACCTACTCGCGCTTGACGATGAACTGATCCCGAAGCGGCGTCAGGATTGTCTTTGTATTATTGATGCCTCGTACGCCCCAAATGTACTGATCGCTCCGGTCCTCATTGGGCTCGAGACTGGATACATGGCAGTTCACGTCGTGAGTATCACAGTACGCACAAAGTGCCTGCATCAAATGATCACGATACGTCTCGGTGACCTCGATCCTCGGCTGAAGTCGATGGTCGACTCGATACTCACTATTCTGGTTTACTTTCACGCCAATCCATCCTTCTGCGTCAAGGGTTCCAGTCAACTGTTCGTGGGTGATTCGGAGCATTGGTGCAAGTTCAAAGCCGGTGCTGTACCGCTCTCGGTCGGCAATTGCGATGCGGATACAGCCTTCGCCGTCGAAGACGCCAGGGAACCACGCATCGAAATCGTGGGTCTCGGGTGAACTGTTGGACATCGCGCTGCGCCCATCGGTGACGCGGATAAACTCTCCTTGCGACTCATCGGTCACCCAGAGGAGGCCATCTCACCCCCCATCATACACCACGGTCGTGGCTGCGCGCGCAGCGAAGCGAGCACGGAGCGGAGGGTGGGGCGGTGGGGTCTGGGTCGGCCCGGCCCACAGCAAAAAAGAGGTTGCGTCAGTTGGCTATGCTTCCCACCAGCGGCCGCGCTCGGGGAAGTGAACTGTGCTCCAGCCGGTCAGAGCCACCGAGACGCGTCCGTTGTACCAATTCTTCGCCGCTCCGTGAATACGAACGTGCTCGCCCTCCTCAATCCAGGGTTGTTCGCTCGCAACCCAGCTGGTGAACTTCGTTTTTCCGCTCTCGTCCTCGATGAGTCCCACTTGAGAAATGGCTGCACTCGACGGTTTCCACAACCGGGTCACAGTACCTTCGATGCTCACTTCTTTACGATTGACGTCCTCGAGCTTCCCGATGGGAATCACCGTCCCAGGTGCCGTCTGCAACTCCTCGAACACGCCGACGACCGCACTCGTCACGTCCTTCCCACCGACGACGGCTTCACCCAGCCGCCGACCAATCGCCGCTCGCGACCAGCCATCCAGCTTTTCAGCCAACCGCATCGACTGCTTGTTCACCGCCGCCAACTGCTCCTGCGTGAGCTCCGCTCGGGGATCATCTCGTTCGGGGTCGGCCATCGGGTCCACGCTCGCAGCCCGTGTCTGGAACTCAGCACGCCGCACAGCGCTCCGCTTCGCTGCAATATCTCGCGTGCGCTGCTCCCGACCGTCCTGCGTTCCCAGCTCGGCCTGGGCACTGATGCGCTCCAGTTCGGCTTCCCGCGCCCGAATGCGCTCCTCCTGTTCGAGGGTGACGCCGTGAATCCGGTCTTCGCTCGTGTCCGCGATCCCGTCCGGGTGGTTCGCATCCACCTTCGCCTGGGTCTCCTGTTCGACCGCCGCCTCGAACTCCGGCGTCTCGTCGACGACCGGGAACCCGTCTTCATCGGCCGCCTGCTCGCCCGCGTTCTCGAATGCCTGTTCATCGACCGAAACGACCTTTCCGCTAGCGTTGTTACTAGACATTGGGTACTCACCGTACCTGTGAAGGCGCTCACGCGCCGCCACCGCGATGCTCCTACATCGCGGTTTTCCGACGACAACGACCGACAGAACCATCTGCGCGCTCTCGCTCGCGCCTTCGCGAGCGCCCTACCGGGCGCGAGCGAGAGCGCGCCTACATGAGGTGATCCCCAACCAGCACCGCGCGCCGACCCGCCCGGAGCAAGCGGCCAGCGCATTCCCCGTTCGCCGCGACGCAACCACGTCCGTCGCGGGCGGCTTCGCCGAGGTCCGCAGGACCCGAACGGGTGAAGCGCTGGCGTCGAGGGCACATGCACTTTAGCCCGGAACGCCGAGCTTGCTCGGCGCAGCCCGGAATGGTCGGTCGCGAGCGACGCGGAGGTCCCGCGAACGGAGTGAGCGGGACGCCGGTGAGCATAGCTCACCGGAAGGCGGCAGCGGCGAGCGGGGCGGGCCGATACGTACACACCTGTCCAGCCGACCACGTCGCCCGATGAGCAATCAACAGTCCTGTCGAACTCGGAAAGGGCGAGACCGCTTCGGTTACCGGGAGACGATGTCTCCCGAACCCACGGCGCTTCGCGCCGTGAACGTCCCCCAACCCCGCAAGCACCGCAGGCACGAGGCGCGCAGCGGCGTCCTCGTGAGCGACGCGAACGAGGGCCAGCGAGACGTAGTCTCGCGCGGTCGCGGGACGTCGAGCGGCGGAGGGCTTTCAGAGATTGTGTTTCAATCGTCATGCTGCGCGTTCAATTCTGTCAGGAACTGGCTGGCTGCTGTCCCGATACGAACACCGTCGACGTTGTGCATCTCGAGGTCGTGCGTGGCAGTCCGAAAGGGGTAGTGGTCGACGAGGACGCGCTGAATAACGGTTCGGACAGGATCGGTCCCGTACCGATCGACGACAGTCGCCATCATCTCGTCGAGATGCGCGTCCCGGTGCTCCGTCCGGGGGTGCTGTGCGCGTTCGAGGACGAGTTCGACCACGTCGTCAACTGATGCGTGCTCGGGATCCCCCGTTTGCTCACGAACGTCGTAGAGAGCGTCGTTATCGGGCATTCCTGTTCACTCCGAAGTATCCTTCTCGGTGTCAGGGCTCCTCGAACAACGATCGGGCCCGTTGCACGTAGCTGTTTGCGTCCCAGCTACGGGCGTCGCTGATTGCATCGAGGAGTACCCGCGCATCAGCAGCAGATAGGTGTTCAGTTCGAACGAGAACCGAGAGCAGCGTCGGTGTCGTGACGAGTCGGGTATCAGCGAGTGAGGCGTGGATCAAGCCAAGTTGATTGAACTCGTCACAGAGGAAGAGCGCAGCCTCGAGATCGTTCGCGAGGGTGACTGCCGCGTTTTCGCCGTCATCGAGCGGAAACTCGGCATCGAGGTCCACCGACTGTGTCGTGAATGCATCCACCCGGTCAAGGACGGCGGACGCCGCGTGTCCATGGACGTCATCGTAGGAGGCGATCTCTCGGAGCTCATCGATGACCGTCGTTGGGACGACGACCTTGTACCGGGAGAGACAGAGTGCGAGTGGATCGGGGTCGTTGTCAGCAACGATGCCGAGACTCACGAGGGCGGAGGCGTCTGCGATACACCGCGACATCTATGCGTCGGCGACCTCGTCGATGAAGTCCTCGTCCAGTTGCTGTTTCAACACGCGGATGTTTGCCGCTTCTTCGGCGCTGACGAGGGCTTTGAGCTGCTCGAAGCTGATCTCGTCGTCATAATAAGCGGCGGCGATCTCCTGGGTGAGTGTGTCGTCATGAGCGGCGTCTTGGAGGTACTCCCGAAGCGCGGTCACGAGGACATCTGTTCGGTCTTCCCCGAGGACTGCGGCCAGTGCGTCGGCCCGATCGATGAGCCGATCGGGGGCCCGAAACTGCACGCGCTTCTTCTCGGTGCTCATAATGTGTACAATGTGAGCCAGCCCACTTAGCCGTTTTCGTGTGTACGATGTGAGCCAAGTTCGAACAAGTATCACTCGGCCACGAGATGCTCCGTGAGGTCACGCGTCCAGTACGTCGCGAGCCCACCAGGGCTACAGCGAGCACACAGTTGCAACGGGCCTTCCAGATGCCCCAGTTCAACGCGGAACCGCGTCAGTGCCGCGAGCGTGTCGACGACCAGCCCACAGCCGTCACAAGCGTAGTCATCGCGCTCGTCGGGATTCGGCTCCGTCTGAATCGCGCAGTCGACGCAGATCGGGTGGGTGACCCGGTCGTCCTGGCCCCACGTATGCGCCTCGCCAGCCTCGGCGCCGGGCGGGGCGTCGCAGAACGCACAGCCAACGAGCGTCTGCTGCATCACTCGTCCCCAGCGTCGGCGTCGCGGCCGGCCGTCCAGCCGCGGTGGAAGACGGCCAGCTGCGTCGATGAGTCGAATGCGGCGCCGCTCGGCTCGTGGGCCAGGACACGGTCTTCGGGAACGGGTGTAACGATGTCCGCGTCGACGAGGTCGCTAACCAGGCGCTGGGCCGTCGCGTCGTCGATGTCCGCCGTGTCGACGCCGGCGGCGTCGCGGTCCTGGGCGAACTGTTCCTTCTCGAACTGTTCGTGGTCGGCACTCGTGTCGTCGTGCGGATCGGGACCAGGCATGGTAAGTCACGCCGCGCACGCTGTCGCGCGCTGCACGCCTCCCGGCGCCGACAAACAGTCAGGAGTGACAGCGTCAGTCCGGTCGCGGGTCGCGATAGCCGATGACGGCGACGTCGTCGATGAACAGGACGCCCTTCATGAAGTCGAGTTTGGTCAGGCTGTGCTGGTAGAGGTTATGCCGGCCAAGGTAGTTCACCGGCACCACCAGACAGCCGAACTCGATTTTCGGCCGACCGTCCTTCTGGGTGCGGTACCCTTTCTGGAACTTGAGGAGGTCGTCGCTGACGTTCTTCCGCTCGCTTTTCTCAACCTCGATGGCGATGCGAGCGTTGGCGTCATAGAGGTCGACGCTGTAGTTAAACCCCTGATGCGACCAGAGCTTGCAGTTTGGGTTGTAGCCGCCGGCGGCGTCCCCTTCGTACTCGTACTGCGAGAGCCCGTCAGCGATTTCGGCATCGAACGCCCCGACCTCCGTGTGCTTCGTCGAGCCGTCGAAGACGCTTGTCGGGACGGCTTCGACGGCCGCCTGAATCGACGCCACCGACTCATCCGGAAACACCTCGGACGAGGTTTGGGTCCGGCGCCCGCTTAGTTTGGGGACCTCCTCGACGACGACCATACTCACTCTCGAGGAGTAGCGGCCGGATAAAACCCGTCGCGACGGCCATTCGAGTCGACCGGCCGCCAGGCTTCACTCACTCGAGTATCAGGGCGGTGGGCGGGGGTGAGGGAGTGTACCCAGCCTCAATGTTAACCAACACGGTGCCGGTTTGGGCCGGGACTATTGGTTAAGACTAGCCGCTATAGAGTTCGGAGCTCTCGAACTGGCTTCACGACGAAGGTGTCTGGCTCGCTGGCTGCTCCCTCACCTGATCGTCCCGCCGTCGTCGAGGGCGACTGTGTGAGTTGGGCGATGAGCTCGTCGCGAACGTTCCGTCGAGGAACGGTGGTCTCGTGCCAGCCCAGCCGGTCGTCGAAGTGCCGTTTCTGGAACTGCTCGCCGACCTCGTCGGCGACGACGTACTGCGTCCGCGTCGACTGCCCGACCTGCCGTGAGACGAAGACGGCGCCGCTCGGCTCGTGTGTGAGCTCGACGAGAGTACACTCCACGAGGGCAACGACCGACGCGTGATCCCGGTCGGTCGAGACCACCACCTCAAGGTCTGCCCACGACACCTGGTCGTCGGGGATAGTTTCTGCGTGATGCGCTGACTGTGTCTCGCTGCGTCGTTCCGAAGCCATCGTCTATCGGGGGGACCTGATGCGCCCCACCACCCCCTCGCGGGGGCAACAGACACCACCGGAACGCACCCGCTCAATCTATGCACTAAATCTGATACTTCCGTAGTTCCGCTAACTCTGTGACGGCCCCTCGGCCTGAGAGAGCCGGCGGCCTTCGTACACTGCATATCGCCTCTTTCTTTGGACGAAATCCGCGATATGCAAGACGTTATGACGGTCTCAAATCTCAGAAGAACCCCGTCGGGCTGATTTGAGGGCGTAGAAAATACCTCGACGAGTTCAGGAATAATCCCGTGATCTCTAAAATTGCTCGACGACAGGGTAACGATGGCAATATCGGGCGTATCTGGATTACTCCGGTTCGATAGGTCACCTGTTCTGAGATCCTCGAGGTCTCCCAGCGAGGCACTTCGAATCGAGAAAAACCCCGATTCCCTCGATACTGGTCGTGTTAGCCGTTAAAATTGCTCGACGAGGATTCTACACAATCTGGTTCTGTTCTACAATCTAATACTAGAAAAACTGAGGTGTGGCTCTTTGAATATTCGTGATTAGCTGTTAGTCGTCGGGATTGAACTCGTCGAACAGGTCTACAACGCGCTGTTCGATATCGTCCCGAATCTCCCGAACCTGTTCCATCTCTTGACCATCGGGATCGTCGAGCGCCCAGTCACGGACATCGACCGTTTCTGCATCGAGTTCGAGCGTCGAGCACCCCATAGTCGCGACGATGTCGCACGATTCCAGTTCATCAGTCGAGACTTCTCGCGGCGTTCGCTCGGAGAGGTCGAATCCTTCCTCACCCATTACTTCGACCACTTCCTCGTGAACGTGGTCGGCTGGATGGGTCCCTCCAGTAAGAATTTCGACGCTATCCTCGAGATCACGTCGTTCTCGCTCTCGTTCCGCAAACGCTGTCGACATCTGGCTGCGCCCAGCGTTCTGTACGCACACGAATCCGAATTTCGTCGTCGAATCAGCAGACATACTTATTCGACTCTTTGTCGCGGTCTTTAGGCCTCGTATGAGTACTATATATACCACCAACTTCCTCAATAGACTTGCCAGGTGTCCTCGTGCGGCGCTGTCTCATCTGCGGGATCCGTTCAGTGCGACAAGGAGCGCGTCGCCCCGCATGGTAGTCTGGTACTTTCGCCATTTCCCGTCTTTCCGGCGAGTCACGAGTCCAGCCTCAGTGAGTTGAGAGAGTGAATGACTAATCGCGCTGTCACTGACATCCAGAAGCGGTGAAAACTCACAGACACAGAGCTCTTCACCGGCTATGTGGAGGATTCGGATAATCTTGTATCGTGTCTCGTTAGCAAGGGCTGATAATACACCTACGTCCGCCTCAAGTGCAGGCCCACCAGCTGCGGCGTCAAGCTCTTCAAGCTCATCCAGCCGTTGTGCCACCTCTTCATCACCACAGCCACCGCGTTCGTCTGTAAGATATCGTTGTAACCGCTCGGTCGATGACATGGCTCTGATTTAAGCATATAATAAAGTAAGTGTTGTGTACGGAGCCACGGGTCTCTAATTGAGATCGCACATTTGGCTGCTTAGTATACGGTCGCCCATCTTAACGAATAGACAATCGTTCGTTCGAAGAAAGCAGAAGCTTAGTACGGTGTTTTGACGCCTTTGGTCTTACCACACTGTCACAGACACCGTTTCTCCTGATCTTCTGTCTTGAAGATACTGACCAAAGCGCTTATACACATATGAACAAACAGTAAAATGAGACAAACCGGTTCAGCTCAGTGCTGGAGATGACTCGGTGTATCGCCTACTCAATCGAACAACTCCCTTCGATCCACGAATGACTCAACTCACCCTGTACGAAGAAGCGATGTGCTGTTCCACCGGCGTCTGTGGACCAGACCCGGACGATGAACTCGTCGAAGTCAGTGCCGCCCTCGACCAACTCGAAAACGAATTTGATGTCGACGTGTCGCGAGCGAATATGCAACACAACATCGAGCAGTTCCTCGAAACCCAGCAAATCGCCGATCTGGTCGAGGAGCACGGCCCGTCAATTCTCCCGATTACCGTCGTCAACGACGAGATCGTCGCCAGAGAAACGTATCTCTCGTACGACGAACTCGCATCGACTTTCGAGGATTCCCCAGACCCACAGGAAGCGTAAATGACTGCTACACAAACGCCAGCGAAAGAAGTTGTTGAACCGAACAGCGAAGATACGGAGTTCGTCTTCTTCAGCGGGAAGGGCGGTGTAGGTAAGAGTACTGTCAGCTGTGCCACGGCAACGTGGCTGGCCGACAACGACTATGACACACTGTTGGTGACGACCGACCCGGCGCCGAACCTCTCCGACATCTTCAACCAGGACATCGGCCACGAGGTCACCGCCATCGACGACGTCCCGAACCTCTCGGCCATCGAGATCGATCCCGACGTCGCCGCCGAAGAGTACCGCCAGGAGACCATCGAGCCGATGCGGGCGCTCCTCGGCGACGAGGAGATCCAGACCGTCGAAGAGCAACTCAACAGTCCGTGCGTCGAGGAGATCGCCGCGTTCGACAACTTCGTCGACTTCATGGACAGCCCCGAGTACGACGTCGTCGTCTTCGACACCGCCCCCACCGGACACACCATCCGCTTGATGGAGCTCCCGTCAGATTGGAACGCCGAACTCGAGAAGGGTGGGTCGACGTGCATCGGGCCCGCGGCGTCAATGGACGACAAGAAGGCGGACTACGAGCGCGCCATCGACACGCTCTCGGACGAGTCCCGGACGTCGTTCGCGTTCGTCGGGAAACCGGAGTCATCGTCGATCGACGAGATCGAACGTAGCGCGAGCGACCTCGCCGAGCTCGGTATCAGCTCGCAGCTCCTCGTCGTCAACGGCTACCTACCGGAGTCGGTCTGCGAAGACCCGTTTTTCGAGGGCAAGCGCGCAGACGAACAGGCGGTCATCGACCGTGTGGAGTCAACCTTCGATCAGCAGGCGCTCGCGACGTACCCGCTTCAGCCCGGTGAGATCGCGGGCCTTGAGCTGCTCTCGGACGTCGGTGGCGTCCTCTACGACGGCGAAGAGGCGACCGTCGACGTGGACGCGGCGACGCGACGGGCGACCAACGAAGACACCGTGGACTTCGACACGTTCACCGATGCCGACGCGGTCGCCGAGGAACTCGTCCCCGTCGAGGAGACGCGGTACCTGTTCTTCACGGGCAAGGGTGGTGTCGGGAAGAGCACGATTGCGTCCACGACGGCGGTCTCGCTCGCGGAGGCCGGCTACGAGACGCTCGTCGTGACGACGGACCCGGCTGCGCACTTGGCGGACATTTTCGAGCAACCTGTCGGTCACGAACCCACGTCGGTCGGACAGGCGAATCTCGACGCGGCCCGCATCGACCAGGAGCGCGCACTCGAAGAGTACCGGACGCAGGTCCTCGATCACGTCCGCGAGATGTACGACGAGAAGGACGACACGCAGATCGACGTGGAGGCGGCGGTCGCGAACGTCGAGGAGGAGTTGGAGTCGCCGTGTGCCGAGGAGATGGCGGCGCTCGAAAAGTTCGTGAGTTACTTCGAGGAGGACGGCTACGACATCGTGGTGTTCGACACCGCACCGACGGGACACACGCTTCGGTTACTGGAACTGCCGTCGGACTGGAAGGGATTCATGGACCTTGGGTCGCTCACGAAGGGAGCTGCCCCGGCCAACGGCGGGAAGTACGACGAGGTCATCGAGACGATGCAGGACCCGAGTCGGAGTTCGTTTGCGTTCGTGATGTACCCCGAGTTCACGCCGATGATGGAGGCCTATCGTGCCGCGATGGACCTCCAGGATCAGGTCGGTATCGAGACGTCGGTCGTGGTCGCGAACTATCTGCTCCCCGAGGATTATGGCGATAACGCGTTCTTCGAGAATCGGCGCGCGCAGCAAGCGGAGTACCTCGAGGAGATCAGTGAGCGCTTCGACGTGCCGATGATGCTCGCACCGCTGCGCCAGGAGGAGCCCGTCGGTCTCGACGACCTCCGCGAGTTCGGCGCGGACGTCACGGGCTTGGATGGCGTGGGCGAGGACGACCGCGAGGAGGTGACGGTGTCGTGAGCGAATCCCCTGTCGAGACGACGGACGTCGAGACCGAGCTCGAAGCGTTCGTCGACGAACTCCTGGCGTGCGAGACGTACCAGGCGTTGGTCGACGCACGCGAGGCACTCGAGGCAGACGCCGAGGCACAGGAGTTGCTGGATGCGTACCGGGAGACCGAGCGCGAACTCCAGGACGGCGAGTTCGACGCGTCGCTCATGAGCGACCTCCGGGACATCCAAGATGACCTCTCGGAAATCGAGTCGGTCACGCGCCATCGCGAGGCCCGGGAGGCGTTCGAGGAGCTACTCGCGGAGACGAACGACGTCGTCAGCGAGCGGATCGGCCAGGAGTTCGCGCAGTCGCTCGGAGGTGGGTGCTGTTGAGCGACGTCGACGGCGTGCTGACCGCGGCCGAATCCCTCGGTGGGGCGCTCGCAGAGGCGAAAACGGAACGCGACCGGGACGACTTCGAAGCCTTGCTCGAGGACTGTACGGAGACGATCACTGAGGTGACCGGCGTCGACTACACCGACGCCAGTGACGCTGGTAGCGACTGCTGCTAGACCAGGCACACGCTGTCCGATCGAGGCCTCTCGACCAGCAAAACAGGTCACGGACTCGGCTTTCTTTGTTTCCTCGCGGTGGTTCGTCAGTGCTTGAGGGTCTTTGAGGAGTGTTTGTGAACACCGGAGGAAGTGTCCTTTTCGAGGGCAACGTATTAGTGCTTGATTGTATAAGCTAGAGCTGATATGGTTCAGGACGCAACCGCTGATGGAGTTATGGACGCATCCGACGCCTGCTGCGCCCCGCCTGGCAACGTCGACTCGGACGCGATGGCGACGGACCTCCAGGTGCTCTCAGCCATGGGCAACGACACCCGGTACGAACTCCTCCGACGCATCGCGAACGCCGACGACGGCGTCTGCGTCTGCGACCTCGAAGCCACAGTCGGCGTCAGCCAGAGCGCGGTCAGTCAGGCGCTCTCCCGACTGTACACCGCGGGCCTGGTCACGCGGCGCAAGGAAGGATCGTGGCGCTACTACGAACCGACCGAGACGACCGAAGTTCTGCTCGAAACGCTCGACGACCTGCGAGGCAACCATGAGTAATGACAACGAGACGATGGTCGCCGATCGCGATCCCGAGGAGACTCGCGAGATGGTGCGGGAACGCTACGCGGGAATCGCGACGAGCGGCCAGGACTGCTGTGGTGACGTCGGTTTGGATGTCTCTGGCGACGGTGGTTGCTGTAGCGACGAAACGGAGGCATCTGGGAGCGAACGCCTCGGGTACGACGCCGACGATGTCGCGTCGGTCGCCGATGGCGCGGACCTCGGTCTCGGCTGCGGGAACCCGAAGGCGTTTGCCGCGATGGCTCCCGGCGAGACCGTTCTCGACCTGGGCTCCGGCGCTGGCTTCGACTGCTTCCTCGCCGCCCAAGAGGTCGGACCGGACGGCCACGTCATCGGTGTCGATATGACGCCCGAGATGATCTCGAAGGCCCGAGAGAACGTCGCGAAGAACGACGCCGAGAACGTCGAGTTCCGACTCGGCGAGATCGGTCACCTCCCTGTCGCCGACGAATCCGTCAACGTCGTCATCTCGAACTGCGTTGTCAACCTCGCCCCCGAGAAACAACGCGTCTTCGACGACACCTATCGCGTGCTGCGACCCGGAGGTCGCGTTGCAATCTCCGACGTTGTCCAGACCGCACCGTTCCCCGATGACGTCCAGATGGACCCGGACTCCCTGACGGGCTGCGTCGCCGGCGCATCCACCGTCGACGATCTCAAAGCTATGCTTGATGAGGCGGGATTCGAGGCGGTCGAGATCGCGCCGAAGGACGAGAGCACCGAGTTCATCAGCGACTGGGACGCCGACCGCGACCTCGGCGAGTACCTTGTTTCCGCTACCATCGAAGCCCGAAAACCAGCCCGCGACGACTGACCGGCCGAATCGGTCGCACGTCGCTGTCCGCCCGCTCCCTCTGTTGTCCACGCTGTCCACGAGTATTAGAACGACGGATCAGTGTCGTTCGAGCCCGACGGAGCCGAATTCGCGTACTGAGATATATATAACTCATAGCGAGGGTTGTCATGGCCGTTATGCATAGACGTAGCATGGAAGAGACTCGGCCATCGCAAGCGGTTGTGTTCGGGGATATCCACGGGAACGCCACCGCACTCGAAGCCGTCTTTCAGGATTTCAAATAGAATCGGATAGCTGTAGTTCAGAATTGCTCAGTGGGACCAGCTGATCCCTCCTCAACCTGCTCGTACATCTCGTCGGGAAACGGGAGACTACCCCAGATCGAGTAGGGACACTGGTCTTGGCCGATGCAGTAGCGTTGCAGATCGTCGTTATCGCAGTTCATCGGCAACGGGGTGTCCCCGTCGATGGTGTTCGAGAACTCGTAGCGGACTTGGTACTCAGTTTCCTGCTCGTCGTACCACGGCCACCGAGAGAAGACGTCCTTGAGATCTGTGACGATCTCGTCGAGGCTGCTGTCCTGATACTGGGGGAGCCACATTACCATCCGCGCGAAGTTGTAGAGATCCTTTCGAACCGGCTTCTTCTCGTGCAGCCGTTTTTCCATATTCGCCATACAGGGGAGTTCGAAGAGGTCCTTGATCTCTCGGACTTCGATCTGTTCGGCGCCGGTCCCGGCTCGCCCGATTCGGTACGTATTGACGCGCCCGTCGCGATCGATCGTAACGGCCGAGTGGGACTCGTGGTCGGCTAGCGTCTTCGCGAGACTGCTCGGACTCGAGATCCAGTCCGTTACAGAGGATTCCCAGTCATCTTCAGCGTCGTACGCCGCAACCGCTCGATAGAGTTCTTTCGCCGTGTGGAACTCACCCTTTTGCGCCACGTCGTCCGGGGCGTCACCTAGCGCCTGCCGGAGGACGCGGATCGTCCGTTCGCCACGGTCCCAGTTCCGCCAGATCCGCTCGTGATGGCCGGTCTCGAGGAAGCGCTCAATCCGCTCTGTAATCGCCGACTCGTTCGTAGTTAGCCACGTCAGCTGATCGTCGGAGAGCCCGTCTTCTTGCACCCGGAGGAGCTTCTTGAACGCCCGCTCAGCGTAGTCCCGATACTTGCTGTCGAAATCACCGACCGGAACGTACAGCTTGTTGTCTTTCACTCGCGTCAGTATCTCCTCGCCATCGTTACTCCCCGCCGACGCCTCGTCCTCCCGAACGAGACATTTCCGTGACGCCGCCGCCATCGGGATTTCGAGAGAGAGACCATCTCCGAGCTCCGGCATCTCTGTGATGCCCGTACAGACCCGACCAGGGTGTGGGCCATCCTCGCCGGGCTCCTTGCTGTACAGCACGTCGGCGATGTCCTGCTGGAGCGAGCCATCACCGTGGGCGCGGATGAGTGAGGCGAGATTGTTGATGTACAGCTCCCGGATGTCGTAGAGGACCTGGATGTTCCGGGGCGACGCGTGCTCGAACTTCGGGTGCTCTTTCACACAGATCGCACTCAGCGTCGCGAGCACGGCGAGCGTGCCCGGTTCGTCGACGAACGGCTCCTCGGCGGCGTCGGCACGAACCTGCTCTTTGAATGCCGCCGTCCCGAACCGCTCGATATCGTTCACGAGGTCCTCAGGCTGGTCTTCACCGTCGACGACGTATCGATTGTAACCACTCGTAAACAGCTGGTTGACGCGAGTCTCACCGTACTCCAGCGGGAGTGCCGCAACTCGATACGCCATGTCCTCGTCGTCGGTGGGGGTACTCGGACTCATAGTTACGATTAGGCGAAAAACCACCTGTTCAAACGTGATCTGGAGTGCATTCGTTTGGCTATACTACTCTCGTTGCCGGTAGCGGACTGGTTCCCCCGCCGGATCATATTAACCAATTTAAGCATGGCTTGTATTGTGAGTCATATGGAGGTCCGTCGGACCGTCCCAGTCAAACTCGACGTGACTGACGAACAGGCGGACCTGCTTCACGAAACGATTGACGAGTTTCTGTGGGCGGCCAACTACGTCGTGGACGCTGCATGGGACGGCGAATGAGCTGAAACCCGTTCGTCCGTCCTGCATGAGATGACCTACGACGAGGTTCGTCAGGAGACGCGACTCCACAGTAACCACGTTCAATCGGCTCGCAACCGTGCTGTTGATGGGCTCAAGAGCATCATCGCAAAGTAGAAGAAGGGCGAGTATGCCTCGCTCCCGACGTTCTCCTCGCCGTTCTGCGATTATAACCAGCGCAACGCCTCGTTCCACGACGACCACGCAGCGTTGTCTACCGTCGATGGACGCGTCACTGTCGAGTACGTCTTGCCCGACGAAACCCGTGACACGCCCCACTCGGAGTATCTGCGGTCTGATGGGTGGGAGACGACAGGCGCGACACTCCACTACCGTCGTGGCGACTTCTACCTCCACGTCCGAATAAAGGCGGATGTGGACGATCCCAAACCGGCCGAGAACGGAACGGTTCTCGGTGTGGACCTCGGGATCAAGAACATCGCCGTCACCTCGACCGGCGCGTTCTGGTCTGCTGGCGAACTCAACCACTGGCGAACGGAGTACGTCGAGCGCCGGACATCGCTTCAAGAGTGTGGGTCGCGGTGGGCCCACGAGAACGTCCAAGTGGTCGGGCGCAAGGAGACGGGACGATTCGAGCAGTATCTTCACCGTATCGCGAACGATCTCGTCGCTGAAGCCACCGAGAGCGGTTGCACGGTTATTGCCTTTGAGGACCTGACGGATATCCGTGATCGGATGCCCGACGCCCGTATGTTCCACCAGTGGGCATTCCGCCGCCTGTACGAATACGTCTCGTACAAGGCCGAGGAATGCGGAATCCGCGTCGAACAAGTGAACCCAAAGAACACGTCGAAGCGGTGCTCGTCGTGTGGTTTCACCCATGCGGAAAACCGCCCGTCCCAGGACACGTTCTGCTGCCAGTCCTGTGGGTACGAGAACCACGCGGACTACAACGCAGCGAAGAATATCGGATACAGACTCCTTCGCAACCAAACCGGGGACGAAGGAGGCGCACCCGTAGGTGTGCGCTTGAACAGCGGGATGCTGAACGCGAACGGTGTAAAACCCGTACCGGATTCGGTTAGAGCGGGAGTCCATGCTGAAAGTTCACAGTCCTAATA
>NZ_CP070376.1:0-54914 GCF_016917855.1 Halobacterium sp. GSL-19
GCCAGCTCCAGCACCAACCGCAGTTCCCGCACCCGGAACAACTGACCCGAGTGCGCCACCAGCTGCGGCACCGGCTTTCGCGCCGCCAAGCGCGCCCGCAGTACTCCCCAGAAACCCACCAAGAGCGTCGGCGCGTCCCTTGTTTGTTTCTTCGCCGAGCATTTCTGCACCGTAAATCGCCCCGGTCACCAGCGGCACCCGGCGACCAAGTCCCTTCGATGCACCTTTCACTCCTTTGGCCAGCCCACCCTTGCTTTTCGAGAGCACACTCCCCAAAACACCCCCACTGCCACTCCCGGCCAGACCAGACAACAGCCCGCCAACAGCAACACCACTGGACCCACCAAAGAACCCACCCCCACCACCACTACCACCGGTGGTTCCAATCTTCTGCAGCTCGTCCTGGATCTCCGACAGCAAATCGGTCTGATCGTCCAGCGCATCCAACACACCAGCACCCCCAGCTAAACGCGCCGGCGACGACCCACCACGACCACCCCCAGAGTCAGCCGCCTGCACGTCGATCGTCACATCACCAATCGACTGCTCGAGATCGCGCTTTGCATCCTGCATCGCCCGCTCAGGAATCCGAACACCGGATTCAATCGTGAAATCAGTCATTATTGAGACCAAGGATTGCTGAACTGCACGTGCTGACTATAGTGGACAATATCCGACTCACTCCATTCCCGAACGTCACGCGGATCATGGCCAGCGGAGATCGCGGCCATAATCCCGTGACGAATGATTGCCTCCCGACTCGGCTGCGTTGCGTCACCGGCAGCGAGCCGGCGAGTGTCTACAAATTTTCGCTGCCCAGGTCGTTGAGGGCGGTGAGCTCGTCGTCGAGATAGTCCTGGACCGCCGGCGGCAGCGCGCCCGTCACCTGCGCTGCCTCCGCCAGCGATTCATCGCCGGTGAGCCACGGCGCATCCTGGAGCGCAGCGGCAAGCAGCCAGATCCGTTGCTCCATCCCGCCGATCTCGCCCATCGTCGAGGACTGCATCTCGTCGATCGTCCGCGCGCGCGTCGTCGCAGTGAACGCCTCCAGCTTGATGCGGGTCTCTGGGCCGAACTCGTTGATCGCCCACTCCAGGGCGTTCGTCTTACTCCTGGCGTCCTCCTGGTCCGCGCGTGCCTCCGCAAGCGCGGACTCCTGAGCGTCCTCATCGCCCTCAAGACGATGGATGCGGTCCTCCGCGTCGGCCAGCTCACGATCGACGTCGTCGAGTGCCTGTGCCAGCGTGACTTTGCGGGTCGGTGGATAGTCGAAATTCATGTTGGATCACTCCCGGTAACAGCACGGCCGCGCCACGTGATGGACTCCGTAAGATCGTTGTCTGGGTTGACGAGATCCTGCCAATCGTAGGTGTCCGGCGCCGCCTGGAAGTCATACGACGCGACCGTCGACCCCTCCACCGCAAACTCGAGGGACGCCGCCACCTCGTCAACGGTCTTCTCTATTGTCGAGGCGCCGGCGCTCCCGAGAACGCGCTCGTAGAGACGGGGGTCCTCGTAGAGGGACTGCATTTCCACGCTCGTGGAGACGTTCCCGACGACAGCGTCGACAGGGGTTTGTTGGGGGCCGCGCTGCAGCCGGCTCAACCCCTCGAAGGAGAGGGTTGCGGACTGCAGCTTCGACACCGATGAACCGCCGGCGAAGGACAGGCTTGCGCCGTGGCCGGGGACTTCGTCGCCGCCGGCGTCGATAACACCCGGCGTCAGACTCTGATTTCGCTCTTCTGTTCCATAGGCTCCACTGAGGGTGACGCGCACCGTCTCAGTCGGCCCGTTATACGAGATGGACGCCGTCGCGGGCGACCACCCCCGAAACTGGCGCTCGGTCGTCCCGCTGGCGGTGTTAACGCCCGCGTAAACTTCTGCGCTGGGAGCGAGTCCGGACGCGAAGCCCGTGAACCCATCCGAGAAGATGAGCCGGTGGTAGTCGTCGTCCCGCATGAGGAACGAGACGTCGAGTTGTCCCCCCAGGTTTTGCGCAAGGAAACTCTGCGTCTCGGGGTCGTCGGGGGCGTAGATCTCGAGGAGATTCCGTGAGAGTTCGCTCGCGTCGACGGTTTCGCTCGCGCCGAAGTCACGGTAGGTGGGTGAATCGCCGACGCCAGAGAGGTAGTTGGTTTCGGGCGCCCACGCGAGAGATGCGCTGCCGGCGCCGCTCATACAATGCCTCCGTCACTGAGTGTGGTTGCGTAACTCATGGTTCGTTAGAGTTCCTCGTAGCCGTCGAAGACGACGTCCCAGTCAGCGCGGAACGTGTCCGCGTACTGCTGGCTGGTGTTCGCCTCGTTCTGGAGCTCCAAGTTCTCGTAGTAGACTTCTTCGCGAGGATTCGCATCGGGCCACGTGCGCTCGCTCCAGAGCGCGTCCTTACACCGACGAACAAGCTCCCCGAACGGAATGCCGTTCTGACCGTCGGGGTCAATGTGCCCCCACTCGCTGTGGTGGAGGCCGGTCACGCGGACGCCAACGACAACCTCACGGTCAGCATCGTACTCGGTGCCGATCGGGTCGCGAACTGTCTCGACGTGGGTGGCCCCTATGTAGTTCGCCTCCTGCAGCTCGCCCCGAGTGGACCGAACATCCTGCTCGAGAACACGAGAGTCGTCCCGGTTCACGCGCCGAAGCGGCGTGGTCGTCGATCCGACTACGGAACCCAAGCGGTCGAGAATCCAGTCGACTTCGCTGGTCATATAGCGGTGCCTCGCTGTGGGTGTGAGGTCATCGTCGTGAAAAGTCTCGTATCAAGTCCTCGCCCCTACTATCGGGGGTCATCAGCCGGACCTGAGTTAGTCAGCGGGCTGTTCGCGGGTGTCTGGTCGAAGCGCTGGAAGCGCTCCCGCGTCGATCTGTATCGCCTGGGAGTCGTCGCGTACCGGGGATCGAGATCTCTCTTTTTCGTGTTTGTGAGAGAGGAGAATTAAGAGAGCGAAGACATACTACGAGACCGGGGCGTCCTAGCGCCCCGCTCTGAGATGATGTATGTATTCGCTCTCTGCTGTCTCGTTGCGGTCTGTACCGCAGGCGTATTGGCCGTGCTGCGGTACTCACCTGCACGTTGGAGTTCGCTTGACGTAAAAGTTGGGCCTCTTCGACTACAGGCCAGCGAGGACGCCGACAACTGATCGGCGCACTCCTCACTGTACAACCCACCATATTTTCGGTCATGTCTGTGCTACCTCCCGGCGCAACCAGTGCAGGCTATCACGCACCCAGCGGGCTTCAGCGATACCGCCGGTCTTACTCCCCCAGTTGACTTCGTCAGTCTGAATCCACTGGTCCTTCGTAGCCCAGTAGAAATGCAAGGGGTCGCCCTCGATCGTGTGTGGCGGGACGCCGAACTCCCAGAGTCCCGCGGCGACATGGCTCCACGACCACTCGATGGTGAGTCCGTGGGGACCGCGGTCAACGGTGACGCCCTCGAAGCTGGATTCCACCGGCTCGTAGGCGTACCCGCCCTGCGCTGACGCGAAGGATGCGAGTTGGTCGTGCGCCTCACCGACCGCTTGGGAGACGAGGTTCCCCGACGCGCCAACGAGCGCGGACTCCGCCGAGTCGAGGAACGCCTGCCGCGCACTGTCGCTCGCCGCATCAGGAACGGAGACATCCAACTGCGCGCCGAGAGGGTCCGTCTGCAGCTCAAGACTGAACTCGAGGGTGACCGTCGCCGCAGGATTCTCAGCCATCGATGGATCACGTGTAGACCTTGAGGAGTTCGTCGGCCTGTTCGCGGAGGTCCTCGGCTTTTGACTCGGCACCATACACCTGACTGTTATCTGGGATGGAAAACGAGGGGCGTTCCGTGAGGTCGGCGGCGGCTCGGAACGCGACCGCACGCCGGACGTTCTCGGGGATCCCCTCGTGCCCGTGACTCCACTCGAGGTAGATGCTGTTGGCGAACGAGTCCAAGACGTACTCGTCGTCTTCGCCGTCCTTGAGGAGGTTCGTCGTGTCGAGGTAGAGCCGGCTCCAGCCGCCGTTGTTCACGCGGAGATAGTAGTCCGCCCCGCTCGGCGGCCAGGACCCTGCAGTGTAGTCCGCGCTGGCGGCCCAGTCCTCGTAGGTCCCGTCCTCGGTCCGAACATGTAGCGCCGACACGGCCTCCGCATCCCGCCGCGCCAAGTCGATCTTCGCATACGAACCCTGACTCGTCTTCGGCATCGGTCCGCCGTCGTCGACGGTCCAGGCCGCGCTGGTCGGGATGTCGTACTCGTCGTCTCGCGTCTTCGGCGACGTCGGGATCGTGATCTCCGAGGCCTCATCGAGAATCCTGGCGCCCTCCTGGGCGTACCAGTGCCGCTTCAGAGACTTTCGAAGTGGTTCCGTCTGGCTGGTGACCGCGTCGACCGCGATCCGTTTGTCCTGGCTGACGTCGCCAGGCAGATCGGCCTCACGGAGTGCACGGCGAACATCCTCTAACGTGCAGTACCCCATATCCAGCATTAGCATCCACCCCGAGTTATCCCGTAGGTGCACGGTCCTAAACCAGCCGTTCGCGCTCGTGGCATCCTCGATGATGCCACCGCCCTCAACGTGGGAGCCATCGGTCAGCCCTCCAGGTCCGCCTGACGTGATTCGACCGCATCGATCACGGTCTGACTGGTCTCAGCCGACGCGATTGCTTCAAGATGGTCGTCAACGGTCCCCGCGAGGACATCCGCCTGCCGCTGCTGGTAGTCCTGGTCGAGCCAGTCGTCGGCGTTCCAGTCCACCCACTCCGCACCGCCACCCGATTCATCATCGGAAGACGGGCGCTCGCTTGCTGAGTCAACATCGGTGCCCCCGGTGTCCGTCGCGTCATCCTGGACGCGCTCGAAACCACCACTACTCTCAAGCAGATGGACAGCAAGCGATTCGGAAACAACCATAGTGTCGCCGGATTCAAACGTCATGCCTGCAACCCGGTACCGGCCGCCAGCAGCTGTGTAGCGTACAGTTGGCATCCGGAGCTCCCTCACACTGTCGTGGTGCTGATCGCCACGATTCCAGTGTCAGTCTCGTAGCCGCGGTACTCATCGGCGATCGTGTTGTACCACACTTCGCCCCCCTCAAGCACCGACACTGGTGGGTCGGACGCCAGCCGCTGAACGATGCGATGCTCCTCGAACGCCGTCCGCACGTCTTCGTTAGTAGTAGTCATCGCTGCGTAGCTACGTCTGGATGTCGGTCACGTGGACGGCTGCCTGTTCGTCCTCGACAGCGAAATCGTCTCGAGCCCGCAGGAAGTAGCGAGCGAACAGATCGTTTTCCGCAACCTTGTCCGTGTCATCAAGGACGCGAATCTCGAGTTGATCGTACAGTGCGTAAATGAAGTTCTGTGGATGCGTGAACACCAGTTGGTCCTCAGGCCACGCAGCAACACCGACGATGTCGTAGGAGAACGGGGTGATGTCCTCATCACCGAAGATAACCGCACTGCCGAGCGGGTCCTCGCGCTCGGTCAGCGTCATCCGGTAGGATTGGACTTGATTCTCGTTCGCGAAGAACACTGGCTCGAAGCGGTCGCTCCGAAGGTATTTGTTCGGGAGCGTCTGAATAGTCTCGTCGAACAGCGTCGTGTTGATCGGCTGCGGGTCGCCGTTCGCGTCGACGTGACTGTACGTGTTGGTGTCCGCGGCGTTCGCGAGGAGTTTCAGCCAGCCGTCGTTCTGGGTGAGGAACGCGTCCTCGCTTGACGTGTCGCCGTTGATTGCGAGGTCCTGTGTATCAACGGCGAACTGTCGTGCGAGCATGTCAAGGACGAGTTCGTCGATGTCGTCGACGGTGTCGTCGACGGACTCCCGGGTGAGGTCGTAGGAGAGAGTACCCTTCTCGACGTCCATCGGGACGGCGTCCGTATTGACGGTTGCAGTTCCGGCGTCGCCGGTGCCCTCGTTGGCGCCACGACGCATCCGCTCGCCGACGGAGATGCGGGGGAGATCCATCTGTGGCCGCGCCAACGTCTCCGTTCGCGCGCCGTCGAGCAGCTCCGCTGAGTCGACGACCGTCTGGTAGAACTCCTCGAAGATGTCCCGCGGCACGACGCCGCCGGCCATGTCGGTTGTGTTGAGCTTTGCGAGTGCGTCCTCGTTTTGCTTGCGAGTGTCCTGCATCTGTGGTTACCGGGTCTTCCGCGGGTCCAGCGTGAAACTGGAGGGAGTGGTGTCACTGTCTTTGCTGTCCGTCTTGCCGAGTTGCTGGGTCTCGGTGGAGCCAGTCTGCTTGCTGATCGCGTCGATGCGCTCGGCCTGCTTGTCGACGTCCTCCTTCAGGGCCTTCGCCCACTCCGGCGCCTCCTCGAACGCATCCTCGGCGTCCTTCTCACCGCCCTCATCGTCGCCCTCGAGAGCGGCGTCGAGTCGCTCGCTCTGTTCTTCGACCTGTGCTTTGAGTTCCTGTGCCCACTCGGGGGGCTCGCTGTCGCTCATGGTTGCGTTGTCTCCCGAGGTGTCGCCCTCGGAGGCGTACTTATCAGACTCTTCGACCGCCTTCCAGCGGATGCGTTGGGCCTCAGCCGCGAAGCCGTCTGTCGGACTCTCGACCGAGTCCAGCGACTCGATGCTGTTCCCGGTCGCCTGCTCGAGATCCTCGACGCTCCCGTAGATGGAGACATGCGGGTCCTCGAGGGCGTCCGGGAACGCGTCTCGACGCCAGTCCACGTAGACGTCGTGCTCGGGGAAGTCGACGCCCATGCCGAGCAGGTCGCTGTCGTAGTCCGTGTCGTCGTCCTCGCTGGCTGTGATCCGGAAAACATCAACGCCGACGGTGTCTTCCTTCGACACCGCCCCAGCCCCACGGCTGGACGTACTGGTATCCGTCGCGGCTGACGCCGTTCCAGCGCTGACAGACGAGCCCCCCGGGGAGGGCCAGCCGTTCGCGAGCGTGTTCAGGAACGACTTCGCCGCGCTCGTCAGGCTCTTTTCACCGGGCTCGCCGGCGCCCTCGACGTTCACCGCACGACTGAGGACATCCCAGAGGCGCTCGGCCTCGGCTTCGGTGTGGCCGCGCTCCTGGGCTTCCCCAAGAAAGCCGCTGCGGTTCCCGAGGTGGTCGGCGAGGCGCTTCTGTGCGGTTGCCGCCCTGGCTTTCGATGTCTCAAGAATCTGGGCGTCCGGCACTGCAGGAACGTCCACCGCGCTGACCTCGCGGATGATGCCGTCGGTGAGCTCCCAGTACTCGTTGGCGTCGACGTCGCCGGGAACAGTGACCTCTTCGGGGAGGTCACTGGGGTCCTCGCCCATGTAAGTCCACTCGGCGTTGACGGCGCCGATGGAGTGTCCGCCGAGGATGCCGTCCTCGACGAGCCCCCAGAGCTCTTGATCGTTGTACGACCACTCCTGTACCCACGCGCCTTCGGGGACGGTCTGGCCGCCCATCTCCTCCGCCGTGTCGAGCACCTCGTTCCGCTCAAGGATCATCCACTCGCTGGGCCAGACGGCGTGCATGACCCCGCCGTCGGCTTCGTCGGCGTCCAGGAACGCGTCGAACTGCTCAGCGAACGCCGCGATCGTCTCTGGGCGCTCCCAGTCCCCATGGTGGTCAACCGTCTTTGGGACCATGACGACGCCGGCGGCGGTCTGAGTGTCGTCGTCTTTTTCGAGGTAGTCGACGCGCTTCTCGTACTGTTCGCCTCGCTGGCTGGTCATGTGTCAGTCCTCCTCGGTGTCGTTGGCGGTCTCTGCGGCGTCCTCGGTGTCAGCGAGGCCGCGCTTCTCGCCGCGCTCTCGGTTCGTGTTCTCGGTCATCGTGAGAAAACAATGTGCCGGCCACCGCGGCCGGCGAAGGTCCTGCGTCGAATCGAACGACGCCTACGTGGGCACCAGCCCAGGATTACGAATCGGGTGGGGCGCTCCGCCCGATCTGCGGCCACCCCGATGTCGACGTCAGCTCCTCGTAGACGAACTCCCACTTCACGTTCTCGTGATGATAGCTCCCATGCGAGCTGGCGTTCTTGAGTCCTTGCCACGTGTCCTCGGGCACGTCCAAATAGACATAGATGCGGTCCACAGGGTCGCCGATGAACCTAATATATAGGTCCCGTGTCTGGCGATCATACAACCCCGCTCGAAGGTTGGAGCTGTCGAACTGCATCGTGTCAACTCGGACTTCGTCAGGCGTCAGCGGGTCCTCGAGCTCGACCATGACGCCAGGCCGTGTCCCCACCTTGTTCGCCTCAGGCGGCGCATCCTCAGGCCGACTGGATTCCTGCTCGCCAGGCAGCATCGGATTCGTGTCACGGCCGACGTTCGCGACCAACGTCTCCCCATCAACCGGATGATCGTCAGGGAGTGGGTCCTCGCCGATCATCTCCAACGCCCGGTTGACGGGGACGGCGCCGCGGACCGCCTGAATCTTCGTGCGCGCCGTCCGAGCGTCCTGCTGCGGGCGATCGGCGCCCCGCAGCGCGAAGTCGATCGTCCAGTTGTCGACACCGAGCGCTTGCTGGTGGAGAATCCGGTAGAGTCGCGCCTCGAACTTCGCCTGCTCGGGCGCGATGACGTCCTCGGCGAACTCCTGCACTTGGGCCTCCGAGTTCGACCGATTCGAGGTGTCCGTAACGCCAATCAGGACCGGCGGCACCTCGTGAACTTTCGCGATCTCGTGCTCGTTGCGCTCCCGAAAGGCCTGGAACTCCATATCGAGATCCTCCCGTGAGCCGAGTGGCTCCAGTGTGATCTCGACGTCGTCGGGGCTGCCGTCCTGGAGGGGGTTGTCCTCCTCGAACTCGAAGTTATCAACCTCGAGGACTGCCGTCCGATACCTGGAGCCTTTGAGGTTGTCCATCAGCTCCCGAAGCTCGTCCTTGCTGTCTTCAGTGAGCGTGCCGCCGGTGACCTTGATCGTGTAGTAGGGGATGCCGAGGTTGTCGAAGACGTCGTGATTCCATTCCTTCGCCGCTTGGTCTGCGGCCATGGTCTGCATCGCGGCAACCCAGTCCGGGATCCCATAGTACAGGCTAAGCGCACTGGGGTTGGGGACGTAGATGAGTTCGTTCGCCGGCCCGTTCGGGAGCGCGTCCGCCGAGGCAGCAGTTTCGCCGGTCTCCTTGTCGACGAACGTCGGATCCTCGCCGTACCGGTCGCCGGCCTCCCCGAAGTACCGCCGGCGGCCCTGCCGGATCTGCACGTACCCATGCCCGGACTTGACCTCTTCTACCTCCTCGCCGTCCTCGGTCGTCGTTGTGGTCGTTGTCTTCCGTACACGCGCGGTGGTCGCCGGGATGTGTGCGAGGCCGACCGGGGTGCCGTCGCCTTCGACGAGAATTTCGAGCGCGCACCAGCCGATGCCGTGGTAGTCCTGGCGGCCGAGCTCCAGGACTTCCTCCGGCGTGGACGGTGCAGACTGTTCGGGGCCGATCTGCCATCGGGAGTCCGACCCATGCCAGAAGTCCTCCACGCGCTGGTAGGCCTCGCCGTCTGGGTTGGGATCCTGTGCGCTGAGGTGCGGGACGATGTCGAAGCCGTACCCGACCTCGTAGCGGGCTTTCTTCCGGAGGCACGCCTGATGCGTCTCATTGATTTCCTGAAAAGAAGCTAAGGTTTCAGGATCATACGGCGGGACGATGCCGCGCCCGACGTCCGTCGCGATACGGCGCTCATCGAGCTGCGTGGTCTCCTCGGCTTTCGTCATCGCCGACGTGTTCCCGAGCGTGTCGACTGACAGCGATACCTCACCGTTGTCGCTTGCTGTGTTGTCACTCATAGATAGGTAACCCCCGACGAATCTGCATCGTCATCGGTCGACGACGCCGATGGCGTGTGCGTGAACAACGCGTATCGAAGTGCGTCGCAGTTATGGACAAGAAGGCCGTTCGCGTAGTATTCGGGCTGCCCCTCAACCGTCAGATTGTATACGCTTTGACCATGAGATGAGGGCACCACCGCAGCGACGCGAACAGGCCTTCCGGTCGCTGTACTTGTTGACTGTGAAGGGGTGCCGGCACGCCTGACAGATTCGTTCTTCGTCGTCCTTCCCAGACTCCCGTCGCCATTTCGCCTTACAGGCGTCCGAGCAGAACCGGCCGCCGTCCTGGGGGCTGTAGTCGGTGAAATCGTCGCCGCACTGGTCGCACTCCTTCCGCGTTTCGTCGAACGCTTCTGCGAGCGATTCGTGCCAGTGCTGTCGGTGCCATTCCTCCCCTTCCGCGGACGAGTGCCACTCTTTTGCGAGTTCGACGATTTTCTCGAGGTGGTCGTCGGAGGGGTTGCCCATATCTGGGTGCCGTCGAGCGTGCTCCTCGGGACTGATGCACTCGAGGTTCCCTGGGTCGTTGTTCGAGGTGTCGCCGTCGATGTGGTGGATGAGGTGGCCGTCGGGGATCTCGTCGTTGTGGTGTTTCCACACTTCGCGGTGGAGCGCTTCGACACCGTCCTTGATGTGGTCGCCACTTGGCCGGTAGTATTTGCGGTCGGCCCACTGGTCGGCGTTCGGATACCGCCGGAAGGTGATAGATTGGAACTCGACAGTTTCGGACTCTGCCATGCCTGATACCACGCAGGCAAGCCATTTAGCATTTCCCCATACCGGAGCGAATCCAGTTGTTTGAATCCATCATGGAGTGTGAGTACTGGGTGATCCGGCGTCCCCGTCAACTGACGGCCGTCGGTCGTGTGAAGAGTATGCACGTCGGCATCCCTGGCAGTCATTCCAGACTCGAGAACGCGTCGGAACCCGGCCCGGGTGAGGACGCGGTCGCCAGGTTCAATTTCCTCGATGGGGACGCGTCCTTTGTCTGTCGCGACCATCGTCCCGGCGACGAAACAAGCGTGGTCTTTCGCCATCGCCTTTCCGACGTGTTCCTCCTTGTACGAGAGGAACTCCTGGACCACGTCGCTGCACCGCTCGGTCACGAGGACACCGGGCCGTCCTTCGCCATCGAGAGCGAGCCTGCTGCGGACGTGGTCGATGCCGCCGTCAAGGCTCTTCTCGGCCTTGACCGCCGGCCAGCCAGCTTTCCGGAACTGCTGGATGTGCGCCGGCTCGTGCTCGCAGTACACGTAGCCGTTCGGCCGCCCCACGACCCACGCGTCGTCCTCACGGACGTCGTCGGGGTCGACCACCTCCTCGAGTTGGGACTCCGACTCGTAGAACGCGTCCCACACGACGTACTGGCCGGCGTGTGTCTTCCGAATATCGAGGAGAACGCGGGGGTCGTCCCAGCCAGCGTCATACCCGTAGATTGCGACGTCCTCGACGAGCCGCTCCTCGACGTCGTCAACGCTGACGACGTGGCGTTTGCGGCTGAACGAATCGTAGACGAGCCCCTCGGCAGCCGCGAACCCGCCATGCAGCCCCTGCTCCTCGCGAGCCGTGCCCTGGAACTGGTTCTTGATCTTCTCCAGGCCGTCCTCCGGAAGGAGCGTGTTGTGCTCCGTACTGGCGACGATGACCTTCAGCTGGTCCGCCCACGGCAACTCGTCGTCGTCCTTCGTGACCTGGCGCTCGGTGACGTCATAGAACTGGTTGTAGCCGTTTCCCGTCGACGTCCACAGCGTCGTATTCGGGCCGGCACTGGTGCGCTGGCGGGTGACGAGCATCTCGTGGAGCTTGTAGAGATCCGTGTTGTCGTAGTGCGCGACCTCGTCACACCAGATGCGGTGGAACTCCCCGCCGGCGTACCGGTTCCACTTGTCTGCAGACCCGAGCCGGACCTTGTGGCCCGTGATGTACGTGACGCGGTTCTCGTTCTGGTTGTACCCCGCGATGATGGGGGAGTTCTCGGGGTCGCCCCCTGCGTCGTCAGGGACGGTGTCCTCGCCAGGGAGCGTCTCCCAGAACACCTTGAACGTCGTGCCGCGGGCCTTCTGGAAGTCCTGACCCATGATGAGACTCTCGCCGTGGTCGAGTTGGAGCGCGCCGCGATGGATCCACTGCGCGCCGGTGATGGATTTCCCCCCACCGTAGCCAGTGCGGAACACAACGAGGTCGTGGTCGCCGGCCTCGAGGGCGTCCCGGACCTTCGCCTGATAGTCCGTCCACTTCCAGTCGACCGGAATCGTGTTCGTGCTCATGACTCGTCCTCGCTGTGCGGAGTCTCGACGACTGTTTCGGTGATCTCGACCTCAATCGGACCGCCACCTTCGCCAGATACTTCGAGCTCGTCAGCCGGCCGGTCGATCACACCGAACTCCGACGCCCACTGCCGCGCCTCACGCAGGAAGCGGTCATCCCCGCTGCGGAGGTACTTCGCGTACGCCTCCTTGACGACGTCCGCCACGAACTGGTCGGCGTGCTCGTCGAAGTCCAACGCCTCGAGCGCGCCCTGCTCGCGATCGGTGAGCGAGTCGAACATGAATTCCGTGACCTCGCTGTAGGCGCCGTGCTCGTGGTTCGGGTTCGACTCACCCCACTGCTCGCCCGTCACCGGGTGCTTGCTGCAGGGACCGACGTCACGGTCTTCCCCCCAGCCGGCCGCCAGTAGACAGTAGTCAACGTCGTCACGCTCCCGGCCGTGGTCCGTCGGCGTCGTCCGGTCGGACTTCACCGCGCCACAAATCCGGTGGTCGCGCTCCGGGTGAATCGGGTGGCCGTCCTCGTCGCGAGGCGGCTCCGAAGAGATCTCGAAGTCAGCGTCTGTCATTGGTGGCTCTCAGTGACGGCGGCTGTCATTGGTCGTTCAGGGGCCGGGACGCGGCGCCGACACCGACGGGCGGGGCGTGTGGCCGCTCGGCTTGGTGAGGCGCGGGTCCTCAACATCGTAGTCGTGGATGCCGCCGAGGTGGCACTGGTTGCAGAGCGCGACGAGGTTCTCTCGGGCGTTGTTCGATGGGTTCCCGTCGCGATGGTGGACGTGCATCGCGGTCGTCTCCTCGCGGCTGGCGCCACAGCCCGGGCAGGTGTAGCGCTGGGTGTCGTGGAGCTCCCAGAAGACGTCACGGGCTCCCTGCCGGGGGTCTCGGGTCATCGGAGGACGGCGAGTGCGCACTCCGGGCAGATGGTGATGGTGTCGTGGAGGTCATAGCCGAGTTCCTGGGCGCGGCCACCGAACTCATCAGTGAGCCAGGCGGCTTCCCGGAACTGGCCGGCGATTGCGGGGACGTCGCCGTGGCGGCGGCAGTCCTCGGTGATGTTGGCGTCGCATGTGTAGTCGTAGCTCATGGGTGTTGGAAGATCATGTCGCGGGGATGTCGATCATGAGTTCACGTTGGGTTTGTTGCCGCCGGCTGGCGGTTTCGAGTGCTCGCTCGACGCGGCGCTCGACTTCGGCGCCGATGTCATCGATGGCGTCCTGGGAGAGTGAGTTCAATGTGGACTCATCCTGCGTGCTGTCGGTTCTGGCCTCGCGGGCGGCCCGGATCCACTCCGACCACGTCTCACCACGGGCTTCTTTATCCTGTCGGGCGGCCTCAACGGGGCCGGCGTCGGCGGTAATCGAGTCGCGGTTACCCATCGATCAGGTGGCAAGCGTGGTGGCAAGCACACCACCGAGGAAACACCCGAGTGCGTACCACGGCTCCCGGCGAATATCCGTAAGATGCCGGGACCCGAGCTTCGACCCGAGGCAGGCGAATACGAAGAGGCCGGCGAGCTCCCAAGACCCCGTCATCGAAGTGACCACGCCCACAGCGATCCCGACGACCGACGCGTGGACTTCCCTACGTGTGGATAGCAGGCCGTCTCGCTCCGTGGCGGATTCGTCTGTGGAGTCCGGAATCAGTGATTCCATCCTATTCGCCCCCGCCTTGTGCTTCGATGAAGTACTCGAGGACTTCCGGCCCGGAGACGACCGTGGCAATGAGGATGAACGTCGCGAACGGTGGGGCACCCTGGCTCATCGCGTACCCGCCGGCGATCGCGCCGGCCAGCTGTGCGAGTGCCTTGATCGTCTTGAAGGTCTTCAGGCTCATGCCAACACGGCTCCTTAGGCTGGCGTCGAGGTCGTGGTTGTACGATGCGAGTTCGTCGCGGAGAGAATCTTGATTGTTCGTAGCCATAGCTGCATACGCGAAGGCCTCGCTCACTCCTGACAGTGGTGCCCACCGTGAGTGGGGGCGAAGCTATGAAACGCCGGCCCGGGGTTGCACCGTCCCACCTGTGGAGGCTCCGCGTTATCCGCGGACGACTCCCCACAGACTGGGCCGTTATACTGCCGGCAACGCCACCGAGGGCGCTGTTCCCGAACCTGGTTCTGCGCCTGTGCAAGACCTTGCCGTCCCATCTGCTGGGGTCATCGGGAAACCGAAGTTACGATGTCTGGATGTCCTCCTCGGGAACGCGGTAGGTCGCATCGCTCGCGTCGGTGTCGATCGTCCAGAGAGTATACGGACCACGCGCGATGTCCGCCCGAAAATGCCGATCAACAACTTCTCCCACCAGCACCTCTCCGGCAAACTCGAACTCGACAACGCTCCCCTCGAGGTCAGCCATCGGTCGCCTCCTGGATGGCGGCGCCGACAGCTCGCGGGAAGTCGAGCTCACCCGTCTCTCGGTAGTGGATGCGGAGCTTGCGAACCAGCACTTCGCCGTCGATCTCCTTGTCGTGTTGCTCTTCCTCGCGAAGCGTCTCCAGCGCTGTCAACAGTGACCGGACTGTGCTTCGTGGGTTGGCGGTTCGGATGACGTCTTCGCTGAATCGGGCGTCGGTGCTCCCGCACTGGCAGATCAATCCGATCCGGGTGTCGTCGGGCATACCCTCGGTGCGTTCCACCCGGACTTCGCCTGTGGTCGCGTGGTCGGTGGCGTACTGGTAGCCGATGACCGACTTCGGGTCGATGGCTTTTCGGTACCCGCACGAGCTCGCGTCGAGAACGATGCTCCCGTCAGATGCCTGCTCGAAGCACGCGCCCTGGTCGAGCGCGATCTCGTACGGGGTTGTTTTCCGCGTTCGCCACTTCTCGGTGGGCTCTTGGACGTCTTTGAGCCGTCCGAAGCACGTGTAGCAGTACCGGTTGTCGTGCCGGATAAGGTTGAGGAGGTGCTGGCCGTGGTGGCGGGTCGCGCATGCTTGCGAGCAGAATGATCCGGCGACGGTTGTAGAGGGGCTGCGACTGTTATCGCAGTCGTCACGCCCGCAGTCGTACTCGGGTTCGTTGGACGGCTGTGGCTCTGGCTGGTTGGTGGCGGTAGACATGGCTATGGAACAGCCCCTGCTGTGAACAGGGACCGGAAGAGTTGACCCGGGGGTAGCCGAGTGTGTCGTACCTAAATAGTAGACCGCCGGGCCGTTAAACCTCCAGACAGAGGAGCTATAGCTCCGGTAGTTCGTCGGGTGTCGGGCGGTACTTCGTCTTCCGGAGATCGCCGTGGTAGTCGGGCGCAACCTCAACGACGCCCATGTCCACCAGCTCATCAAGCCGCCGGCGCGTGTACCGCTGACTCATCGCCGTTCGCGACACAATCTCGTGCTGGGCGAGCGGCTCGTCGGCCACCTGCAACGTCAGGAACACGAGCTTTGCTGCGGGGGCCGCGTCCCGAACCGCCGACTCGGATAGCGTCATCGCCATCCCTCCGGCCGCGTCGGATACCCCAGCCCACAGCACTGGCAGACATCCACCCGAGCGTACGTACTGTCCAGCGATGGCCGCGCGTTCGTGCGCTCACACCGCGGACACTCCCGAGCAACAGAGCAGGTGTCATGTGTTTTCGCGGTCTCCGTCCCCCGAATGCGCTCCCCACACACCACGCACTCGTAGACCGTGACACCGAACCCTCCCGCTCCCGGCTGGAACTCGAGACTATCAGGAACACCACGCGTCGTCGGCGTGTTACTCGACACTGTCAGTCACCTCCGTGGAGGCTCGCATAATCGTCAAGGAGCCGTTCGATGGCATCCGCACCGAGCGTCAGGCTACTGGAGAGCCCGCCCGGCTCCGAGTGCTGAGTAAGCGCGATCCCGCCGCCCTCGAGAAACTGCAGGATGGTCGTACGCTCCTGGGGCTCGCCGTGGACGTCGAACTCCTCGCGGGCGACAAACCGCCTCGCGACGCCGTCGTCCACCACGGCCTCCTCGTTGAACTCCGCGAGGATGCCGTCGACCGGGTCGCCGCTGCCGTCGGTCGCCAGCTCCTCAACGGGCTCTTTCTCCAGGGCGATCGTGCGACCATCCCGCGACGCCCAGCGGGTGACGACGTACTCTTGGCCTGTGATCGGGCACGTCATCGTGCGGTCACCGCTCTCGATCTCCATGCTCAGACACCGGCCGCCAGTGAATTGCTCAGTCATCTCTATCGTCGATGATCGTGGTGGCGATGTCCACGCCACATCCGTCGCACATGAGGACATCCCCAATCTGGCTCACAGACAAGTCCTCGCGGGACTCATCTGGAATCGACGCCGACTCCTCGAACGCGCACTCCCGACAGTAAATCTGGGTTGGCTCCGCGGCGTGATCGATCACCGCCGGCGGCAACCCCTCAGCGGTGTCGCTCACGTTCGGTGCACCTCCGCACTGTCTCCCTCACCAACCAGATACACCTCGCCCTCCCGCTCCAGGCGATCAAGTTCATCGCGCACGAGCTCCTCGTTGACATCGTCGAGGATGCTCACCACTCGCTCCACAACCTCCCGCTTCGACAAATTGAATTCCTCAGCATGTGTGGTGATCGCACCCCGCGCCTGCACGGCCGGCGGCCGACTAAACCCCCCGTCGTCGATGTTCATACTGGACCCAATCCTGTCACTCATCGTCCAGTACCTCCAAGTTTGGATTTTTGACGTAAGTCATCGTTTGAAATTATCTCGTTCATTTTCCGTCCGTAGACTGTGATCGTTGCTGCCGCCATCGGCTTGGAGTAAAGTCGCCTGCTCGGGTGGCGGGTTCTCAAAGGCGTCCTCAACAGCTTCGCGGATCGACTCCGAGAGCTCCCGTGGCACCTTCGCTCGCTCTGCCGGGTCGCGCGGTAGTGGGCGCTCATCGCGCTCGTCTTCGAGACTGCCGTGTTCGTGGCAGTGGTCGCCGCTGGCGCACCAGCGGTACGTCATCGGCGGGTGCTCACCCCACAGATACGTCGGCTTCTGGTAGGTGGTCCCGTACTGGCAGTAGGTGACTCGGCCGGTCGGTTCCCCGAGATACTGCTTTATCTTGCTCCCCATCGGGTTCTCGACGAACCAGTACCGCGGCGACAGCGCCTCGATGAGTCCGAGCATGTGGTAGACGAGAGTGACGCTCTCGCGCGCTTCTGGCGTCTGCGGAGCCCTGTCGCTGTCGAGGTGGCCGGTCCACGCGGCCGCCCGACTGAAGCACTTACACGGCGGCGACGCGAGCACCAGGTCGGCGTCCGGGAGGTCGTCGGGCCGGAGCTCCAGCACGTCGGCGCGGATGTCCGGGTCGAAACGCTCCTCTATCTCGACCTGGACCACGCGCCAGCGCCCACTGTCCTCGAAGGCCGACGAGAACCCGCCGAGGCCGGCGAACAGATCGAGGACTGTCCACCGCTCAGTACCGCCACCACTCATTTCGATGCACCTCCCGAACAGCCCCGACAGAGGTAGCGAATCGTCGGGTAGTACTCGTCTTCCGGGGAGATATCGACGGACTCCATCTTTTCCTGCGGGGCGCGTTGACCGCAACCCATACACCGCTCCAGAGGCGGCTTCCCGCCAATTTCACGGGCGCATCCGTCGCAGTACTCGTCGCCTCCGAACCCGATGTAGACACCACACACCGAGCAGGCCCGTGGGTCTTCGCTGGGGTCTCGACGGTCAACATCGGTCATCGCGACCGACCCCGCTGGTCAGGCCACGCCTCCAGATCGTCGTTGCTCCGCGCCGTCTCGAGGGCGCGCTCAACACGCTCCCGAGAGAACCGCGACGAGAGCAACCGCACGATCGTCGACACCCGAGCGCCCGGCGGCTGCCGGTCGGTCGTCTGCAGGTCAACAACGCGAAGGACAGCCTCGTAGGCGTCCCGCGAGACCTCACGCTCGGACACCGCGCTGTCGGTCACGACCCCACCACCTCACAGTAGCGGCGCAGATGCGCTGGCAGCCGCGGGACCTCGTCCCCACAGTAAGGACACTCCACCGGCCCCTGAACACTCGAGGACTCGCTCCGGGTCACGCCGACCGCCCTCCGTCGACGACCTCGTTGTACCAGTCGGCGTCAACCCACTCCAGGAAGCAGACGTCACAGAAGTAGTACTCCGTACCGTGCTCGAGGTCGTTGAACGAGTCTGGCGCCGACGCTGGAGGCGGACTGTACACCACCATCCCGTCGGTCTCCGGCGCACACTCCGGGCAACCCAGCGAGTCGTCGGTCACGCCGACCCACCCCCTTGAGTCTGCGCCGCCGCAAGTGGCGCCTGCTCGACCGCCGGCCCGACGACGAGTTCGTCGGGAGCACTCGCCGGCGCCGTGACCGACTCGAGACCTTCAAGCCAGCCCGCGAGCCACGGCACCTGATCGAGTAGTGGCCGGTAGTCCGGTGGCCCGCTGGCCGACCCGAGCGCCCCCGAGACGGCAACGTAGTCCTCAATGTCGAGCACACGGCGGGCGACGTCGTCGGCGACCGCGGGGAGGTGGACGTCGCCGCTCGCCCACTCGGGAAGCGTGTCGTCTTCGGGGTCGTTGAACGCGACGCCGAGCCGCCACCCCGCATCGGAGACCTCGAGGACATCCAAGGCTTCGAGCCGGCCACGGTGGCGGCCGAGCGACCGCGTGGAGACGCCGGCGTGGTCAGCGAGCTCAGCCTTCGCGACCGGCCGACTCGCTGCGAGCAGCGCTTGTAGTGTAGCCTGCACCGTCGGCGCCTCCCCGGGAACGAGCCGTCCAGTGGGGAGGCTCGTGAGTGCGGTGCGGACCTCGTCGACGCGAACACTCCGGCCCGAATGCTCGGTTTCCGGAGCGAGCCCGCGGTGGACAGCTTCGACGGCGTCGTAGAGACTCCCGGTGAAGACGCCGAGCAGCCGGACGCTGACGTCGGTCACGCGCAGTCCCTTCCGGTGGAGAACGCGCCGCAGGCCGCGGCGGAGCGCCTCACTGTGCGGCTGGCTCCGGACCGGGAACGGCACGACGAACTCCGGCGCATCCTCGTGGACCTCGCGGCCCTCGAGACACGCCTCAAGAACGTCGAGGAACCGTGGGGATTGCTGGCCGACGAACACGAACCGTCCGAGCAGCCGCCCGTACGGGTCGGTGGCGTCGACGTCGACTCCCCACGCGGAGTCACGCTTCTCCTCCCGCGGCTCGTAGAGCTGGCGGTAGCCGGCGTGCACGCCGTACGCCGACGCAACGAGCACGGAGTGCGCGACGGCGTCCGCAACCTCCCGCCGGTGATCCTCGTCAAGCGTCCGGGGGATGCGGACAGCACGAGTCAGCTCGTAGTCAAGCGCGTCCAAGAGATGCGTGAGACTCCCGAGGAGCCCGTGGGCCGCACGCATCACTCGACTACGGTGCTGGGCGCGGTCCTCGTACTCGCCGTTGTAGTCTCGGGAGGTCATCTCCGCGACCTCGTCGCCCCAGTCGAGAAACGCCCCCCGGAGCTCTTCGGCGTCCTCAAGAGCGTCATCGGAGAGCGCGCCGATCTGGCGAGCACCACGAAGAATCTCCGCCGGGTCCTCCAGCTCCTCGAGGACGCCATCCCCGAGCACCTCGTGAACCACGTGGGGGCTCGCTAACGCCAGCGCACCAGACACCACATACTGCAACCCCGACGTTGCCGTCCACTCCGCAACCACCTCCCGGCGGTCCGTGTCGACGCTCACCCCACGGACGTGGCTGTCCTCACCGCCGACAGGGTGCTCCACGGCACTGATACCGCCGTCCGGGGCGGCCGTGGTGGCGGCAGCGTGGCGGCCAGCGTCGAGGTACGTGGTGCGGTAGGGCCCGCGTGCGTCCCCGGACCCGCTCGTGGCCGCGCGGGAATACACGGCCTGTGGTGGAGACTGTCGGGTATCGCTAACGCAGTCCTCGAGACTGGCCTGCCGGCCGACGTCGGCGTCGAGAACGTCCAACACTTGGGTTCCCGCGTTGAGGAGGTCGACGCGCTTCCCGCCGCCGCCGTTGTAGGTCGCGGCGAGGTTGTGGTCGACGAGCGCGGCGATGGCTTGGCGGACGCGGCTCTCTGAGACCGACGCGGACGCGTACAGTTCGTGGTACGACAAGGTCTCCGCGGGTTCCTCGTGGAGTTGGCGGAGGAGTTGGACGGGGCGGCCGTCCGGGTCGAGGCTGGTGGCGGCCGCCTCGATCTCCCCAGTAGTGGTGGAGTCTGCAAGGGAGGTGATGTCGCTGCGACTAACGGGGAGGTCCGTGCGGTGCTCCTGGAAGAGCTTAATCTGGAGCCGGCCCGAAGCGACGACTCTGACGTCCGCCCCGCGGGCGAGCTCGGCGAGATACGCGCACACCTGTTCGCGCTGGCTGCGGCGGACGTCGTCGAGAAAGCCGTCCTTGAGGTGGACGGCGACGACTGGGCCGCGTTCGTCGTCGAGCGCGAGCAGCCGGGGGACGACGTGGGCGTCTTTGAGGTCGTGGTTGCCGCCGGCGAGGCCGTGGAGGGATTGGAGGAGGCTCTGGACGGCGCCCTGTTTGAGCTCTGCTCGCGGGTAGGAGCGGACCGCGGAGATGACAGCGTCGGCGAGGAACCCGTTGTAGTGGTCCACGCCGACGTCGTTGACGAGGTGGCTGCGGAACTCCAGTTGGGTGTGGCCGTCGGCGGCGTCGTGGAGTGTCTCGACGAGAGTGTCTTGGAGCCGGCTGCTCCTCGTGACGCGCTGGATGATGTCGGTCGGTGTCGCGGTCTCGTCGAGTGCGAACGTTACGGCAGGGGCGGCGGGCGCCTGCCGGGTGAGGGTGATGCCGCTGCTGGTCATGGGTTGGCCTCTGTCGTGGGCGTGGTAGTGGGCATGTCGCGTTCGCTGGTGGGGTGGACCGGCGCCCGGAGGACGTCGCGAGGGATGGGGCTGTGGCTGGTCGCCGTAGTAAAGCCTAAGTCCCTCGCCGCAGAAGCAATGGATGAGTTCGGGTCCTCGGGGCGTGCCACCGCCCCGGCTTCTGCAGTCCGTTGTGTTCTTGGAGTGCCTACTGTGTTACTGAGATAGTGTTGATTCCCGGCCTTCAAATAGGTTTGTGTCCATCTCGGGGGGTGTCTGACGTACGTCATGCGATTTCCTCCGTAGACGCTGGTGTGTTTGAGGAGCGCGGCGATGCCGACCACGTGCTTCACTCCGCGGTCGAATCCATCACTCGGCATCGTAAGCCCTCCATTCGTCGACGGGACACCACAGCGAGCAGCCCGTACAGGTCGCTTTCTTTTGACTCTCCACGATGTCCGCTCCGCAGTCGGGGCACCCGCCGAGCACGTCGCCACTCGGCGATTCGGGAGCTGGGTCGTAGGCTCCTGCCCACGTCGTCTCGGCGACTGTCGGCTCGACGAACTCCTCCGCGGTCGTGTCCGAGAGGATGGCGCGCTCTTCAGTTACTTCGAGAGAGCGGACACTCTCGCCTGCTCCCGTCTTGAAGTAGAGTTCGTCGTCGATGTGGTCCTCCTCATAGGTCCGCCACGACCACTCAGACGCCGAGTAGAGTTTCGGCTCATACTCCCGGACGGAGTGGTGAACGAGGATGTACTCAGTCCCGTTGCCCTCCATCCAGACGTGATGGTGGGGGTACGTGCTCCCAGTGCCATCCGAGGTCGTTCGCTCGGTGACCGTGAGCGGGCGCGAGCGGTTGTTCACGAGGACCTCGTCGCCTTTGCGGAGCGACTCGGCGAGCGCGGTAAGCCACTCGGGGTCCTCGCTACCTGGCATCGGATTCACCCCGCTGTGAGATTGTACGGCCGGAATCTTCGCCCGCCATCACTCGAGCACCTCCGTGGGCTGGGTCTCTTCGATGTAAGCCAACTCGGCACCACACGCGGGGCACTCATCGAGCCAGACCAACTCGGACGGCGTCTGCGAGTAGTTCGTCGTCTCAACGTCGGCGGAGAGATGGGCTTCGTCGTCCGGGCATTCGACGACGAGGTGGCCGTCGAGACCATCGGTGTTGTGCCGGTGACCGCCGTCGGTCACAAGATTATCGCTGTCGTCGGTGCTGTACCGGCAGCCCATGCAGAGTCCGTCCTCGATGTACCGTGGCTTGAACAGATTCTTGCAGTTGTCGCACTCTCGGGTTTCCGAGACTTCGAGGAACGTCTCGAAGTCCGCGGGCAGCCCGTCGTCGTCCTCGGCCTGGGTCTCGCTGACGGCGGGACCCGCCATCAGGCATCGCCCTCCCCGCCGTCTCGGAGCTGGCGGCGGCGCTTGTTCAGGCGCTTGATAACGGGTTTTCGGGGGCCGAGGTCTTCCTCGACTTGGAGCCACGCTTGGATGACGCGGTCGCTTTGGATGCCGCGGATGCGCGCCCACGTCGTTCCGTTCAGATCTGTGAGGTAGCGAGCGGGGTCTTCGCCGATGTCCTCCCGGAGTTCGGGGTACGTGTTCCGGTCGCCAGTCGTCGCGGTGGGGCGGCCCGCTGCGTTACTCATCGCGATCACCTGTGTCGTGGTTGCCGAGGACGCCCTGGATGTCTGGGAGGTCGTCGCCCTTCTCGAGGCAGCGGGCGTGCATCGCGCGGATCGCTGCCTCCTCCCAGTACCGAGTGTCCTCACGGTCGCAGTAGAACTCGTGGCCGTCAGGCTTCGCGAGCAGGACGCCCTCACCGTCGACGGTGATGAAGTGGCAGCCTGCGGGTACCTCGACGCCACTGGGGTCGGGGAACGCGTTGCTCATGGGGGTGCCAGTCCAGAGTTTGAGACTCCCACTGCCGTTGCAGCGGACCGTCCACGACGACCCATCAGCGTCCTCCCACTGGAACTTCAGCACTTGCTCGCACTCTGAGTCGGGAATTTGGTAGGCGTCCTTCAGCCGGCTCGCCAACACCCACGCCGGCGGGCTCTCCCGAATCATCGCCTTGACCTCCGAAGAGACCGAGTCTGCCATCAGGCATCCACCTCCTCAATGCCGAGGGCGTCCGCCCACGAGTTGTGGAACGTGATCGTCGCAGAGGTGCTTGACGTCCTGGTGAACGTGGCGGCGCGGGCGTCCTGCTCTCGTTCCTCGGATGTCTCGTACCACTCTTCGATGACCTCCTTTGTTTTCGGGCCAACGCCGTCTACTTCGGTGAGTGGTTTCTCAGATTCGACCGCGTCCAGGAGCTGCTCGACTGTGACGAACGCGTCCTTGATCTGTCGTGCAACCAGCGCCGAGCACGTCATCCGTTGCTGGATGGCGTCGACGCCGAGGAGCGTATTTTGCTCGGCCGACATCAGCCGTCCACCTCTGCGGCGACGTCAGCGATCTCGGTGCCTTTAGACGTGGCATCGTAGAGCCGTCCTTTGCGCGCGTCCGGGTTGAGGATGGTGGCGAGGCCACTGCCCTGCAGGTCGCTGAGAACGCGGGAGACGTGAGTGATGTCGAGGCCGGTTTCGTCGCCGATCGTCGTGGGTGTGAGTGGGCCGTCAGTTGCGAGGATGTCGAGGGTCTGCCGGCGGTGGCCGCTCGCGAGGCCGTAGCGAGCCTCTTGGGCGAGGACGGCGAGGATGCGTTTCTGGAAGCTGGTGAGGGTGGCGATCGGGTGGTTGGTCGTGGGGCTGGTCTTTTCCGTGTCGGCAGCGTTATTTTGCGTGAGCGAGTTTGTCATCGTGGTCTCGGACTCTGTTCGGTGTAGTTAGCTGGGCTATTCCGAGGCCACCGTCCCGCGCCCGCGAACTCGCCGTCTTTGAGAGGGTGACGAGTTCGAGGGCGTGGAAGGGCGGCCATTAGTCCGCGTCGACCGGGGTTTTCTCACGGCCTGCAGTGAGGAGTGCGACGTCGCCGGTGGACTCGACCTCGTTGATGCCAAGGTGAAGGAGTCGACGGATCACCTCGCTTTTCTTGAGGTTAGTCCGGTCGGCGGCAGCCTCAATGTCGTTAACGAGGCTGCTGTCGGCCCGGGCCGTGAGTTGGTCATCATACATTTCGCATCACGTCAATGTGTTGCACTGCGGTACTATAAAGCTACCGTAGTGGTGTAAAACTCCACTCATTGAGTGGTGGGTTTGTTGAGTGGGGTAATTTATATGTGGTGCAGTGTAGTACACTGTTGTATGAAACGGACCGAGCAGGTCTCTACCAGCGTCACGCCCGAAGAGAAGAAGGCCATCCGGATGGCTGCCGCTGAACGCGACGAGGACATGGCAAAACTTCTCCGCAAACTTGTCTACACGTTCCTTGAGGAGGAAGGGTACGACACCTCGGGAAATCTGAACCGGGCGGCGACGAAAGCTGATTGACGCCGCCATCTGCTTGTCCTCCTCGCTGATGAGCATCCATGACGACCAACACCCACCATATACTTAGCCGACGGGAGAAATTTCGAGCAAATCAGGATGGCGAGTCCCACACCTCGACCGGTTGGTACGTCCGCGCCCGCGACTCACCCACCGCCTTGATCTGATTATACGACTCCAGCTTCGAGAGGTAGTCACCAACCCGCCGCTCTCCATTCGCCTCCTGTTCACCGACACGCTCCCGGTACGCCGCGTAAATGTCTGTGCGACTCGCATCTCCCAAGTCCTCCACGATGTCGAGCACAACGCGTTCGTGGCGATGCAACCGACTCCGCGTCTTTCGGCGGATGCGATCCCGGGCGGCCGACAGCCCTGCGGATACATCGCTGGGCGTTATCACCGTGTGGCCTTCGTGGCGCGCGTGGTCAGCCGCCGCCCGCAGGCCTTGAATCGCCTCCCGCGCGTTCCCGCCTGCCTCGCGCGATAACTCCCAAAGGCGGTCGTCGCGACACACCCGGGGGTCCAGGCCGGCATGGGCCCGCGACTTCAGAATCCCCACCAACTCCTGCACGGAGTACGGCTCGTAGGGGATGGTCGCGCCAAGCTCAATGCCGGCGTCCCGCAGTCGGGTTTCGTACCGGGCTCGGTCGTTGACGACGAGGACGAGCGCGACGCCCATCATCGCGTCGAGGTGTTCGACGATGTCGAGGGTGTCGAGTTGGTCGGCCTCGTCGAGCACAACTACGACGCCCTGGCCCGGGCGTGCGTCCCGAACATCTTGTCTGAGGACGGTAAGCGGCGTCTGGGGTTGGACGAGGCGGGGGCTACCGAGTTCGTCGAGGAGGCGGCCGAACGTCTGGTAGGGTCGGTGATGTGTCCACGTGTCGATGTACGCGGTCGCGGTGGGTGTGTGGGTGCGGAGGTCGTCGAGGACGAAGCGGCTGGTGGCAGTCTTGCCAGTGCCGGGCGGGCCAGCGATGAGGACGGGTTGCGGGGAGGTGCCGTTCGCGAGTGGCATGAGCGCGCTGGAGAGCGCGGTGGTTTCTGCGTCCCGGGTATCGTCCAAGTCGCCGGGCACCCATCCCTCATCGAACACAGACGGATCGGTGAGCATGCACGTGACGACTCCAGGGAGGTGTTTAATTGCTGGCGGGCCGCGCTGAAAGTGAAACTAAAACAGGCCGCGGTGATTACGCCGACGGCGAGCCGGCGTTGTCAGCGGTGAAATGCTCCTGCCACCACGTCGTGCGCGCGAACCGCTGGCCACAAAACGGGTCATGCTGGAGTTCGTCGATGCCTGGGGACGGCTCCTCAGTGAGGAGCACGCGCGCGCTGCAGTGCGCGCACTCCAAATATTTCGGCTCGCCGAGTTTGAACCCGTCCTCAGATATTGGGCTCTGCGAGCGCGTGATCTCGAACTCAGTACCTGGGTCCCAAACCGACTGAACGTTCGATGAACGGTTACTGGCTGTCATTACGCATCCCCGTGTTGATGTCGCCTGGGCCAGTCGTGACCGACATCACTCCTTCCCGGTCGTTGTCGAGGGAGTCGTGGGGGCAGGTGGTCGGCTGGATGCGGGTCTTGAGGCCGGTGCGGCCGCAGGTGTCGCATTCGACGATCGCGCTGTCAGTCATCGTTGGCCTCCGTGGGATCGATGTCGTGAAGGTCCTGAAGGGCGCGCTCGATGTCGGTGGTGCGTGGACGGGCGACCGGCGTGATGTCGCGACCGTCGACGGCAATGCTGGCGCGCAGGCCACGGGGCGTGATCTGGAGGCCGTCGGCGGTCTCGACGACGCGGGCGTCGTAGGCTTGTTCGACGCGGCGCTGGCCGTCCGCTCGCGTGTAGAGGACGTGGATTGTCCACTGCTCGGCGTGCCCTTGCTTGTGGCCGGCGAGGACGTCCGTGTCGCCGGCGACGCTGCGCTCGATGGTGTGGAGGACGGCGTGGTACTCCGTCTCGGCGGCGGCCACGTCGGCTCTCGGGGCGTTGTCGAGCCACGCCTGGGGGATGGGGCGGGGGTCGGTTTCGTTGTGCAGTGCTTCGATGCCGTCTTTGGCGTTGAGTTGTTTCGTACTCATTGCTGGATTCTCCAGCACGGTCGAGGGCGTTGGCCCGCCCGCGACCACCTTCGTTCTGTGGTGGCCGGATCCCGTGCTCTACCTAAAGGTACGGCACGCCAGTACTTAATTCTTTGCTTCGTCAAGCATTTTAGTCAAATACAGGCCTAACGTTTATATCGTCAACGCGCAATAGTCATGCCAGAGGGGCGAAAATATGCCACCCAGAATGGCGCACGAACTCAACGACGCCGACGAACAAATCCTCAACCTCCTCGCCAGCGGCCGAAACCTCCCTCAGAACCTCGCCACCAAGACCGGATACTCTCGACAGTACGTCCAGAACCGGCTCCAAATGCTCAAAGCCGCTGACCTCGTCGACAACCTCGGCGGCGGCCTCTACGAGATCACCGACGATGGCCGCCATCGCATCGACGCCTCGTCCAGCCAGCTCGACGTCGACGAGTTGCGGGACGCGGTTACGGACGCCCGCGACGCCTACGAGAGCGTGAACGGCGACGGCGTCGAGGACGCCCTCGACCGCATGGAGCGTCTTCTGGCTGAGTGAGGCGACTGGACGGGCGTACAACTACTGGCCGACGGGGAAGATTGTGAGTTCTCCAGTGGAGTTTACCATCGACCCCCGGGGGGTTTGGGGGGTATTGGAGGTCGACGGAAACAATGAAGTAGGGATCGGGTGTAGGAGTGTTCACGTGGCTGAATTGGTCATGGTTTCAGATGGACCCTTGTGGGGTTGAAGCACGTCCTCTACGTCCGCCGAGACGGCCAGCGCCGCGGTTTCAGATGGACCCTTGTGGGGTTGAAGCTCGCGGATGAGGTATGGGTTCGCTCGACCGTCTTTGTTTCAGATGGACCCTTGTGGGGTTGAAGCGTTGGCGGCGATGCTGACGGGGACGGCCCGGTGAACGTGTTTCAGATGGACCCTTGTGGGGTTGAAGCGAACACAGGGACTCCATATCGGTCAAAGCGACGAGTTTCAGATGGACCCTTGTGGGGTTGAAGCATCCGCAGGAGCGTGAGTTCAGGTGACGGTGAGTTTCGTTTCAGATGGACCCTTGTGGGGTTGAAGCGCAAACAAGCTCACCGAGGGCTACATGGCCGACGAAGTTTCAGATGGACCCTTGTGGGGTTGAAGCACCGGCTCGGCGATGACCACCCTGACCATGCCAACTGTTTCAGATGGACCCTTGTGGGGTTGAAGCAACGGGTGCTCGACCGATCATGATCGGGCTGGCCGAGGTTTCAGATGGACCCTTGTGGGGTTGAAGCAGCGCTAACTCGGTGAGTTTCTCCGGCGCTGTATCGAGTTTCAGATGGACCCTTGTGGGGTTGAAGCGCCAATGACGCCCCGGTTTAAGTGCCCGGAGTGTGGCGTTTCAGATGGACCCTTGTGGGGTTGAAGCTCGCATCGATGCACGTCCACGATCTCCACGGGCGGGGTTTCAGATGGACCCTTGTGGGGTTGAAGCAGCGACTACCAGCATCTCAAGACGTACTCCTCGAGTTTCAGATGGACCCTTGTGGGGTTGAAGCTACGTCGAAACCCGCCAGTTGAACGGTGAGGGGTCGGTTTCAGATGGACCCTTGTGGGGTTGAAGCCCGCAGGTGCGACCAAATTCGACCTTGTTGCCACAGCCGGTTTCAGATGGACCCTTGTGGGGTTGAAGCGTCCTGTGGGAGGTAGCGGTCTACGATGAGGTGTAGTTTCAGATGGACCCTTGTGGGGTTGAAGCGTGATCGTGGTCGCGATGGCTGCGGTGATCGCAGCGTTTCAGATGGACCCTTGTGGGGTTGAAGCATCACGGCCGGCTGTACCCGAACCTCAACGACCTCGGTTTCAGATGGACCCTTGTGGGGTTGAAGCGATAAGTGCCATCATCATAAGGGCGTGAATGGTGAGTTTCAGATGGACCCTTGTGGGGTTGAAGCGATGGGCGGAACCACTGCCGCCCTGTCGCCCACATCGTTTCAGATGGACCCTTGTGGGGTTGAAGTCGATCCTTGACGGGGTAGCTCAGGTCTCCGCCACCGGGACCGGCTCACTGACCAACGGGCCGGCGGCGTGGGCTTGATCCTACCTCCGGTCGGTGTGGGCGCGTTCCCTCTGTTAAGCGACGGCTGTCTCCGGGTTAGGGAAACGTCCGGATAAACTGGATTCCAGCGGCAAGTGTCACAGACCAGCTAAGAACACGTGCAATGCGCCACAGCTGTTGGTTTTGGAAATCTGTGACGAAGTATCCCATATTTGCGATTCCAACGACGCCGAGTCCAAGCAGGAACGTACTCAGTAACAGCCAGCGTCGGATTGAACGTAGTAGCACCGCTTTCTCGGAGGGCATGGAACGTGTGTTCAATGCGACCAGTAACAATCTACCGATACTCAAGCCTGGATTGCTGACGCCATCGAAAAGACACTTGAGCGCGAAGCTCAGGAGAGAGCTGCGGGAACCCCGGCCAAGCGGTGACGACAGCTGACTGAGTGTGCAACGTGGTCGTTGTCACTGTCATACGAGAGCTAACCGTGACCGAGTTAGCTGATGGGGAAGATTGTGAATTCTCTAGTGGAGTGGGGTTTTCCATCGACCCCCGGGGGGTTTGGGGGGTATTGGAGGTCGACGGAAACAATGAAGTGAAGACCAGGTGTAGGAGTGCTCACGTGGCTGAATCGGCCATGGTTTCAGATGGACCCTTGTGGGGTTGAAGCAGGGACGCAAGATCGTACGTCGACACCGTCGTCCCACGTTTCAGATGGACCCTTGTGGGGTTGAAGCTTGCAGGGTGTCCTCGTCGCGCTCCTCGAACTCGTCGTTTCAGATGGACCCTTGTGGGGTTGAAGCCAGAGAGAGGGTAGCCAGCCGGACAGGCTGGTGTTGTTTCAGATGGACCCTTGTGGGGTTGAAGCGATAAGTGCCATCATCATAAGGGCGTGAATGGTGATGTTTCAGATGGACCCTTGTGGGGTTGAAGCGAACCCGCGTAGTGTTCCACCACGCAATGCGCTGTTGTTTCAGATGGACCCTTGTGGGGTTGAAGCCGATGCCTGGCAAGATGGCTGACAAAATTGGGGCTCAAGTTTCAGACGGACCCTCATGGGGTTGAATCGGCGAGCGCAGTAGCCGACGTCCCACCTCACAGCCGAGGTTCTTGACATAGTAGATGGTAGATCCTGTCAAGGTTGGATTCTGAGGAACGGGTTTATAATTGGGATTCGATACGTCAAAATATGATCGATCCAACTCAAGCCGTGTGGTACGGGACAGCGGTAATTGCGTCCCTCCTTGTCCTCGTGCTGTACTATACAGCCGGCAAAAAGATCCTGGACTTCTTCGACTGGCTCCGATCGGTCGCATACTAATCCCCTATCCTCTGGGACCAGCTGGTGGGTACTGGCTCGGATCCCCTCTGGGTAGACTGTACCACCAGCCTCCTGGCTGAGTGAGGCGGCTGGACGGGCGCACAACTACTAGCCGAGGGGGAAGATTGTGAGTTCTCCGTGGGGTGGAGTTTACCATCGACCCCCGGGGGGCTTGGGGGGTATTGGAGGTCGACGGAAACAATGAAGTAGGGATCGGGTGTAGGAGTGTTCACGTGGCTGAATTGGTCATGGTTTCAGATGCACCCTTGTGGGGTTGAAGCCACGAAAGAGCCTCCCCCAGGCCGAACTGCTGCGTGTTTCAGATGGACCCTTGTGGTGTTGAAGCATGGAACTCACCCTGCAAAGCGAACCAACCACACGGTTTCAGATGGACCCTTGTGGTGTTGAAGCATGGAACTCACCCTGCAAAGCGAACCAACCACACGGTTTCAGATGGACCCTTGTGGGGTTGAAGCACGTACTCAAGGTAGGAGGAGAGTACGTCGCGGGCAGTTTCAGATGGACCCTTGTGGGGTTGAAGTGGAGACGGTGTCCTCGAAGGGGCCGAGGATCATTAGTTTCAGATGGACCTTTGTGGGGTTGAAGCATCCGACCCATCCTGCGAGGGAGTGCCCGAGTACGAGTTTCAGATGGACCCTTGTGGGGTTGAAGCACCCGCGCCAACGCTACATCCGACAACTCCACCCTCCCTCGAAACACACCCCAACTTGGTCGACAAGGACACCACCGTCGCCAGCGACGTCCCACATGCACAAGACGGAACATCACCCCCCACATCGACTACGCGTTCGTACCCGGACACCGAATCAAGCAGGAGACAGAGATCACGGACAGCAGGCACAACGACTGGATCGACGCGAGCGATCACACGCCCTACTGGAGACGACCTGAAACAACCCGCTCATCGAACTCCGAACACGGGGTGGTAGGAAGCATTCCGGGTGTCCACTAGCAAGTACCGCGAGTTTCCGACCGTGACTTCGTCTGTCCACCCGTCCGGGTCGGTGTTGACCTGCGCCCCCGGATGCTTCCCGATGTCGCCCGCATCCAGATCTCCACCAAGCAGGTCGGCTCGCTCCTCGTCGGCGAGGCAGGCGACCACGTCCTCGTAGTCCTCAATCTCATCGATCATGTGCTCGCCCTCCAGTTCCGACATCGACGCCGAGGCGACGGCATCTGCCAGCCGCTCGTCGCCGGGCTCCAACTCCCCGTCGAACAGCGACTCGTAGAACTCGCTCACGATGTCGGAGACCATCGTCGACTCGTCGATGGTGCCGTCCTCCGCGTGTCGCCGCAAGACGTGGCCGGTCTCGCGGAGAAGGGGCAGGGCGTCGCCGCCGTCACCGCCGTGGATCACCAGCGACGGAATGGCGCTCCCGTCGTCAGGTTCGGCGAGCCGCCAGACGACCACCTCGCCCGTCTCACCACCGAACGAGCGATTGCACCGGCCGCCAGACTGGACGATGTTCGGGATGGGCGCGTAGTCGCGGAACACGATGTCGAAACTCACGTCGACGCCGGCTTCGACGACGCTCGTGGAGACGAGGACGACCGACTCGCCGCCATCAAGCAGCGGGCCGGGGTCGTCCTCGTCGCCCGCCTTGTCGTCGTAGAGGGCGTCGATGAGCAGTTGACGGTCGTCGGGGCGCACGTCACCCGAGAGGAACGCGTAGACGGTGTCGGCCTCCCGCTCGGCCACGGCGTCGAGCGCGAGTCGCCGGAATTCGATGGGGCTCGGCAACTCCCCGGTCTCGGCCACGTAGTCGTGGAGAAGACGACCGAGTTCGACCGGCTCGTTCTCCTCCACGCCCCCCACTGGCGTGACGTACTGGTAGAGTTCTTCAGCACTCGCTCGCGTGTTGCAGACGGCGAGGACGTCCCGGCCGTCCCCTGCCGCTTCGGACATTCGACCGCCAGCGGTGGGATAGTCGAGCGTCGCGTACTCATCACCCCGATCCGTCCGGACAGTGTCGTGCAGTCGGTAGGTGACTCTAGGGTGATCGGCGAGGAAGTCCGTGTACTGGTCAGTGTCGTCGGTGAGCGCTCGCGTGGTCAATTCGTCCGAGCCGTACTTGACGAGGCCGGGCTGTGTCGCCGTCATCAGGATCACGGTGGCGTCGTAGGTGCCGACGAGCAACTCGACGAGCGCGGGGACGATCTGCCACCAGTCTTCGGGAATGGCCTGCGGCTCGTCGATCACGACGACGGACTCGCGGAGAGACGGCACACGGGTCGCCTGTCGCGCCGTCGGGGCGGCGAGCGACTCGAAGAGCTGGACAGTGGTCGTTAGAGTGAGCCCGCTTAGCCACGACTCAGCGTGGAGAGCGCCCGGTGAGCGGCCGATGTCGGTGTCGGTGTAATGGTCACCGAGTCCGGTGTAGGTGTTCGAGAGGTGGTGGTGGAGGGTGAACGTCTTGCTGTAGGGACTGACGCCGAAGACGGCCTGGATCTCGCTCGCGGTCTGGTCGAGGATGCTCGTGTACGGGAGGACGTATACCAGTCTGCTGTCATTGATGTCGGCCGCCCGGAGGCCCGCGGAGAGCCCGGCGTACGTCTTTCCGAATCCGGTCGGAAGCGTGATCAGGCCCACATCGTCGGACTCGACGAGTCCTTCGACGTTCTCTGTCGCGTCTTTCCGGGCCTGGTCGCGGAGATCGTTGAGATCCGCCAGTACGCCCTCTCCGTCGTCGAGATCGTCGACGTGCTGGTCGAGAGCTTCTTTGTCGGGGAGTGTCCCGCCGATGTCGTCGTCTTCGAGACCGCTCGCCGCGGTCTGGTCGGCCAGCTTGAGTGCCGTCCAGAGTCGAACCACGTCCCCGTAGTAGCCATCCACCGCGTTTCCATCAGCAATTCGGGCGAAGTACATCAGATGGTCGTGGGTGCCGCCGATTGGTTCCGTGCGGTCGTCGTGCCATTCGAGGAAGTCCTCCCACGATCCCTCTCCGCCGGTTGCGGCGCGGATGATGCGGTCGGCCCGCTCCGGCACCTCGTCGCCGATGTCGTTGAATTGCTCGCCGACGCGCTCGTACTTCTCTCGGACTTTGCCGGTGGTTCGACCGTAGTTCTCCGCCAGTTTGGAGGGCTCCGGTGGGGACTGCGTGTCGTGGTGGCCAGCGACCACGAGCGTGGCTACCTCGGCGGCGTGATCGCCGATCTCGCCGCGGCATTCCAGCAGACAGTAGAGGGTGACGAGGGCGCTCGGAAAGGCGTGGTACCGGTACTCGTCCGAGTGCTGGAAGGGATCGCCGCGGAGGTGCTTCTGGGCCCAACTGGTCAGCTTGGCGAAGTCGTGAGTGAGGCCGATCGTTTCCGCGACCGACTCTGCCGGTGTCCCGTCGGCCAATATCTGCCCGCGGCAGGCCTCCATCATTCGGTCGGCCACCGTCTGGAGGTGTCCCTCGTCGTCGAACTGACCACCTTCACCGATGAGGAGCGTCGGCTCGCCGCCGTCGGTCTTGGCCGGGTGCGAGATGTACTGCTCGAAGGTCATCATTCGCGTGTCAGTAGAGGACGACTTCGTGGTCGCCGACCGCGTGTGTTCGCGAGGCGTCAACCGGGAGCCGGTCGTCGCCAGTGGCGTACGTGATGTTGCCGAACGCGGTCGTCCGCCGACCGCCGTCGGTCGCCTCCATGTAGAGCGGTGCTCGCTCGCGGTTAACAGTGATGCCAGGTCTAGGGACGACCGCAGAGTCGTCGTACGCAGCGGAGTCGACGGCGTCCGTGTCGCCAGGCTTGACCGCGTGGGTGTCCACGTTTCGGATGTCGGCGATGCACTCGGAGAGGCCGAGTGCCGGCGAGTAGTGGTACCGCGAGTTTTCGAGCCGTTCCCGCAGTTCGTCGTGAACGTCCTCGTCGTTGAGTGCGACGTAGACGCGGTACACCGGGTCGACGAGCATCTCGTAGGTGTCGCGCTGACGGTCGTACTTCACATAAGACTCGGGCGTCAGCATCTCCGCCCCGTGGTGGTAGCTCTTCTCGTGGGGGAGATATTTGATGGTGACGTCTGCATCGGTGTTGACTGTCGTAATCCCCATCGTGTATGTGTGCGATAACTCCTTCGGGACGACCGCGATGGCGGACGACGACGGGGAGAAGAGGTCGTAGTAGCTGTCCCGCGGCATTCCCATTATCCCGGCGAGAAGGCCGGCGACGGTCGTCCGCGGCGGGACGCGGTAACTGGGCTTGGCACTGTTGTTGCCTACTTTCCGGAAGTGGGCGAAGTCGGCGGTCACGTCGAACCCGATGCAAGTGTTGGGGATGAACCGCGAATCCGATGGCTCATCTTCGTTGTCTGCTGATGGTGTGTTGTCGCCGTCGGACGCGTAGTCGGTGAGGTCTTGTTGCGTCATATGTGGAGAGGCGGGCAGTAATGTCAGTTCGTGTACCGCTCGTACACGTCGTAGGTGTCGACCGCCTCGACACCGAGGGCGTCCTCGAGGGCGGCATAGAAGGCCTCACGGTCGCCCGTCTCGCCGTCGGGGAGCGCGAAGTCCACGGCACTGTCGGCGGTGATGTGGACGGTGTCGATTCGGGCCTCGTTGTCGGCGAGCGCGGTCACGAGCTCTGAGACATCGAGGTGGAAGTCGTCCGTCCCCCGGATCTCGTCTTCAGGCAGGTCGCTGGCGACGCCGATGCGGTCGTTGAGACGTCCGATTTCGAAGCCGTCCCGCTCGTACTCGACGCGGACGTAGAGACGGGGCTGCTGACCGGCCTTCGAACGGGTGACGGTCTGATTCTTCAGTGCCCGCCAGCAGAGCGTGTCAAGCCGCTCGACGTCTTCCTCGCTCAGGCGAGTGTCCGCAGCGGCGTTGTCGTTGATGCGGCCGCCGAAGCCGATGACCCCGTAGCTGATACGGTTGTCCGTGGCGAACGTGCCCTGATCCTTCTTCCCGCCTTCCTTGTCGTCGTCCTCGTTGGCGATGACCGTGGCGAGCTGCTTGGATTCGGTGTTGCGGGCGACCTCGTGGTAGCTGCGGCCGTGGTTGAACTGAACCGGCCCCTCGAACTGGTCTGGGAGATCGTTGGCTAACTCCGTGTCGAGCGAGATAGTAGCCCCGAAGTATCGGACGTCGGCAGCCGTTTTGACGAACGCATTGAGGAGTTCCTCGGGCTCCGCCTCGTCAGTACTAATACCCATCTCCGCCTCGACGGCGTCGTACATCTCCTCGCGGGTCAGCACGTCGTCGTTGGGGTTGGCGATCAGCACGACGTGGTCATCCTCCACGAGCTGGTCGCGGAGGTACCGCTTGAGCCGGACGTCGGTGACGACGCACTGACCGGTGACGGGGTCGATGCGTGGCTCGTTGTCGGCGGTGAGCGGGTCGCCGTTGGGGTTGGTGTCCTTGGCGTCGATCACGAATGCGATTTCGGAGCGGTTCTGGATCGTATTGTCGGTGTTTTCTGTCATTGGTGGTGGTGTGTTTGGTTGATCAAAGGGGTCAGTCGTCAGTCTGTGCCTCGGCCGCTGCCGCTTTGGTTCCGTCCTCGTCTGCGTCGTCGAGTGTGGTGTCGTTCTTCCCGTAAGTGAGGCCGAGACCGTAGTGCATCCGGAGGTCGTCGGTCGAGAGCGCCCACTCCTTGGGGGTCTGTCGGTTCACGATATCGTTCAGCCGCGTGATGTAGCGGTCGTTCATCAGCATTCCCGCGTTCTCGTCACTGTCCGAGTAGTGCGCGTTCTTCTCCAGCACCTTGCCGAGCGTGGTGTTGAATCGCCGCCGCGTCATCGCGTCGATAGGATGCTGGCGAATGACGGTTCGGGAGATTCCGTTGCGGCTCTGGTAGGCGGCCACGCGGCCGACCAGAGCGCCGAGGAGGAACGCCGCGCGGCGTTCCTCGTCTTCGTCGAGGGCGGGATGGCTGTCGATGAACTGTTCGAGTCGGTCGTCTCTGTCGCTGAAGTCGGTCGTATTGCTCATGTGTTCAGTGCTTGCTGAGCTGGTTCGTGGGTCGTCCGAGGACGTGTCGCCGAGGACGCCCGCGCTGGCGAGTGCCTGCATCTGGACGTACTGGCGGGTGAGCAGTGACTCCGGCAGCTCGTTACCGTCCTCGAACGCGCCGCGCTGCGTGCTGATCAATCGGGGAACGTACTGTGCGAGAAGCCAGTCCGGATCCATCTGGCCGTCGGAGGCGAGGGCGGTACTCGTCCCCTCTGCGCGGAGGTCGGTCGTCCCGTGGTCGTCCCTGTCTTCGTCCGTACTCTGGTGGCGGAAGGTACTCTGGAAGTACCCCCCCGTGAGGACGCCGGTGACGACCGGCGTGTTCGTCCGCAGGTACTTGCTGCCCTGCTCGTCGTCTCCGTCGTCAGTCAGCCGACCGTACGGTGGCGAGGGGAACAGGGGCGGGCTGTCGCCGTCCGGCGCGACGAGGCCGTTGGTCAGCACGTCGGTGTGTGCCCGCTGGATGGCGCGAACCCGACTCGGGTCGACGCACGGTTCCTCCTCGATGAACTTGCGCTTTCTCCCCGGCTCGTAGACCGCCATGTAGTGGATCTGGAGGTCGTCGTGCAGCGGATTGACGGGGTTATTGACCACGTCGTCGAGTACGTCGACGATCGTCCCGCTGTTGTCCGTGGCGTCCATCGCCAGTTCGTACAGCGCCACTGCCTGTTCGACCGACGGTTCTGAGACGTACGGGACGTAGTAGGCCGCTGTGTTCTCGCCGAGGATTTGGATGAAGTTTTCCAGCAACGGCGCGCCGGATGCCACGGCGAACGCTGCCTCGGCGGTAAGCGGGCGCTGTTGCCAACTCTTGTCCACGACGAGATTTGGGAATTTCTCGGCCATCTTCCCCTTGTACCGCTCGAGCGGGGAGTCGCTCAACCCGAACACCTCGCCCGTGTTCCCGGTGATGAGTCCCCGACCGTCGCCGGATGCATCGTCGGCCGCCGAGTACGACCGCATCCGCTTCTCGACCCACCTGTAGATCATTGCATCGTTCAGCACCTCCACCTCGCCCGGATAGATGTATCCGCCAGTGCCGGGGAGCTTCAGGCGCACGGAGAGGACGCCGTTGAACTCGTCTCCGAATGTCTCTTGAAGAAAATCCGTGACGTTTTCCTCGATGGTGTCCATCAGGTCGCTATCTTCTCCGACCTCTCTGAGGCCTTCGAGGATCCAGCCGTCGTCGTGGTCTTCAGCCACATCCGCGACGGAGTCGGACGCCGCCCAGCGGTCGAACAGCTGTCTGACGTACTTGTCGCAGTCCTCGGACGACTTCGATACATCATGTGCCAAGGACATGTTGTGGCCGGCCGCCCGACTGCCCTGTCGGCTGAATCCGACTCGGAGCATCTTCTCGCGGTCGAGCGACTCGACGACGAACGGGGACACATCGTCGTCCGGTCGTTCGTCCAACTCGCTGGCCTTGCCAAATGTCGGACTGTCGCCAGTGAGATCGACGAGGACGCTGAACAGGCCGACCTCCTGCTCGTAGTACCCGGTGCGTGACTCGTTGGTCATCCTCTCGACGTACCGGTCGTCGATGGGCACATCATACTGCTTCGCCGTGTTCAGCGCATGGAGTTTCCCGTATAGGTAGGCGACATCGTACAGCGAGGCCATCGGACGGTCCAGGAGTACCTCCTCGATGTCGTCCGTGTCTCCGTCGGCGTCGAGGGCGATGTCACTCATCGTTCTCCAGTTGCTTGTTGAGGAAGCCGAAGCCGAGCGGCGTCCGGCCGCCGATGCCGACGTCCAACGCGAGGTTCAGGTGGCGGCGGTGGTGGTCGTCGCGGACGCGATACGGGAACCGCCACTTCGACACCAGCACCGTCCACTCCACGTCACTCGACAGCTGGACGTCGAGCCAGAGCTTCTTGATCATCTCGTACGACTCGAACAGCGGCGCGTCGACCTCCTTTGGCCCCGGGTCACCGTCCGGCATGAACCGATCGTGGTTGCGCTGGAGTTGCGTCTCCACGTGATCGAAGAACGCTTCCATCCCGTGCTCTGGCCGCCAGAACGTCTCGTCGTGCGTGTCGGGGTTGTCGAGGTACTGCGGCGGCGTGACGGCGTACACGCCGGTCGCAGTCTCGAGGACGCCCTCGGTGCCAGGTGGGCCGACATCGGGATCGAGCGCTCGTGTGTCCGTCACGCTGAACGGCATCCACCCCGCGTGCACCTCTGGGTTCTCGAGGAGGTCGGAGACAATGTATGCCAACTGCTCTTCGCGGGGAGTGGCGACCAGCAGTTGGCGTTCGTCGCCCTCTTCTAGATCACCCCATGGGAACGGGTTGGAGAACGAGAACCCGGGTGTCTGTGCGCCGTGTTCGTCGTATGGGGTGTCGCGGAGCGCGTCCCACATTCGCGCCCGGAGTCGGCCGTGGTATTCCGGGTCGTAGGTGGCGTCTATCTCTGCCTCCAAGTCGATTAGCACTCTCATCGCATCACTTCCACCATATCAGCGCTGTCGGCGGGATAAAACGGTGAAATCTGAAGCCCGCGCCAAGAGCGGTCGGTCAAGCGAGAAACCATACCGGTAATCCAGACCCTACCGTTCTAATACTTGTGGCTGACAGTAGTTTTGATTTTACCAGCTCTATTTCACCGCATGGACTAACTCGCCGCCGTGGGATACCCGGGATAATGGCCCCGCAGAAGGAACTGAATCCAGCGTCCAGACGAGAACCCCCCTGACCGGCCGGGGAAAGAACACCCAGCGTCGTGTATCCGGCCGACGCGCGAGACGTCCACTGATGTCGCCGGGTGGCCAGATCTCTTTCGAATGCTATTCAATTTCCGGGTCGCACTCAGGCGCGGACCCCCGTATCATTTCGATCATCCTGGAGTGCAAGCGACTGGGCTTGAGGTGTGTCATGGGCTTCGTGAGGCCGACTTCGAGGAGGCCGCAGCCAGGCGACACCTCTGAAATATAGGACCTAAATTCGAGAGTACTGCTAGTCGACGGGGAGGATTGTGAGTTCTCCAGTGGAGTGGGATTTTCCATCGACCCCCGGGGGGTTTGGGGGGTATTGGAGGTCGACGGAAACAATGAAGTAGAGATCGGGTGTAGGAGTGTTCACGTGGCTGAATCGGTCATGGTTTCAGATGGACCCTTGTGGGGTTGAAGCGCCGCTCATGTCGAACTCGGCGGCGCCGGCGAACAGGGTTTCAGATGGACCCTTGTGGGGTTGAAGCGCGGCATACCGCCAGCTCCTCGAATCACGGGACGGTGTTTCAGATGGACCCTTGTGGGGTTGAAGCCCAACCCACAGGCCCGACCCGATAGCGAGCAGCGAGGTTTCAGATGGACCCTTGTGGGGTTGAAGCTGCCCGTACCAAGGGTTATGGCCACGCGATTGGAATGAATGGGTATGGGAGTAGACGGAGACAACCCGGAGGATACCGACAACGCCGAGATGCTCCCCGACGAAGCCGCAGTCCTCCCCGAACGAGGCGAGGCTCTCGGCGACGCCGACGACGACCAGCTCCTCACCACCGAGGACACTGCCGAGCGTCTTGGCATCGACCTCGACTAGCAGTAGTCTTGATTTTACCAGCTATACCTCATTGCATGGACTAACTCGCTGCCGTGGGATACGCCGGCGTAAATGGCGCCACAGAACGAGCCGATCCAATCCAAGATCATCCAGAGGAGAAACTCCCCTGACCTGCTGGGGGAAGAACACTCAGAGTCGTGTATCCGGCCGACTTCGAGAAGACCCCAGCCAGGCCTCTGAAATATAAGACCTAAATTCGAAACTACTGCCAGCGAGGAACTTAGGAAACGGAGACAGCTCTCACACCTGATCCCGTACAGATGGTCTCATTAACAACATCTGATACCGAGTGATAGATACGACCGCGATACCAAGCGAATCGAGAATCGGAGCTCTCGCTGGGGAGTGTCGTAATAGGTGAGAGTGGCCTCACCCGAACCATTTCTAACTGTGCAGCCGGGTGTAGTTGAGTGTTTTGAATTCCCCGGAAGCCCTGCCCGTCGAAAACTTCCAGATGGACCCTTGTGGGGTTGAAGCGGCGATACTGAACGTGGCCTTGGAAACTTCTATACTGGGCTTCCCCGCCGCTGAGCCTTAACCAACACGACAACCGCCTGGGCCGCGTTGTTGGTTACTATCCGGCGGTGTCTGACGTAGTCTTTTTACGCAGTGCATGCATTGCATGCACAGAACCCAATGAACTCATTCGCCATCACTCAGCAGAAGGGCGGCGTCGGAAAGACCACAAACACCATCAACATCGCCGGCGCGCTCGCCGCCCGCGGCCACCACGTTCTCACGATCGACGCCGACCCCCAGGGCTACCTCACCAACACCCTCGGCTTCCGCGACGCCTACCAAAGCGACCCACCAAGTCTCTACAACGCCATCAACTCGCCGCACGACCACGACCCCACCAATCTCATCGTCGAACACCCCGAGTTCGATGTCCTGCCGGCGAACATCGATATGTTCCGCCTCGAGCAAGACCTCATCGCGTCCGGCCGGCGCCCCCGGCAACGCATGGAGGACGTCCTCGACCAGCTCGACGACTACGACTACGTCCTCATCGACGCCCCGCCAAGCCTGGGCCCCATCAACGACAACGTTCTCCTGGCTGCACAGGATATCCTCATTCCCGTCGAGGCCGCCGACTCCAGCGTCCTTGCCATCGAGCACCTCCTCAACCAGATCGAGAGCCTGGAGCGCGACTACGGCGTCCAAATCACCGAGCAGGCACTCCTCATCTCGAACGTCAACTACCCCCTCGACAACGAACAGGCCGACGCTATCGAGTGGTTCCGCGACACGTTCGACGGACGTGCGCCCGTCTTTGAGGTCCGGAATCGCGCAGCTGTGAAGCGGTCACTCGCGAGTGAGGGTTCGATCTTCGGCGAGGAGGCAGAGGACACTGATATGACTACTGTCTACGACGATATCGCTGCTGCGCTTGAGGAGGTGAGCGACTGATGCCGAACCGTGATCGCGATGATGTTGCCGACCGACTCAGTCGGCGCTTCGACAACGCCGATGACGAAGAGAGTGAACAGGAGGCAGGGGACACAGAGCAGCCCGCTCGCGAGGAGCACGCAGTGGCTTCCCAGAACGAAACGAACGAGGTGAGTGCAGAGAGCGAGGTGAGTGCAGGAAATGCAATGCACGTGGAGAACGTGAAGAGCGAGTGGGCTTCCAAGAGCTTCTATCTCCCCGAGTTCCTCAAGCAGGACTTGACGAGGACGTACAAGCAGACAGATTTGGAGCATGAGATGGAGCTCGGTGAGGGCCTGCCGAAGACACGGTACTACTATCCTCTCGTCGTTGCCCTGGGCATTGAACGCATTGAAAGCATGTCGCCCCAGGAAGTCAAAGAACGCAGTGAAGCCCTTGAAGAACGCGGCGAACCAGAGTGATACGACTCACGGATCACTGGGACGTGCGTAGCGGTCGTATAGCCACCGTGGAGTGTCAGGCACTATTACGACGATGATGACTACTACCGACGTGGACGGGCGGCCAGACCTCCTTCGAGTGGCGTTCGCTGACCCTGTCTCTCCGATCGGCCCGGCGGACGTGAAAGCGCACCTGGCAATCCAATATGTCGATCTCACGCGTGTACCGCGCCCCTCTCCTCGCGGACTGAGAAGATCTTGACTCCACAGAGCAGCGGAGACACCGTGCAGTAATCTTCTAGGAACGCTTCGATGACAGCTATGAGGAACTCGAGATCAGTCTCAACTCGTCGGATGTCGTCGCTCGTGAGGCCGACCTCGAGGCAGCCACGTCCGGCGGCACCTCTGAAATACAGAGCCCAAATTCCAGACTACTTATAGGGCACCCAGAGCATCCCGTAATCGCCCTACGAGTCGAACTCTGCAATCTGCTCCCCACCCTTGTGGAGCGTGACGTGTTCGCTGCCGCCCGCAGCGACATGGGCAGTCTCGCCGACAATCTGCATCTCCTCAATCTGGGGTTCGGTGTCGAAGCCTAGCTTTCCTTCGCTGGCTTCGCCATTAGTTACCAGTTCGTCAACAGGCACGATCGCGTACTGCCCCGTCATGTTTCCCTGGTAGAGAACTCTGTTTTTCGACCTCGCTGATGCCCGCACGAACCAGCAGCTGCTCGCGTTCTATTGAACCGAACGTCAAGAGGCGACTCAAGCATTCAGTGGCGGTCTTGGTTTCTGAATCCATCGTACCCTCGAACGGTCTGATGACAGGGCGGGTAAAGGCCAGCCCCGGTAAGTCAAAGTAACTCTCGTGATAATCAGTAACCTATTTGTGCTAGCAGGATGGAGTAACAGTTGACGCGCGTCCCTCTCCGGGATGCGCAACTTTCGTGGTTCCCTCCCCGGAACCACGCTGTTCTATATCCTGAGTTACTACTCTGGTCAAATCGAGAGTTCCTCTGTAAAACGCTCAGATGCTTCCTTTTGCGTGAGCACCGTCACCGACTTTTTGTCATTCATCTCCTCGTAGTCACGAAGGTTAGATAGCTTGGACTCATCAAGGGCTACGAGAATATCTGAGCTAGACATGAAGTCACGGTCGTGCGACTCATTGAAGAACTTCACACAACCCCCGTTCTCTTGAGCGTATTTGCAGGCATCGTCAAAGAAATCAAGAGACTTCACCTTCTTAGATTTGAATCGATTTCCACTATCCAGATATACTGTAGGTGAAGGATAGTGCTGAATACTCCGGATGCTATCCGTAGTGTGAGGCACCATTTTCTGTAAGTCATCCCCGTGACTGATTGCTTTGGAATCAACCCAAGCGGATTCCTCTGGAGTAATCTCCTTGAGCAGTTCGTAAATCTCCTGTACATCCCAATTCTCAACCTGTTGCTTGACCATATCCATCGTGAGATCCGCAAGGGAAAGAAGTGGGTACGTCTTGTCACCCTGTGGAATCACCTCAATTTGGTCCGCAAGATCGCCAACATCTAACCATGTCTCGGAAATCTGCCCACCGAAGTCATCAGTCATCACATTCTTGTGAATCGGCCACTGTTGAAACGGAAGATGCTCAGGTCGGGTTTTCTTTTTCCGGAGATACTCCCAGATAGCCACTACGTTATAATATTTTTCTAGGTAATTGTTCATGAATTTCTGGGAATTAACTCGTTTTTTGTTATCTTCGTTTTCCTCGAATATCGTCACCCACTGCGGAGATAGAGAGGTCTCTACGAATTGTATCTCCCTTAGTGTATCTATGGCGAACAGCTCGGTGACAATCTCTCTTCGTGCCTTGGATCGCTCCCAATCAGTCACCCAACGCGTGATATCTTCGTCTTTTATGATGGGGTGTTGGGTTTGGATCCCGTATTTCTCTGATTTCTTTTTAATAATATCAAAATATTCTTCATTGAATTCCTCAATATCGTCGACAGCCACTGCAACAGCTGCTAGACTTATCCAGTTTGGACGTTGGTCGTGGAATTTGTATTTCGTAGCATCAGAGGCAACCCAGCCGTCTTCGTCCATAACATTACAATTTTAGTCAGATTATTAAAATTCTTCTATAGAGATTTTTTGACTTAGGGCTCAAATAATATTGAGAAGATATTTTCATTCCAATTTTGGTTAACTCATAATCCTGCGCGACGAGATTCTGGTGTTGAGTAAATCCTCCGAGTAGCCCCACTGTGCATACCGGGTTCTCTCGCACTAACATTGGGGCGATAGCGGCTCGGAAACTGCGGAGCTCGTGAACGCTTTCCACCTATTCGTAACTCAACAGACGAGGACGTGTTCCGAAGGTAGGGAATAATGCATAGGTCCAGCAGGGTTGATTCACCTGCCCGACTGGTTGAGCGCACCTCCGTTCATGAGTGAATTACCATCTTTTCTCAGAACAGTGAGGAGAATCCAGCCGTCGTCGTTCGACGCTGTTGGGATGGACCGAAACCTGGCCGTTCCGCGACAAACGCGACATCCGGATGGTCCGGTCACTTTCCCGTGCTGCAAAAGCCGATATAGACGGCGAGGATCACGACGTGCTTGACGGCCCGAATTATCAAGCGTGAATCGTATCGAGGACACTACGGGGATTATCGTAGGCTCTCATATGCCCCGATGTGTGCGAATACTGACTGTCCGAGGATGCTGTGACCGACACAGAGAACATATTCAGAACGGTGTTTGTATCAGATTCTGAGGATTTCCACAGAACCAGATGCTATCAACTGGTGGCTGATGTTCTCTTGTAGATTTTCTCGGCGCTGAGGGCTGAAGCCAGTTTCTGCATCAAGTCCTGGTCAAGTTCGTTGAGAACAGCTATCTGGCTGTTGATGTACGGTAGTTCGGAGACGTTTCCAACGGTGCTGTAGTTGACAAGGAAGTCGAGGTCGTCGGTTTCTTCGTCGAGTCCGAGTCCGGATTCGCCTTGGACAAGGACGGGTCCAGGATCTTCTTCGTCCTTCGGAATTACAGCCATTTCAGGTCCTGTAACATAGCTTTTGACCGCTGTATTGTCGACAACTGATGGCTCGTTCTTCACGACGAACATGGTGAGGTCTCCGGTTTCCTGCTTGGCAGGTGAGATCTGGTTTTCGAGTTTCTTGGTGACGTAGTTCCTGATCGGACTGGACTCTGGGTCCATATCCAGTGAGTAGCGGTCTCCGATTGCAGCTGACTCCGAAGGATCAGGGTATTTGATTTCGACCCATATTGTGGTGTCGCTGGAGTGTATTTTTGCGTCAAGTTGTTTCTCAGTGTTCGGGATGTCGGGTTCGATTTCCACGTTCTCAGTGCCGAACTCTCGACGGAGTGCGTGAATGATTTCCAGTTCGGCGATACCATTCTTAAACGACTCTCTGTTCAATAACCGCCCTCTAAGGTCTGAGGTAGGGTCTGAGTCGGGGTCTGTCCCAGTCTGGATCACTTCGAAGCAATGGTCGTAGTAGGACAGAAGGCGCGTAGTTTTGAGTGATATCCTAGCCTCTCCTTGTTCTTGCTGGGATGTGTCTTCACGTTCTAAGATTTTCTTTGCTTCACCACTCGAGTATTGATGTGAGAGGTGGACAGCAAGCGGGTGCCTGTTGTGGTCTTTCAGTCTGCTCAGCCACGATGGCTTCTGTTTGAAGAAGCCCTCCAGATTGGGATAGGAGGTGATGTTGTCTCGGACTTTTTCGTAGTCAATGTCTTCTGGAGCCCTGTTCAGATCTTCGAGTAGGTTGTAGGTACGGGTGAGCTCCGAGTTGCCTGGAAAGTTATCCGATGGGTCAAGTCCCTCCTGCCTAGCTATGTTGTTGAGTTCTGATTTGATAGACTGGATTTCTTCTGTGCTTTCATCGTCGGCGTTGTGAATGTACTTGAGCGTGTTCTCAACGGCTCTTACGAAGAAGTACGTATGTCGGTCGTACCATATTTCCAGTTGGTTTGCGAGTTCGGATGTTTGACCAGCGTAGAGATGGGTAACAAGCTGAGATAGGTAGTGGGATTTCTTGATATCGTCTTCTGAGATTTTGTCTTCTATGAATTGATTGACTCGCTTGATATCGGTTTGACCTACTGCTTTCAGTCCGTGTCGGAGGTCAGTCGAGGGCAGTAGGAGATTTTCTCTCGCGATCAGGTAGACTGTTTCTAAGGCTTTCTCGTGTTCCTGCTGGACGCATTCTTCGAGGATGTCAGAAATGTAGTAGAGGCTGCTGGGTGGCGGACCACCGATTTCTCGGGTTAGTTCCTGTACCTTGTCCAGTTTCTCTCTACAGGAAAGACGGTCATCCATTTGAATGTCGAGAAAGTCCATGAAATGCGGTTAGTAAGCAGCTGGCGTTAGAAGGTGAAATAGTTTGCCGATAGTTGGAAACCGGTGAGTCCGACTTGTTCCGTATATCATCTTCTTCCAGAGGATGTAATAAAATATTAACACACCAAAGAGCAGCGTGAATACTGAGGGACTGCTGGCGGCTCGTGGACATCCTCGTGCAGTTGGAACTGAACGGGGAAGTCGAAGGTGGGCCGTCTGTGTCGCCGAACTCGTTCGGGACGTTCGCCAAGAAGAGCTACGGCCTCGACCCGCCGGACTAACCCCCTCGTTTCTCTTGGGCTTGCGCTGGTTGTGAGCGGCGGCGCTGTCCTGACGGCGGTTTCTCCGGCGTTTTTCTAACGTCTATCTGATAGGTTTGCCAGAAGCGCGCTCTCGACGGCTACCCCCCCCCTTCTTTCATTCTATTTAGACTTGAAACCTGTGCATCATAGCGGTATCTTCGCAACATCAGGAAGAGTAGCTCGCTATCGCAGCATACGGTTTAGCAGTGGCTGCGCGAACCAGTATTTTCGCCGCGTGAACCCCGGGAATAGTGATCTACTGACCAGTGTCCGGACTCCCAGACACGGGTTTGCCACGGTCAAAGGCCGCGACATCGCCATTCTGCATCGAACAAAAGTATAGTGCTGTTTAGGTGGGATAAAGCAGAGTTATCACCTCAAACAGACCCCAAGCGCGGGTTACGTCTGTCGGGCGGTATCGGTCAGCGTGCCCTGCAACTCCCCAACAACATCCCCAACCGACCGGCCAAGCCCGAGCTCGACCTGTACTTCACCACCCTGCCCAGTCACAGACTCAACCCGCAACCCACCCACATCCGGCAGCCCATCCAAATCCAGCGCTCGCGCCAACCGATACCCGATCTCCGACCCAGCCAACGTACACGACGCAGACACCACTGGCCCCTCCGACTCATCCACAATATACAACGCTGCCTGCTCAGCCGCAGTCTCCGTCGTCACCCCCGGCAAATCCGTAATCACCGGCTGCCCACTCCCCTCAACCGAATAATACTCCCCCACCGTCTGGCGCTCATAGCTGATCGTATACGACTCCCCACGCGTCAACTCCGACCCCAGATTCGGCATGCGAATCTCCCCAAGCACGTGATCCACCACGTAATCCGCGTCCGCGCCACGCTCGAACTCACGCCCATCACCGTCCGTTACTGTCGTCGACCCCACCACAATCGGCGCATGCAACAACTCCACGTTGTTAATCTCCGCCGTGAACTCCTCCTCACGCACCGTCGCGTTGCGGCCGTGAACGATCGCTGCTGTGGGGTTGGCCTCGACGTCTTTGGTCACCGTCCAATCCACGAGCTCCTCGCGAACAGACTGTGTTGGCCGCTGCCCAGGCCGCGTCACAACAACCGTCGTCCCATCTGTCTCGTCGTACTGCACCTCCCAGATCAGATTCCCACGGTCGCAGAGGCTGGTAATCGCGTCAGCGACCGTCGCGTCAACCGTCTCGGTGACGCCAGGACTGTCGACCGCATCGAACGCCATCGTCAGCGAGTCCAACACCTGCGGGCGCGTCTGATATCGTGTCACACTCGACTCCACCGGTGACGCCGGCGACTGGGCGTCAACCCCACTGAGCGTCACGCGCGCTGTGAAACTGGCCGTGCTGGAGTCGAAATCCACATCCAGCGCTGTCGTGCCCGACTGAGTCGTCCAGTTCTCCCCAGTCATCGAGAGCCCCAACGCCTGGCCGTTGGCCGTGCTTGACACCGACGCAGTCAGCTGTCCGCCAGTCGCGCGTCGAAGCGGCGACACTTCCCACTCGATGTCCACAGGCGCGTACAGTCCCGGTGGCCCGTCCAGCTTATTATTCTCGGTGAGCGTATTCGAGAAGTCGTCAGCCGACCAGTAGCGCCGATCGTAGACAACCAGACAGTCGACGATCGCACTGCCACCTGTGCGGTCATGATACCCTCCATCAACGAACTCGAGTGAGACACTCTGAGCGCCCGCATCAAGACCACCTGAAAGCTCATCATGAGGCACCGTCTGCCAGTCAACTGTTCGCGTCGGCTCACCGGAGATCGTACTTGCAATCTGAGATCCAACGTTATCCGATGGCCGGCCATCAACGCGAGCGTACAGGGACCCCCCGCCGTCGATCGCAACCCGGCCAGCTACTCCCAACGCCCCGTCTGGGATTCGATACGGGATCTCAACCGAGGCTCCCGTCGACGTGTTTATTGGAAGTTCTAATGCCTCGCTACTCGTCCAATTTTCTGTCACATCTCCGACGGTCTTCGCGGCGCTGAACGCTTGCGGCGGGAGAATCCACGCGGTCTGCTGGGGTTGCACCCCGCCATCGCCAGTTAGCTTATGCGGCCCTCCGCTACCCGGCCGCAGGTCGAAATCCCCCGCAGTGTCAAGTGTCCGCCACTCCTGGTTCGTCGTTGCCGGCGGCGCATCCACCTCAACTGCGTAGTCAGTGTTCGTGGTGAGAATCTCCTCGATTGCAGTTTCGACGCGAACGTCGGTGAACTCATCGTTGGCGCGCGCAAGGAGGTGGCTGCCGCCGCGTGCCGTGAGCGTGACACGATCGGGCTCAGGAGTGATGGTTGCGATGGTGTCGATTGGGAGCCGCGTGCCGTTGTGGTAGGCGCGAACCGTCGCGTCCTCCCACGCTGCGGATTCAACCCAGTGATTATCAGCCGGAATCGGGATGTCGAGTTCCGGACGCGCGTTCAGCCGCGGCTTCGGCGTCGCGTCTGCAAGCCGGAGTCGGCGAGTGTGCCCGGTGTCCGGATGGTCAAGCTCGATATGCCAACCCTGCGGGGGAACTGGATGAGCGGCCGCCGGGTGTGGATCATTATCGTCGAGGTCGGGTGTGGACACCGACGACGTCCAGCTGGAGGCTGCGCTCGTGTGTTCGGTGTGGGCGGTGATTCGGTAGCGGTAGGACCGCCCGGGGGTTGCAGTGTCATCGACGAACGAGAGTGACCCTGTCCCGCTGTGAGCATCCTGGGCGGTGATGGTGCGTCGGTCCGTCCACGAGCCGGCGATCTGTTCCTCGCGCTGCAGTGTGAAGCCATCCTCGTTGTCGGCGTTGTCCTGGGCAGTGATCGTAATGCTCGTCGCAGAGACGCTTGCAGCCGAGGGGTTGGCAGCACCCGGGAACGCCGTGACAATGCGAACCGGCTGAGTCCACGCCCCAGTTCGATGCTCGGTCTCCGACCGAACCCGGACCTCGTACGCTTCACCATCCTCGCGACCGGTGACCAGCGTCTCCACCGTGCCCGACGCCGCCCCACCAGACGATACGGTCTGTTCGGCGAACCCAACCGCTGTGTCATCCCACGACGACTCGTTGGTCTCCCTGATTTGGAGGCGGTACGATCCGTTGTTGGTGACATCGGGAATACTGACCGCGATCTCGTCCTCGACGCCGTTACCCAGGCTGGGCGGCTGGGCATCCGGGAGCAGCGTGGTGTAGCGTACTGGCATCCTATTCCACCTCCTTGGTTTGTGTGTGCTCAGTCACGGCGACAGCACGGACGTCGTACTGGTCGCCGTTGAGCAGGCTGGTGATCGTGTACGTCTCGTCTGCGTGGTCGAGGCCGGTGACAACATCTTCCCAGTCGCCGCCGTCGTGGCGCGCTTGGAGTGTCGTTGTGCCGTAGTTGTGATTGCTGGTCCAGGCGTGGGCTGCACCCACCGCCGTGACGCTCGTATACGTGTGGTCTGTGGGTGCGGGGAGCGGCGTCACCACCGTCTTCTCACTGGACGTACTCCGCCACCAGGCGTCGGTATTGCCCCGGCGGAATTGCCGTATCAGTGCGTCGAGGCGGACGTCGTACTGCTCGCCATCCCGCACCGGCACCGTCTCGTCAAAGCCGGCGTTCACGCCGAATTCAGCCGTTGACCTGGGATAGTCGATACGGTATTTGTCCCGTGGACTGCCGGACCCGCTGGCACGAACGCGAACTTCCATAAACGACGGCGGGAAGATGGTCGCGTTGGTCGTCCAGTCAGCGCTGACGGTGTGGCGTGCTGGCGCGTCCACTGAGAGATTACTGGGCGCGGCGGGCGTGGTGTACTCGTGGAGGATGTCTGAGACGACGACGCGGTCCCACTCGCCGTAGTCCCCACTGCCACCGTAGCCACTAAGCCGAAGGCGGTTATCCGACGATACCCATTCCGGCGGGACGCGAGCCGAGACGTCGACCCAGCCCTGTTTGTTGTATTCGTGGTATAGTGCGTGCAGCGTCCGCCACGTCGACCCATCATACCAGTCGATACTCACGTTTTCGCCGCTGTTGTCCATCGACCCTGCTGCCATCGCGCACTTCACGATGACATCCGACTCGCTTGAGAGGTCGCCGAGGGTCTTGACTACGGAGTCGCCGCTTTCGAGGTGGGCGTAGTACGTGCCTTCGTCGGCACCAGACAGTCCACTGTCGCCGCCGGGTGGCGCACCAGAAATGATGCTGGAGGCGCTATCAGTAAGGTTGGTCGTATCCCAGTTCGAGAAGTCTCCCGTCTCGAAGTCATCCTCGAAGTAGACGTTCCCCTCGTTACCGTAGTCAGCATACACCCACTCTGACCGTACTGCGTAGCCGGGTTGGGTCGGCGTTCGCTGGCGATCTCGCAGGCGGATCTGCACTCGTGAATCCGCGGGGATCGCATGTCCTCCTTGGTACGTGTCTCCGACAGTGAACTCGCACGTGAGTGACTCGCCTTTCGAATCCCAGCTGCCGTTGAGTGCCGATCCCTCACTGTGACTCACTGCATCGAGGCGCTGCCAGTCCCCATACCCATCTCCATGATCCACGCGAAACTCGGTCTCAATGTAGGAAAGAGCCGCCAGGTCTTCGGACTGCTTGGTCGCATGAAGCCGAATCGTCTCACTGTCCGGACGGCTCACCTCCGGGTTGTGCGGCGGCACCGGCGACGTGTACACCGGCTTCGAGTACGACCACGATGACGACGACCCGTCCGACCGCACGCCACGCACACGCAGCTCGAACGACGAGTCAACACCGACCTGCCGCCCATACGCAGCATCCGACGCTGGCGTGTACGAGTACGACCCCCGGCTCGCTGGAGTGCTTGGACCGCCCGCCGGAGCCACCCACGCGCCACCATCACGCCGCAACTCAACCGCGTAGTGATCGAACTCCCACCCACTCGAAATCTCGGCGACAACCTCGCGATCACTCTCATAGGACAACGCCACAGCGGGAGTCTTGCGCGTGATCGCTGCACTCGCATCGCCACTGTGACCACCACCAGTTGTTGTCTGGACAGTCGACAGATCACCGACTGCAACACCAGATCCGGGATGCCCGTCTTGCTCATCCGGCGATACGCCACCACCCCGACCACCATCATCGCCTGATCCAGCCCCTGGATCCCCGGCACGAGCGAACTTAGACACCTCGCCGGGTTGGCCGCCGCGCGCACCGCCACCACCACTCCCCCCATTGCGAAGAGTTCCAGAGAAGAAGCCTCGCTCACCGGCACCGCCGCCACCACCACCTGCAACCGCTACCAGAGATCCGTTATGGTAGACAGCAGTCCCACCACCCCCACCACCACCGCCGCCGGTGGTGTTGCCTGGGGCATTCGATCGTGCTCCGCTGCCGCCAGCATAGAATGGGCTTTGACCACCACGTCCACCGGCATCCCCGTCTGCATCGCTGCCGGAGGCCGCAAGCTCTACTGTGAGCGTGTCTCCTGGCTGCACGCTGAGTCGCCCCGTGATACGGCCACCTCGACCGCCAGTTCCACCGCCCCGGCTACCGCTGCCACCACCCGCACCCTTCACATCGAGCTGCAGCTGGTGCACCCCGTCGGGAACCGTATACGTCTGGGTGGTGTTCGCCGTGTCGAACACGACCACTATCGTCGCACCTCCTTGCGCGCGATCAACCCCAGGTGGCTTGCTGGCCGGCGCACTGAGGGATCCGCGATTGGGGCGAGGGAGTCGCGCAGTCCGCTTGGAGTCGGGGTGCTCACCGACGATGGCACCGTGAATTGGGTGGTGGCGCGGCCGCGGCGGGCGAGCATCCTGAGCGTATAGCTATCGTCGCTGTTATGGTTGTGTGTGAAGGTGAGGTGTGCTTCGATGCGGATTGGGCTTATTGTGGTGATGTCGACGTCGTGGAGGTGCCAGTCTGTTGGGGGGAGGTCGAGGGTGGTCCAGGTGGTGTCTGTGTATTGGTCGACGGTGATGCCGGTGGTTTCGTCGAGGTGGATGCGGATGTTGCCGGTGTCGATGATTGGCACCCCACAAAACTCGTGACTAGTCGCGAACACCCACTGCCACGAGGGCACCCCGGTGTCGTCGATCTTGCTGCGGCCGTGGTCGTCCCAGAGAACCACATCACACTGCCCGCCGGCCTCATACGAGACATCATAGACGAGCTCGTATGGCGGTGACAGGTCAACAGTCTGCGCGTCGACGAGATCGACATTCGCTTGATCTCCCTCACACACGAGTGTCTTCGTCGTCGAGACCGGCGCTCTCTCCTGGGTCTCGCGCTTGTACCACGTGCGCTTGCTGGCTGCACTGGGAATCGAGACAAGCGCACGCGTCTCGTTGCCGTAATCGGTCCGGTGCACGCGCTGTGGCTGCACGTGTAGACTCCGACGGTGCGACTGACGGGTGCCCTCGCGAGTGAGGCGCCCGTCAAACGTCTGCACGCTCGCGCGTCGTGGATCAGCACGACCAACGTCCATACTCGAGAGCGCGTAGTAGCCCGCCGCGCGGAGTCGGCCAGTCGACGAGTAGTATGGCACCACGTCGAAGCTGTTGGCTGGACCGAACAGTTCGTCGAGCTCTTCAGCCATCAGGTCGGCGTATCGCCCTCGGAACTGGCCGCGGAGTGTGATCTCGTTAGGATCGCCGCCGAGATCTGTGACGGTGCTGCCGCTGTCGATGGTTGCAAGCTTTGAGAGTTGGCGTCGCTGCTGGCTGCTGGTGCCTGTCTGTGCTTGCTCTGGGATTGCTTGCCGGTAGAGGTACGTCTCGCTCATCGTTACGTTATCAGGCGGCTGGCTGCATCCTGGATCTGTGAGAGATTCGCTGCGGACACGAGCGTGAGATCGCCTGAGATCCACGTGCCGTCGTCCGCGACGTTCCGAATCTGGGGCTCCTCGAAGACGACGTCTTTCGCGCTGTAGACGCCATCTGGGTAGTGCTGGCCGTACTCCAGTGTCGCCGGGTTTTCCGAGTCGATGGTAGACTGCGCCAGCCAGTACACGAGACACTCCAGTTTGCTCAGGGCCCGGGCGTCACCGCTCGCGCTCGTCTTTGTGTGGACGCTGGGGTCGGGGTCATCGCCCCACTGAAGCGGGTCGCCATCTGGGCCTGTTGACTCAGACCACTGCCTGAAGCCGATGGACCAAATTAGAGAACCTCCACCTGCATCAAGGTAGACGCCTTTTCGTTTGCTGTCTTCGCCGTCGTTGGTAATCTGGCCGAGGACGGCGTTGACCGTCGAGCCGCGGCCACGGCCGCCAACGACGTACCCTGTACGTAGGGAGGGCTGGATGTTTGTCGAGTACATCTCGAAAATCCCTGTTCCAAGCTCGCTATCGATTGTAATTCGTACGATGTCCATTGGGTCTGGCATACTTACGGAGGCGTCGAGTCGAGTGGGGGAACGTTAATCAGGAATCAATTCGATTCGCCGAGTATGGACTATTGTACTGACTGTGGAACCGCTCTCAATGACGACGATTTGTTCTGCCCTAACTGTGGAACAGCCGTCGATAACGACGATTCGGGGCGGAGCAGCGATGATACTGCGGATGTTGAGGGCGCGTATGTGGAGGGTGACGGCGAAAAGACGGCTTTGTCAATTGTTGTGGCAGCCGCGGTTGTCGGGTTGATTCCTGGTGCGCTGCTCGCATGGGGGTTCGGAACGATTGGGGGTAGTGGTATTGTCTTCCTGCTTGGATGGATTGGGTCGGCGGTCTACCTTCGGAATAAGCGGCTGGTGAGTGAGGTTGTTGGCTCCGGACTATACATTAGCGCTCTAATTCTTCCGTTGGTGCCGATCTTATTCTACGTGCCAAACCTCTTTGCTGACCCAGACACTGCTAGTGAAGCTGGGGCGTTCGTCGGCAGCTTTATCGGGATGTTCGTGTATGGCGTTATCTTCGCCATCGTGGGTGTCGTCCTTGCGGCGATTGGGTATGTGCTAAAAAGACACGCTGCGAAGAAACTCAACACCGCGTAGCATTACCCATCAGATCATAGTGTATGCGGAAATATTTTTAATAAATCAACCGGACTCTGTGATATGGACCGGCGACGATTCCTTGCAGCAGTGAGTGCAGGTACCGTGAGTATAATCAGCGGTTGTTCGGGGAGTGAGGATACGGATCCAAATACGACAGCCGCCACAGAGTCTCCGACGAAAACCCCAACAGCGGCGGCGTCAACTGAAACTACCACGAAGCCAGCGACGAGTACGTCAACAAAGAAGACCAGCACGGAGCCGACAACAACAACAAAGAGCCCGGAAGAGCTCAAGCAGGAGTCAAAAGAGGTCCCATACGAGACGCTCTTCCGAGGTTTTGATAAGTACACAGAGGACTCTACTCCACTGCATTATCCATACGGATATATATACCAGACAAGATACAATTTCTACGGCGATGGCATTCATCACTACCAGCTGCAAGTATCCACGACAGATGACGAGTGGCAAGGAGACATCGCTGCGATCTGGGACGGTGACAAACGCCTGCTCGAGGATGACCGTGTCGAGATCTGGGGATCTCCAACAGATCTCTTCAAATACAAAACCGTCAAGGGAAATCGCCGAACCATTCCTCGCTTAGTTTTGTTCGACGCCACGGTCAAAGACGCCACCAGTTAGAGACGGTCCGGAATATCACGCCGGATCTGTTTCAACACTTTTGCTTCGATGTCCGACGAGACGTTTTCGAGCTCCTGACGGACCGCATCCTGAATCCCGGTGCCCTTGTCAAGGCGAGCTGCAACCTCTTGGATAGCCACATCAACGCGAGGCGGCTCGGGCGAACCAGTTGAGGGCTCGTTCGACGACGTTGAGGAATTTCCGACAGTGTGGTCGAGTAAATACTGCTCTTGGTTGGCGTGAGAGCGTGATTCCCAATTATTGGGGAGGGATTTCGGTCTGCGAGGAGCAGTAGATTCAAGAGTGATTTTCTTCCCGGTTGGAGTCTCAATCGTCTTGTCTCCAATGGCATGATCCGGTGAGACAGATACCTTCCCAACTGGATCTTGGATGCCCTCCCTGATTGGGTCACCGTCTGGATCAGGATTGAATAGACTGAGGATTTCGTCGATGGTGCCGTCGCTACCACCCCTCTCTGATGGCCAGAATCCATCCGGGGGCTCAATTCCACTGGGCCACATATCATCGGGTGGGCTGAGCGAATCCGGCCACAGGTTCTCTGGTGGACTCAAATCAATCCCCCAGAGATCATCGGGCGGGCTAAGCGAGCCCGGCCACAGGTTGTCTGGAGGACTAAGATCCATGCCCGAAAGCTTACTCCCAACCACGTCCGTGATTTTCCGACCGAGCTTGTCACCACCGATTCCACCGGCAATTCCCCCGACGATTGC